>SVCW01000010.1 GCA_015058155.1 Clostridiales bacterium | reverse complement strand
GGAGAAAAGCAGGATAATGAAAGACTGTTTTTCTAAAAATATCTTCAGTTTCGCTTAGCAAAGAAGAAGGTGTAACAAGAAAGGCCCTCGGCAATTGAATGCCGAAGGCCTTTTGTCTACAGTCTGAAGGACGGTTTAACCGTCCTTTTTTTATTGCAAACAATATCTGGGGGTATGGAAAAGAAGGAAGACCATAATATAGGGGCTTGAAAAAAGAAAAAGAAACACGTGGATGAGTGTGCATGCCTTGAGGGCTGCAACCGTTGAAAACACTCACTTTGTGGCTGAAAAAAATTCCATAATTACGAAAAACTTTTTCTAAAAAATACTTGCATTATATTTTTATTTGTTGTATTATGTATAAGCGTGCTTTAGGCGAAGACGCGGGAAGTTGCTGAGCTATCAGGTAATTTCCGCCGAGAATTGCCCCTGCCAGACAGGGACGAAGGGATTCGCCATTTTTCTGGTGTGTACGAAAAAAAGAAACACACGGAAGCGTGTCAAAGAAGCGCGCGGGCGTTCAAAAAACCCCGGACACGTTGAAAAATGGCACTTTCGCCAAGGGCGGCCGGAAGCGCTAGGACGAGAAAGAGTTGCGAGAAAGCGCAAAAACGGCGGCCGGCGGACGAAAAAGAGCGAACCCCTTGTGCGAGAATAGCGAAAATCGAACTAAAAAAACAGGAGGAACAAAATGAGCGAATTACAGAAAATCAGAATCAAGCTTAGAGCTTATGATCACGCGCTCCTCGACGCTGCAGCAGCAAAGATCGTAGAAACTGCTAAGAAGTCAGGCGCTGACGTATCAGGCCCTATTCCGCTTCCAACAGAAAAGGAAGTAGTAACAATCCTTAGAGCGGTACACAAGTACAAGGATAGCCGTGAACAGTTCGAACAGAGAACTCACAAGAGACTCATCGACATCACAAACGCTACACCAAAGACTACAGACGCTTTAACAAAGCTTGATTTACCTTCAGGCGTTGATATCGAAATCAAGCTCTAAGAGGTAACAAAAACAAAACAGTAAGGGAACTCCCTTAGAATGAACGGCACGACCGTTCCGCTGTAAGAAAAAGGAGAAAGAATATGAAAATGATTTTAGGAAAGAAAATCGGAATGACTCAGATTTTCTCAGAAGCTGGAGAAGTTATTCCAGTAACAGTAATCGAAGCTGGTCCTGAAGTTGTTACTCAGGTAAAGACTGTTGAAACAGACGGTTACAATGCAGTACAGATTGGTTTCGAAGATCAGAAGCCACAGAGAGTTAACAAGCCAATGACTGGTCACTTTGAAAAGGCTGGCGTAGCTCCTAAGAAGTATCTCGCTGAATTCAGAGTAGAAGAAGGCGAAACTTACGAAGTTGGACAGGTTATCACAGTAGCTGATTTCGAAGTTGGAAAGAAGCTCGACGTAACTGGAACTTCAAAGGGTAAGGGAACTCAGGGTAACATCAAGAGACATGGACACCACAGAGGACCTATGAGCCACGGTTCAAAGCATAAGAGACTTGCCGGCGCACTCGCTGCAGGTACTTACCCATCAAGAGTATTCAAGGGCAACAAGGGTCCTGGAAGAATGGGTAGAGAAACAGTAACAGTTCAGAATGTTGAACTCGTAAAAGTTATCGAAGATAGAAACCTCATGCTCGTTAAGGGTGCGGTACCAGGCGTTAAGGGTGGCCTCGTTCGTATCCAGTACGCAGTAAAGGGTCAGTAATAGAGGCTAGGAAAGGAGGAAGTACAAATGGCAAAAGTTACAATGCTTAACATGAGCGGTGCAGAAGCAGGCGTTATCGAATTAAACGACGCAGTATTCGGAATCGCACCAAATGAGTACGCTGTACACACAGTAATTAAGAACTACCTAGCTAATCAGAGACAGGGCACACAGTCAGCCTTAAACAGAGGCGAAGTTAGAGGAGGCGGAAAGAAGCCTTTCAGACAGAAGGGTACTGGTCGTCACAGACAGGGTAGCTCAACAGACCCATCACAGGTTGGCGGTGGCGTAGTATTCGCACCAAAGCCAAGAGATTACAGATACACAATCAACAAGAAGGTTAAGAGACTTGCTATGTTATCTGCTCTCTCATCAAAGGTTCAGGAAAATGAAATCATCGTTTTAGACGCTCTCACATTTGAAGCTCCTAAGACTAAGGAAATGATCAAGGTTCTCGCAAACGTTAAGGCTGCTAAGAAGGCTCTCATCGTTACAGCTGAAAAGGACGAAAACGTTATCAAGTCAGCTGCTAACATTCCTGGAGTAAGAACAGCTCTCGTAGGAACAATGAACGTTTACGAAATCATCAACCACACAAGCTTAATCCTTACTGCAGATGCGGTAAAGAAAATTGAGGAGGTGTACGCATAATGAAGACTCCTTACGATGTAATTATTAAGCCAGTCATCTCAGAAAAGTCAATGGATGACGCAGCTATGAAGAAATACACATTTAAGGTTGCTAAGGACGCTAACAAGACACAGGTTAAGTTAGCTGTAGAAGAAATCTTCGGTGTTGAAGTAGCAAAAGTAAACATTATGAACGTTAACGGTAAAGTTAAGAGAATGGGAAGATACGTAGGAAAGACTGCTTCTTCAAAGAAGGCAATCGTTACTCTTACAGCTAAGAGTAAGGAAATCGAATTCTTCCAGGGACTTTAATATAGGAGGTAGTAAGTAATGGGAATCAGAAAATATAATCCAACTACTCCTGGTTTAAGAGGAATGACGGTTTCTACATTTGAAGAAATCACAAAGTCAACTCCTGAAAAGGCGCTCACAGTTACTCTTAAGAAGCATTCAGGAAGAAACTCAAGAGGTAAGATTACTGTAAGACACAGAGGCGGCGGATACAGACCTAAGTACAGAATCATCGACTTCAAGAGAAATAAGGACGGAATTCCAGGAAAAGTTGCAGCAATCGAATACGATCCAAACAGAAGCGCTAACATCGCTCTCATCGTTTACGCAGACGGAGAAAAGAGATACATCCTCGCTCCTAACAAGCTCATGGTTGGCGACGTTATCGAATCAGGCGCAAACGCAGATATCAAGATCGGAAATGCACTTCCACTCGAAAACATTCCTGTAGGTACAATCATCCACAACGTTGAACTCCAGCCTGGAAAGGGCGGACAGCTCGCAAGATCAGCTGGTAATGGAGCTCAGCTCATGGCTAAGGAAGAAAAGTACGCTCAGGTTAGACTCCCTTCCGGAGAAGTTAGAAAGGTTAGAATGACTTGCAGAGCTACAATCGGCGAAGTTGGTAACCTCGATCACGCAAACATCCAGATCGGTAAGGCTGGTAGAAAGAGACATATGGGTATCAGACCTACAGTAAGAGGTTCAGTTATGAACCCTAACGATCACCCACACGGTGGTGGTGAAGGTAAGGTTGGTATCGGTAGAGTTGCACCAGTTACTCCTTGGGGTAAGCCTGCTCTTGGATACAAGACTAGAAAGAAGAACAAGAAGTCAAATCAGTATATCGTAAAGAAGAGAAATGATAAATAGGAAGGGAGCACGTAAATAAATGAGTAGATCACTTAAGAAGGGTCCTTTCGTAAACGCTAAGCTGCTCAAGGAAATCATCGAAATGAACGCAGCTAACGAAAAGAAAGTTATCAAGACATGGTCAAGACCATCAACAATTTTCCCTCAGATGATTGGACATACAATCGCAGTGCATGATGGAAAGAAGCACGTTCCTGTATATATCACAGAAGATATGGTAGGACACAGACTCGGTGAGTTCGCCCCTACAAGAAACTACAGAGGTCACGCTGCTGACAAGAGCACAAAGAAGAAGTAAGAAGAAAGGAGATAATTGAAAATGGAAGCAAAAGCAATTGCAAAGTATGTTAGAATGTCTCCTATCAAGCTCAAGCCTGTATGCGATCTCGTAAGAGGCAAAGACTTAAACGAGGCAATGACAATTTTAAAGTTTACTCCTGGTAAGGGAGCAGAAATATTAGAAAAGGTTGTTAAGTCAGCTGCAGCAAACGCTGAAAACAACTTTGACATGAATCCAGACAAGTTATATGTTGCTGAAGTTTACGCTCATCAGGGACCAACTATGAAGAGATGGAGAGCTGGTGCACAGGGCAGAGCATCCATCATTCGCAAGAGAATGAGTCACGTTGGCGTTACTCTTAAGGAAAGAAACTAAGATAGGAGGTTCACTAAATGGGTCAGAAAGTTAGTCCACATGGTTTAAGAGTGGGCGTTATCAAGGACTGGGATTCCAAGTGGTATGCAGATAAGAGCAACTTCGCAGATTACCTCGTTGAAGACAATCAGGTAAGAACATATGTGAAGAAGAAGTTATACGCAGCAGGAGTTTCAAAGGTAGTTATCGAAAGAGCTGCAAACAATCAGATTAAGGTTATCGTTATGGTTAACAGACCTGGTATGGTAATCGGAAGATCAGGAAGCGGCATTGATGAACTCAAGGCTGAAATCGAAAAGATGACTGGAAAGACTGCAGTTATCGAAATCAAGGAAATCAAGAGAGCAGAGCTCGACGCTCAGCTCACAGCAGAAAGCATTGCACAGGCTCTCGAAAGAAGAGTTTCATTCAGAAGAGCTATGAAGCAGGCTATCGGAAGAACAATGAAGGCTAACGCTCAGGGAATCAAGGTTCTCTTAAGCGGAAGACTTGGCGGAGCTGAAATCGCTAGATCAGAAAAGTACAGCGAAGGAAACGTTCCTCTTCATACATTAAGAGCAGATATCGATTACGGTTTTGCTGAAGCTGATACAACTTACGGAAAGATCGGCGTAAAGGTATGGATTAACCACGGTGAAATTCTTGACAAGGGTCTCAAGAGCGCAGTTCCTGAAGAAAAGCAGGAAAGACGCGGCGAAAGACGTGGCAAGAAGGACGGCGAAAGACGCGGTAACAGAGAAGACAGAAGAAGAGACGACAGACGCGGCGGCCGTGACAGAGATCAGAAGGCAGAAGCACCAAAGGCAGTTAACCCAAGAGTAAGAAAGACTCCAAAGGTTGAAGCCGTTGCAGAACCACAGGTAGAAGAAGCTCCAGCAGTAGAAACTGCAGAAGCTGAAGCATAGATTCAGGAAGGAGGAACAGCGTTATGTTAATGCCAAAGCGCGTTAAACGCAGAAGAGTCCACAGAGGTAGAATGAAGGGCGTTGCTACAAAGGGTAACACAATTACTTACGGAAGCTACGGTCTCGTTTCACAGGAATGCGGATGGATTACCTCAAATCAGATTGAAGCTGCCAGAATTGCAATGACACGTTCAATCAAGAGAGGTGGTAAAGTATATATCAAGATTTTCCCACACAAGCCGGTTACAAAGAAGCCTGCTGAAGTACGAATGGGTTCAGGTAAGGGTGCTCCTGAGTACTGGGTAGCAGTAGTTAAGCCAGGCAGAGTTATGTTCGAAATCGAAGGCGTTTCAGAAGAAAAGGCAAGAGAAGCTATGAGACTTGCTGCTCACAAGCTTCCTGTAAAGTGTAAGTTTGCCATCAAGGAAACAGCAGTAGCAGAAGGAGGAGAGGCATAATGGAATTAAAGAAAATGAGAGATATGACAGTTGCCGAACTCACTGCAGAACTCACTAAGCAGAAGAATGAACTCTTCAACCTTAGATTTCAGCATGTGACAGGACAGCTCGAAAATCCTGTTAAGATGAAGGAAGTAAAGAAAGATATTGCTAGAATCAAGACTATCATTAGAGAAAAAGAGCTTAGAGGCTAGTAGAAAGGAGGATGTAATATGACAGTTGAAAGAAACAGAAGAAAGACTAAGGTCGGCGTTGTAGTAAGCAACAAAATGGATAAGAGCATCACAGTTGCAATCGAAGACTTCGTAAGACATTCCCTCTACGGCAAGGCTGTAAAGAGAACTAAGAAGGTTATGGCTCACGATGAAAATAACGAATGCAATATCGGTGATACAGTAAGAATTATGGAAACAAGACCACTCTCAAAGAGCAAGAGATGGAGACTTGTTAACATCGTTGAAAAAGCTAAGTAAAGGAGGCACCAGAAAATGATTCAGACTGAAAGTAGATTAAGAGTCGCAGACAATTCCGGTGCAAAAGAACTTTTATGCATCCGTATACTTGGTGGTACTAGCCGTCAGTATGCAAATATTGGTGATGTAATCGTTTGTGCCGTTAAGGACGCAACACCAGGTGGCGTTGTAAAGAAGAGCGATGTAGTAAAGGCTGTAGTAGTAAGAACTAAGACTGGCGCTAGACGTGCTGATGGAAGCTACGTTAAGTTTGACCAGAACGCTGCAGTTATTATCAAGGATGATAAGAATCCAGTTGGTACTCGTATCTTCGGACCAGTAGCAAGAGAACTTCGTGATAAGGGCTTCATGAAGATCGTATCACTTGCACCTGAAGTATTATAGGAGGTACGAGCATGAAAATTAAGAAAGACGACGTAGTAGTAGTAATTACTGGTAAAGACAAGGGCAAGAAGGGAAAGGTTTTAAGAGCTATCCCTGAAAAGAACAGAGTAGTAGTTGAAGGCGTTAATGTTCAGACTAAGCACCAGAAGCAGACAAGAACTGCAAAGGCTGAAATCAGACACATTGAAGGACCTATCGATGCTTCAAATGTTATGCTTTATGATAAGAAGGCAGACGCTCCTGTAAGAGTTGGATACAAGATCGAAAACGGTAAGAAGGTCAGAGTATCAAAGAAGACAGGCGCTGTAATCGACTAAGAAAGGAGGAGACGATTTTGACTGCAAGATTAAGAGAAAGTTATAAGACTGACGTATTTCCAGCTTTACACGAAAAGTTCCAGTACAAGAATGTAATGGAAGTTCCAAAGCTTGTAAAGGTAACAATCAACATGGGTCTTGGCGAAGCAAAGGACAACGCTAAGCTTATGGAATCAGCTGTAGAAGAACTCGCTATGATTTCAGGTCAGAAGCCTGTAATCACAAAGGCTAAGAAGTCAATTGCGAACTTCAAGGTTAGACAGGGAATGCCTGTAGGAGCTAAGGTTACTTTAAGAGGAGACAGCATGTATGAATTTATCGACAAGTTCTTCAACATCGCTCTTCCAAGAGTAAGAGACTTTAAGGGCGTTTCAAAGAACTCATTCGACGGACGTGGAAACTACTCAATGGGTATCAAGGAACAGCTCATCTTCCCTGAAATCAACTATGATAAGGTTGACAAGATTAAGGGTATGAACATCGTATTCACAACAACAGCTAAGACTGACGAAGAAGCTATGGAACTTCTCAAGCTTCTCGGAATGCCGTTCGAAAAGTAATATAGGAGGGAATTATGGCAAAAACATCTCTCAAAGTAAAGCAGGCTAGAAAGCCTAAGTTTTCAACAAGAGCATACACAAGATGCAGAATTTGTGGAAGACCACATTCAGTACTCAGAAAGTACGGAATCTGCAGAATTTGCTTCAGAGAGCTTGCATACAAGGGCGAAATCCCAGGCGTAAAGAAGGCAAGCTGGTAAGAAATAGTTATTAATTGTGAAGGTCGTCCGATGGAGGTCACAGGGACTGCCGCGAGACGAAACCACATGAGGAAGGAGATATAATAGTAATGACAATGACAGATCCTATAGCAGATATGCTAACAAGAATCAGAAATGCCAATACTGTAGGACATGACACAGTTGATGTACCTGCTTCAAAGATGAAGAAGTCAATCGCTGGCATTCTTACTGAAGAAGGCTACATTAAGGGATTCGATGTAATCGAAGACAACAAGCAGGGTACTATCAGAATTTACATGAAGTACGGTGCACACAAAGAAAGAGTTATCAGTGGAATCAAGAAGATTTCAAAGCCTGGTCTCAAGGTTTATGCTAAGGCTGACGATGTACCAAAGGTACTCGGAGGACTCGGAATCGCTATCGTTTCAACTTCAAAGGGCGTTATCAGCGATAAGGAAGCTAGAAAGCTTGGCGTTGGCGGCGAAGTTATTTGTTACGTTTGGTAGTAGGAGGATAAAGATATGTCAAGAATAGGTAGATTACCTGTTGCTCTTCCTGCCGGCGTAGAGGTTAAGGTTGATAGCAACAACGTTGTTACTGTAAAGGGACCTAAGGGCGAATTACAGGAACAGATCAGCAAGTTAATCAAAGTAGAAATTAACGAAGGAACACTCACTGTTTCAAGAGACAGCGATGCTAAGGAAAACAGATCACAGCACGGTCTTGCAAGAACACTCATCAACAACATGGTTGTAGGCGTTACTGCAGGATACGAAAAGAAGCTCCAGCTCGTAGGTGTTGGTTACAAGGCTGAAAAGCAGGGCAAGAATCTCGTGATGAACCTTGGTTACTCACATCCTATTATTATGGAAGACCCTGAAGGAATCACAACAGAAGTTCCATCAGCGACTGAAATAATCGTTAAGGGTATTGACAAGGCATTTGTTGGAAATTATACGGCTAACATCAGAAAGTGGAGACAGCCTGAACCTTACAAGGGCAAGGGAATCAAGTACGTTGATGAAGTTATCCGTAGAAAAGAAGGCAAGACAGGTAAATAATAGGAAAGGAGTACGAGCATTATGGCTATTGAAAGCAGAAATGATAGACGTGTTAAGAGACACGAAAGAGTTAGAAAGACTGTATTTGGAACTCCTGAAAGACCTAGACTTTGCGTTTACAGAAGTAATAAGAACATTTCATGTCAGATTATTGACGACGTAAACGGAGTTACACTTGTAGCTGCTACTTCACTTGAAAAGGAAGTTAAGGCAGAAATCGGTTACGGTGGAAATAAGGATGCTGCTAAGAAGGTTGGAGAAGTTGTGGCTAAGAGAGCTCTCGAAAAGGGTATCGACACAGTTTGCTTCGACAGAGGCGGATACTTATATCACGGAAGAGTAAAGGAACTCGCAGACGGTGCTAGAGAAGCCGGTCTCAATTTCTAACAGGAGGGAAAAAGAATGCGACAGAATCAGATAGACGCATCTAAGCTTGAGTTAAAAGAAACAATCGTAAGCATCAGACGTGTTGCTAAGACTGTTAAGGGCGGAAGAAACATGAGATTCTCAGTAACAGTTGTAGTTGGCGACGGCGCTGGCGTTGTAGGTTGCGGTATTGGTAAGGCTCAGGAAATTCCTGAAGCTGTAAGAAAAGCAACAGAAGATGCAAAGAAGAATTTAATCACAGTTCCTACAGTTGGAACTACTATCCCGCACAGAAACCTCGGTATTTTCGGAGCTGGTAAGGTTCTCCTTATGCCAGCTGCACCTGGTACTGGAGTTATCGCAGGTTCATCAGTACGTACAGTACTCGAAGCTGCAGGTGTTAAGGACGTAAGAGCTAAGTCACTTGGCTCAAACAATACAGCAAACATGGCTTATGCTACACTCGAAGCACTCAAGACTCTTGCAACAGCTGAAAAGGTTGCAAAGCTCAGAGGCAAGACTGTTGAAGAAATTTTAGGATAAGGAGGACGCTATAATGGCAAAGATTAAGGTTACACTTACTAAGAGCACAATTGGCGCTTCCCCTAAGCAGAAGAAGGTAGTAGAAGCGTTAGGACTTAAGAAGATGCAGCACTCAGTAGAACTTACAGACTGCCCACAGGCTCGTGGAGCAATCGAAAAGGTTAAGCATCTTGTTACAGTTGAAGAATTATAATCGGAGGTGCAGGACTTATGAAACTTCATGAATTACACGCACCTGCAGGTGCTACTAAAGCTCCAAAGAGAAAAGGTAGAGGTACAGCTACTGGACAGGGTAAGACTGCTGGTAGAGGTATGAACGGTCAGAATTCAAGATCAGGCGGCGGCGTTAGACTTGGATTCGAAGGTGGACAGATGCCACTCTACAGAAGACTCCCTAAGAGAGGCTTCACAAACATCTGGGGCACAGAATACACAATTATCAATGTTGACGACTTAAATAGATTCGAAGCCGGAACAGTTGTTACACCTGAACTTCTCAAGGAAGAAGGAATTGTAAAGCAGGTTAAGGACGGAATCAAGGTTCTCGGAAACGGAACTCTTGAAAAGAGCGTAGAAGTTAAAGCTCAGAAGTTCAGCAAGACGGCTATCGAAAAGATCGAAGCTGCTGGAGGAAAGGCAGAGGTGATCTAAGATGAGTGCGCTCAAAACAATTGCTCAGGCCTGGAAAGTTAAAGAGATCAGACAGAAGATGATTTTCACATTCTGGATGCTCGTAATTTTCAGAATCGGCTCAAACATCCCTGTTCCGGGAATGGACAGAGAAATTTTAAGCCAGGTATTCGATGGCGGTACAGGTTTGTTCGCGTTGTTTGATTTGTTCTCGGGTGGTGCATTCAGCCAGTTCACAATTTTTGCGCTTAGTATCACTCCGTACATTACAGCATCAATCATCTTACAGCTTCTCGCAGTTGCAATTCCTGCACTCGAGAGACTCACTAAAGAAGGTCCTGAAGGAAGAAAGAAGATGGCGCAGTACACTAGATATCTCACAGTTGTACTCGCTCTCGTTCAGGCAGTAGGTCTTACAGTAGGTTTATTCAGAAGAGCGCTTATCAGCACTAACATCTTCAATGTTATCGTAATCGTTCTTACACTTGCTGCAGGTACTGCATTCCTCATGTGGCTTGGCGAACAGATCAATGAACGTGGAATCGGAAATGGTATCTCACTCTTAATCTTCGCAGGTATCATCTCAAGAGTTCCGTCAGCAGTTCACAGCACAGCAATCAAGGTGATCAACGGTCAGGTAAGCATTATCGGACTTATCATCTTCCTCGTATTCGCTGTAATCGTAATCGTAGGTATCATTATGATTCAGCAGGGTCAGAGAAAGGTTCCTGTGCAGTATGCAAAGAGAGTAGTTGGTAGAAAGATGTATGGCGGACAGTCAACATTCATTCCTATCAAGGTTAACCAGGCAGGTGTAATGCCGGTTATCTTCTCACTCTCATTACTCCAGTTCCCACTTACGCTCACATATTTCTGGCCAAATTCAGGATTTGCAGCGTTTGTTACAAACTGGCTTTCACCTTACGGTAATGCTGCTGGAGTAACTATTTACACAATTTTCAATGCAGTTCTCATCGTTGCTTTCACATATTTCTACACAGCGATTTCATTCAATCCTGTAGAAATTGCAGGCAACTTAAAGAATAACGGCGGTTTCATTCCTGGTATCAGACCTGGAAGACCGACAGCTGAATATTTAGCAAAGGTAATGTCAAGAATTACATTCGTAGGAGCAGTTTTCCTCGTAATTATCGCGATTTTACCTACAATAATCAGCCAGTTTACAGCTCTTGACTTCAATTTCGGTGGTACATCACTCTTAATCGCAGTCGGTGTTGCACTCGATACAGTAAAACAGCTTGACAACCAGTTGCTCATGAGAAACTATGAAGGTTTCTTAAAGTAATAAGGAGATGACGATATGAATTTAATTTTACTTGGCCCTCCGGGTGCAGGAAAAGGCACTCAGGCAGTGAGAATAGTAGAAAAGTATAATATCCCTCATATTTCAACTGGAGATATCTTCAGAGAAAACATCAAAAAGGGTACAGAGCTTGGAAAGAAAGCCCAGGAATATATGAATAAGGGCGAGCTCGTTCCAGATGATCTCGTTGTAGAAATCGCCTGCAGCAGACTTCTTGAAGAAGACTGTAAGGAAGGATTCCTTCTTGACGGTTTCCCAAGAACAGTTTACCAGGCAGAAAAGCTTGATGAATTCCTCGCAGCTCACGGCAGAAAGGTTGAGCACGTACTCGACATCGCTGTTGAAAAGGAAGAACTCATCACAAGACTTACAGGCAGACTCGTATGCAGAGCTTGCGGAGCTAGCTATCACAAGGTAAATATGCCTCCTAAGACTGAAGGCGTTTGTGATACTTGCGGAGGCGAACTCTACCAGAGAGCCGACGATACAAAGGAAACTGTAGAAAACAGAATCGAAGTATATGAAGCACAGACAAAGCCTCTCGTAGATTTCTACGAAAAGGCAGGCGTTATCGCTCATATCGATGGTGCTACAGGCCTTGACAATGTATTTGCTGACATCGTTAAAGTACTTGGGTAATAGATTATGATCATCATTAAGTCAAAAGATGAGATAAGCTTAATGCGCGAATCCGGGAAGGTTACGGGATTCATCCTTAAGGAACTTGAAAACTACATCAAGCCTGGCATGTCCACATGGGACGTTGACAAGTTTGTAGAAGATACAATCCTTAAGTACAAAATGATTCCGGCCTTCAAAGGATACGGCGGTTTCCCGGCGGCTGCCTGTGTTTCTGTAAACGATGAAGTGGTACACGGTATCCCTTCAAAGAACAGAATACTTAGAGAGGGAGATATCGTCAGTGTCGATACTGGATGTATCTACAAAGGATATTACAGCGATGCGGCGAGAACATACGGCGTAGGAGAAATCAGCGTAGAAGCAAAGCATCTTATAGAGGCGACTCGCGACAGTTTCTTTGCAGGACTTGAATTCTGCAAGGTGGGATACAGATTATCAGATATTTCACATGCAATTCAGCTTCTTGCAGAAAAGGAAGGTTTTGGAGTAATAAGGGATTATGTCGGACATGGTATCGGAAGCAATATGCACGAAGATCCACAGATCCCGAATTACGGAAAGCCTGGAAGAGGTCCGAGACTTGCGGAAGGTATGGTATTTGCCATAGAACCGATGATTACACAGGGTCACTACGGAGTAGATGTACTCGATGATGAGTGGACAGTGGTAACAAGTGACGGACTCCTTTCCGCACACTACGAAAATACAGTAGTTATAACTGATGGTGAGCCCGAGCTCATAACGTTGTTTGAATAAGAAGGAGATGTATTTATGGCGAAGAAAGACGTCATCGAGGTATTCGGAACTGTTGTAGATGCTCAGCCGAACGCTCAGTTCAAGGTTAAGCTTGATAACGGATACGAAGTACTCGCGCACATTTCAGGAAAAATCAGAATGAACTTCATCAGAATTCTCCCTGGAGATAAGGTAAAGGTTGAACTTTCACCATATGACCTTACAAGAGGAAGAATCACATGGAGAGATAAGTAGAGGAGGTTAATCCGATGAAAGTTAGAGCATCAGTAAAGCCTATCTGCGAAAAGTGCAAGATTATCAAGAGAAACGGTAAGGTTATGGTAATCTGCGAAAACCCAAAGCACAAGCAGAAGCAGGGCTGATAAATCAAATTATTAATTAGTAACATTTATATAGTAAAGAATTGAAAGAGAAACCTGTCTATATTGCGCCTCGTTGCGCGACGGAAGATAGGAGAAGGAGGGACGTATGGCTAGAATAGCCGGTGTAGACTTACCAAGAGATAAGAGAGTAGAAATCGGTCTTACTTACATCTACGGTATTGGTAGAAAGACTGCTAACGACATTCTCGAAAAGGCAGAAGTAAATCCTGATATCAGAGTTAAGGATTTATCAGAAGATGAAGCTGGTAGAATCAGAAAGATTATCGACCAGGAATACGTTGTTGAAGGAGATCTCAGAAGAGAAGTATCACTCAACATCAAGAGACTCATGGAAATCGGTTGCTACAGAGGAATTAGACACAGAAGAAATCTCCCAGTTAGAGGTCAGAAGACTAAGACTAACGCGAGAACTCGTAAGGGTCCTAAGAAGACTGTAGGTAGAAAGAAGAAAGCTGGAAAGTAAGGAGGTAGGATGAAATGGCTAAAGCTGTAAAGAAGACAGTAAGAAAAAAGAGAAGAGAACGCAAGAACATCGAAAAAGGCCAGGCACATATTCAGTCATCCTTTAACAATACTCTTGTTACTCTCACAGATTTAAACGGTAATGCACTTTCATGGTCAAGTGCCGGATCACTTGGTTTTAAGGGTTCAAGAAAGTCTACTCCATTCGCAGCACAGATGGCAGCAGAAGAAGCTGCTAAGGGTGCTATGGAACACGGACTCAAGACTGTAGAAGTATACGTTAAGGGTCCTGGTTCAGGAAGAGAAGCTGCAATCAGAGCACTTCAGGCTGCAGGTCTTGAAATCACTATGATTAAGGACATCACGCCTATTCCACATAACGGATGCAGACCACCTAAGAGAAGAAGAGTCTAATAGAAAGGAGGAGTAATTTAAAATGGCAAGATATACAGACGCTAACTGCAGACTCTGCAGAAGAGAAGGACAGAAGTTATTCTTAAAGGGAGAAAGATGCTACAGCTCAAAGTGTGCGCTTGAAAAGAGAAATTACGCTCCTGGACAGCATGGTCAGAACAGAAAGAAGATGTCAGACTATGGTACACAGCTTAGAGAAAAGCAGAAGACAAAGAGATTCTATGGACTCCAGGAAACTCAGTTCAGAAATTTATTTGACAAGGCTGCAAGAAAGAAGGGTATGACTGGTGAAAACCTCTTAATCCTTCTCGAATCAAGACTTGACAACGTAGTATTCAGACTTGGATTTGCTTCATCAAGAAAGGAAGCAAGACAGCTCGTTACACACAGCCACTTCACAGTAAACGGTAAGAAGGTAAACATCCCTTCATACGAAGTTAAGGCTGGAGACGTTATCAAGGTTAAGGAAAAGAGCACAAATTCTCCTAAGTTCAAGGAAGTTAAGGAAATGTCAATCACTGTTCCTTCATGGCTTACAGTTGACGTTGAAAAGTTAGAAGGTAAAGTTGTTACGCTCCCTACAAGATCAGAAATTGATACACCGGTAGCAGAACACTTAATCGTCGAATTATACTCAAAGTAGTATAGCGCGTAGAGTAATTTATGAGCTATATCTTGGGATAATAAGGAGGTTTTTTAAATGATCGAAATCGAAAAACCAACAATCGAATGTATATATTCACAGGACGATCCGAACTACGGCAAATTCGTTGTTGAACCACTTGAAAGAGGATACGGAACAACTCTTGGAAACAGTTTAAGAAGAATTCTTCTTTCATCACTTCCAGGTGCGGCTGTAACTTCGGTTAAAATCGACGGAATACTTCACGAGTTTTCAACAATTCCAGGAGTAAAAGAAGATGTTACAGAAATTATCTTAAATCTTAAGAAGCTCGCTGTAAGATTAAACGGAGAAAATACTAAGAGAGTTATCATCAACGCTGTTGGTCCGAAGGAAGTAACTGCAGCTGATATCATCGGCGATGCAGATATGGAAATCTTTAATCCGGATTTACACATTGCTACACTCGAAGAAAATGCAACTCTCGTAATGGAAATCAATCTTGCAAGAGGAAGAGGTTACGTTCTTGCTGAAAACAACAAGAATGAAAACACTCCAATCGCAGTTATTCCGGTTGACTCAATTTTCACACCTGTAAGAAAGGTTAACTTTACTGTAGAAAATACAAGAGTTGGTCAGGTTACTGACTATGACAAGCTTATTCTTGAAATCTGGACTGATGGTTCAATTTCACCTGAAGAAGGCGTGTCAATCGGTGCAAAGATTATGCAGGAACACCTTGCACTCTTCATCGAACTCACAGACAGTACAGATGGTCTTGAAATCATGGTTGAAAAGGAAGAAGACCAGAAGGAAAAGGCACTTGAAATGACTATTGAAGAACTCGAACTCTCAGTACGTTCATTCAACTGCTTAAAGAGAGCTGCTATCAACACTGTTGAAGAACTTACTCATCGTTCAGAAGAAGATATGATGAAGGTAAGAAATCTCGGTAAGAAATCTCTTGATGAAGTAAAACACAAACTTGAAGAACTTGGCTTAAGCTTAAGACCAAGCGACGAATAGAATCTTTGAAGAAGGGAGATACACTCACATGAAGGGTTACAGAAAGTTAGGTAGACCTTCAGCTCACAGAAAGTCAATGATGAGAAATCTCGTTACTGACCTTTTCAGAGAAGGAAGAATCCAGACTACTGAAATGAGAGCTAAGGAAACTAGAAGTAAGGCAGAAAAGTTAATTACCCTTGCAAAGCGCGGAGATCTTCACGCAAGAAGACAGGTGCTTGCATATGTATATGACGAAGACGTTGTAACAAAGTTATTCGACGAAATCGCTCCAAAGTATGCTGATAGAAACGGTGGATACACAAGAATTCTCAAGCTTGGACCTAGAAGAGGTGACAACGCTGAATCAGTATTCCTCGAATTAGTATAATTTGATAATACATGCCAGACGGCCGGAGTAGCAATACTCCGGCTTTTCTATTTTTGAATTTACGAATTGGTACGTATGTGTTATACTAAAATGTAAAGTAAAATTAGTAAACTGGCAGGAGTGTGTCCTGACATACTCCATGCGTCTGATAACGGAGGTTTAATATGAATAAATCAATTGTTGTAACTGTAAAAGGTCTGGCTCTCGGTGATGGAATCGTTAAGATCTGTTATCCTGTAACAAGTGTTACTAAAGAAGAAATCCTTGCTGAAGTAACAGAAGTAAAGGATAAGCCATGGGACATTATCGAATGGCGTGTTGACTTCTATGAAGACGCACACGACAAGGAAGCTGTATTTGAACTCCTTCCACAGATCAGAGAAATTATCGGAAACGATAAGGTTTTAATGTTCGTAGTAAGAACAGCTGACGAAGGTAGTGCAAAGCATTTTGACAGAGATTATTATTTTGACCTCATCAATACTGCTATTGATAGCGGACTCATCGATATCATCGACGTTGAGTACTATTCAGGAAGAGCTAAGTACAATGAAGCAATCCAGCATGCAGCTGATAAGAAGGTGGTATCAATCGGTTCAGTTCACCTCTACAATGGTACACCTAACTCAGTAGAAATCGTTGACACAATCGATATGATCCAGGGTAGAGCTGACATCGCCAAGATGGCAGTAATGTCAGGAAATAAAAACGATACAGAACGTATTATTGAAGCTGGAAGAAAGCTTATGGAATACAAGGAAGCCAAGTACCCTTCACCATTCATCTTAATCGGTATGGGCGAAGCAGGAAGAGAAACTAGAAGAACTGACAGATACTTCGGAACTTGTATCTCATACTGCATGGGTAAGGATTCACTTTCACCAGGCCAGATTCCGCTTGAAGAACTCGTTGCAATGAGAGAGGCTTCATTAAACAAATAAAGTCTTCTCCCGACGAGAGGAGATGTTATAAATGATCAGAATCAAAACAATTTCAATTGTGCTGGTACTTGTTCTTTTGCTGCTTGTTTTTACTGCATGCGGCAGGTCAAGAGAGGACGTACTTGCCGGATTCAATGAACTGATTCCGGTAGAAAGCATAACTGACAAGGAAGAAGGACATCGCATTCTTTCTGATATTGAGAGTTACCTTGATTCAAATCTCAGGTATGTTGATGATGAAGATGCGGACTACATGTTCTTCAACTATCTTGAAGAAGCGTTCAGAATCGATAATGAATATATCAGCTATGCTGAAGTGACAGAGAGGTATGGAAATTATCTTTCTGATCTCATGAATGCGCTTCTTGTAATTGAAATAGAAGATGAAATAAACCCTCTCACAGAAGGTGAAGGGGTACTTAGGTGTGACTGGAATGAGGTTGCACAGCGTGCGCTTCTTGCAGAAAGCGTGATTTCCGAGCACAGGGGAACAATTGACAGCGATGCATATGCTTATTTAAAAGAGCATATCCTCTGGCACTATGAATACTATATCAACCTTATGCTTATGGGAACTTCGAACAATCCGGTTTTTGCTTACCAGACAGGAGAGTTTGATGAAAATGCAAGTGCGATGTATGAAAGTACAGCGCAGGAAAATCCTGAGACTGTGGTAGCCTGGGCTATAAATGAGTACTTTACTTATCTTGATAGCGTAGATTATAAGCTCGATTACAACGACGCAAAGGAAAGCAAGATTTTCTATGATACTTGCAGCTATATAAAAACAGAAGCCGGAAAGAGAGTAGGCAAATAAATTATGAGCGATATTATTTTAAAGGCTGAAAACCTTACATTTGAATATATCCAGGATGAAGATGGTGAAAAAGTAAGTGCCCTTGATAATGTTTCGATAGAAATAGAAAAGGGTAGTTTTACTGCGATTATAGGTCGTAACGGATCAGGAAAATCAACATTTGCAAAGAATGCAAATGCACTTCTCCTCCCTTCATCAGGAACAATGTATGTAGGCAGCATGGATACTAAGGACGAGTCAAAAATATGGGATATCCGCCAGCTTGTAGGAATGGTATTCCAGAATCCTGATAATCAGCTCGTTTCTTCAATTGTTGAGGATGATGTAGCTTTCGGTCCTGAAAACCTGGGTATTGAACCTGAAGTAATCAGACAGCGTGTTGATGAAGCGCTTACTGACGTAAACATGTATCAGCACAGAAAGAAGGCTCCTCATATGCTTTCAGGCGGTCAGAAACAGCGTGTTGCTATTGCAGGAACTATCGCTATGAGACCTGACTGTATTGTGTTTGATGAACCGACTGCAATGCTTGATCCTTCAGGCAGAGTAGAAGTAATGGAAATCATAAAGAAGCTCAATTCCGAAGGAATCACATGTATTCTCATTACTCATTTCATGGAAGAAGCAGCTGAAGCTGACCGTGTTATAATCATGGATGGAGGACATGTTGTTATGGACGGAACTCCTTCTGAAATATTTGCCCAGCCTGATAAAATCAGAGACATTAACCTCGACGTGCCTGTTGCGGTTGATATTGCTGACAGACTCAGAAAGAAAGGTATCGATGTACCTTTGAATATTATTTCAACGGAGGATTTAATCAAATGGGTATTAGCGTAAAAAATCTTACTCATATTTACAATGAAGGTCTTCCGCATGAATCAGTTGCACTTGACAACGTAAGCTTTGAAATAAATGACGGAGAATTCATTGGAATTATTGGACATACAGGTTCAGGAAAGTCAACACTTCTTCAGCATCTTAACGGGCTTCTTAAACCGAAGTCAGGACAGATTATCGTTGGAGATACTGACATTACTGATCCATCGTGCAAGCTTCTTGAAATCAGAAGAAGGATAGGGCTCGTGTTCCAGTATCCTGAATATCAGCTGTTTGAGGAAACTGTAGCAAAAGACGTTGCATTCGGACCTAAGAATCTCGGACTTGCACAGGATGAAATTGATAAAAGAGTTGAAGAAGCAATCGGACTTGTAGGACTTCCGTTTGAAGAAATCAGGGAAAAGTCGCCGTTTGAACTTTCGGGTGGTCAGAAGAGAAGAGTTGCAATAGCCGGTGTTGTTGCAATGAAACCTGAAGTTCTTATTCTTGACGAACCGACAGCAGGCCTCGACCCTAAGGCTCACAAAGACGTTCTTGAAATGGCGTACAATATACATAAACACGAAAAAAACATCACAATATTCGTATCACATAACATGGCCGATGTAGCAAGACTCTGCGACAGAGTATTTGTGATGGATAAGGGTAAGTTAATACTTTCAGGCACACCGGAAGAAGTTTTCTCAGAAGAAGAAAGACTTACATCAATAGGTCTTTCACTTCCACCGGCGGCACAGTTGATGCACAGGCTCCATGAAGCGAACCATGCAATCAAAGCCGAAGTATTTGATGCTGAAAACGCAGCAGAAGAAATTTTTAAATTCTTGGGAGATAAAGTATGTTAAGGGATATCACCTTAGGACAGTATTATCCCGGAGAATCAGTCATTCACAGACTGGATCCGAGAACAAAAATCATAGCGACATTAGTATACATAGTAAGTCTGTTCGTAGTAGACAGCTTTGTAGGGATGGCAATTGCAACGCTTGCCATTCTGCTTCTTGTAAAAATCAGTAAAGTACCTTTTAAGTTCATAACACGCGGACTTAAGCCTATCATGTTTATCATAGCGTTTACTTTTGTTATAAACATGTTTATGTTCAAAGGTGAACCGCTCTTTGCGATAGGACCGCTTGTAGTTTCAAAGGAAGGGCTCAAAAGGGCTGTATTTATGGCTGTAAGGCTTGTTTTACTCATTTTCGGGTCATCACTCCTTACACTCACAACAAAGCCTATAAACTTAACTGACGGACTTGAAAGTCTTTTCAAGCCACTCAGCGTGATTGGATTACCGGCACACGAACTTGCAATGATGATGTCGATTGCACTCAGATTTATTCCGACTCTTCTTGAAGAAACTGATAAGATCATGAAGGCTCAGCAGGCGAGAGGTGCGGATTTTGAAAGCGGCAATCTTCTTCAGAGAGCCAAAGCCCTTATACCTATTCTTGTACCGCTCTTTATTTCAGCCTTCAGAATAGCACAGGAACTTGCTCAGGCTATGGAAGCAAGATGTTACAGAGGCGGTAGCGGAAGGACAAGAATGAATGCTATGAAATTCAGAAAGGGTGACCTTTTTGCAGCATTTATCATGATAGCGTTCCTCGGAACTTGCATAGCCGAAAGAATCATTTTATAGAAAACAAAGAGGCTTAAAAGGCCTCTTTAAGCATACAAAGGAGGACATAATATGAGACAGAGAAAAGTAAAGAATCTCGATGAGAAACTCGGAGCTCTTGCAGAATATATCGTAGCTAATCCTGAAGAAAACAAGGGAAAGTGGAGAGAGTTTTTCGGAAATAACAAGCCGATTTACGTTGAAATCGGTTGCGGCAAGGGCCAGTTTATTTCAAAGCTTGCAAGGGAAAACAGAGTAGGAAACTACATCGCAATCGAAGGACAGGATTCAGTAGCACTTCGAGCTGCTGAAAAGGCAAAGGCACTTACAGAAGAAACAGATATCGATAATCTCGTAGTAATGATTAAGTTTGTGAATGATCTCACTGAACTTTTTGATAATGGAGAAATTGACGGAATCTACCTTAACTTCAGCGATCCATGGCCAAAGGACAGACACGACAAGAGAAGACTTACACACAGAGAAAGAATCCAGAGCTACATCAAGGTTTTAAAGCAGGGTGGATTCATTGATGTCAAGACTGACAACAACGACCTCTTCGAATTCACACTCGAAGAATTCGCTGCACTCGAACTTCCTTATTCAGCATGGACTCCTGACCTTCACGGACATGCTGCTCACTACAGACAGATAAGCCCTATGCTTCTCGGACCAAACGAGCATCATATTTTAAAGGCTGCAGATACTACTACAGAATACGAAGATAAGTTTATGGAACAGGGCCTTCCTATCAATTATGTGAAGGTAGAAAAACTCTGGTAGCAAGGAGATATCATGAGAGTAATAGCAGGAAAAGCAAAAGGTCGTAATCTGATTGCGCCGGAAGGCATGGATACAAGACCTATAACTGATGCTATAAAGGAAGCACTTTTCAGTATGTGGCATTTCGATATTCCGGGTTCAAGATTTCTTGATCTCTTTTCAGGAAGCGGAAGCATCGGAATCGAAGCGATCAGCCGTGGAGCGGAAAAGGCAGTCTTTGTAGAAAACAGCAGAAAAGCAGTTGCGGTTATAAATCAGAACCTTACTAACTGCAGATTCCAGCCGCAGGCAAAAGTTTATCAGGATGATGTTTTCGCAGTAATAAAGCGTCTTGATGCATCCGGTGAACAGTTTGATCTTATATTCCTTGACCCGCCTTTTACAGTTGATGAGATTTTCCATCCTGTAATAGAAGCTGTGGGCGACACAGAAATACTTGCGGAAGACGGAATGCTCGGAATCCGTACAAGAAAAGAAAAGGATATGCCGGATGAAGTCGGCTGCCTTGTAAAATATAAGGAAAAGACATACGGAATTTCAACAATTCACTTCTACGAACGCAGGAGCGAAGAAGAATAAATAATAAAAAACAACCGACCTATCGGACCGGGAATTAATACCGGAAAGAAGGTCGGTTTTATTTTTTTATTTATTATGAATTTTACTATTCAGCATATGAGAAATGAAAAGCCCGCTCATTCAGAGCGGGTTTCTGGTTATTTCAGGTTTATTAAAGTGAATTAGTTTTCAATCGTTATAAGCTTACTTTTCTGCAGGTTCCCATTTGCATCTTACAGGAGATACGATAGCTCCTTCTGCCTTGAGTTCCTTGAATGCTTTATCTACAACAGCCTTTTCAAGTCCTGAGAGTTTTACAACATCACCGGCTGATACAGGCTTGCCTGCTTCTTTCATTACGTCGAGTACCTGATTCTTCATATTTTTTTCCTCCATTGTATATATTATTCGTTTAAAGATGGCTTACTTCATCTTTGATAATTTATATATACACGCTTTACGGACTTTTAAACAGTGCTTTTAAAAAATTATAAAATCTTCAGGATTTACATGTTTATCGTCTTTTATCATTTCAAAGTGAAGATGACTTACCTCGAGAGATTCAAAAAGTGCAGTATCACCGATCCCGCTTATAACCTGTCCCTTTTCTACTACATCACCGATTTCAACCATAGATGTGACTGAAAGATTGCTGTAGATACTTCTGAGACCGTCCTCATGAGTTATCTCAATTGTAGTGCCGAACATATCATCATTAAAGATATCGGTTACAGTACCGGAAGCAATCGCTTTAACCTGCGTATCCAGCGGAGCTTCTATATCAATACCGATATGAGTCATGTACTGATCAAGCGTCTTCGAGTAAATCGGCATATCGGGACTGAAATGATTGATAACCGTGCCTTTTACCGGAACTTCAAATTCTGTGTTGGAAGAAGTTTTTGCAGGAGCCGGATTGTCACGGCTGTCGACAGTCGGAACGGGTTTTGTCACAGGCTGTCCGGGCTGATTTGACGCAAGATATCTTTCGTTCTGCTCATTGATTTTATCGATGCTTGACTGAACCGTAAAAACTGATGCGAGTGCAATTACACTGAAACACAAGAATAGTGAAATCGCAGCTTTGTTTTGTTCTTTTCTTTTTTCCTGTCGCATTTCTTACACCTCCATATGAAAGTATTTTTGCCTGATTTCACAAAAAACATTCCGGTTTTAAATGATAAATAATGTAAAAAATGTGGTTTTCACACAAAAAGTAGTGTGATATAATAAAGTATTATATTTTTTGAATTATTTTAATTTTTATATACAAGTGAGGTGTTTTTATGGAAAAACTTATTTTTGCACAGGGTAACGGAAGGGACCTGAACTTTGTTGACAAAATTTTCGGAGTTTCACAGAAGGCTCAGGAAATGGCTAAGCGTGAAGGCGCTGACAAGGTTATAAATGCGACCATCGGTTCACTTCTTGACGATAACGGTAAATTAATCGTATTTGATTCAGTTACCAGGGCAATGCAGGACCTCGCACCATCAGACTTTGCAAACTATGCACCAATTAACGGTACGCCTGAATTTATAGATGTAATCCAGAAGTATGCGTTTGGATCACACAAACCTGATATGTTTACTTTTGCAGGTGCAACTCCTGGTGGAGCAGGCTCAATCAGAAATGCAATCGTGAACTATTCAAATGTAGGCGAAAAGATTATTACAAGCGACTGGTACTGGGCAGCATACAAGACACTCGTAGAAGAAGCATACAGACATCTTGATACATATCCGCTTCTCAATGATGAAGGAAAGTATAACATTGAAGCACTCGAAGCAAAAGTGAAGGAACTTATCGAAGTTCAGAATTCACTCCTTATCATGATCAATTCACCTGCCCACAATCCTACAGGCTTCTCACTTACTAATGACGACTGGCAGGCTGTAATCGATATCGCAAACAAGTATTCAAGCGACGAAAAGAAGATTGCTATTTTCATCGATGCCGCATATATCGACTTCACTGAAGATCCTGACGAAGCAAGATCATTCCTCAGGCTTTTCAAGGGTATTTCTGATAATGTTATCGGTCTTTTCTCATACAGTGCATCAAAGGCATTTACTGCTTATGGTTTAAGATGCGGTGCTCTTATCTGTATGACAAACGTTGAAGAGGTTGCGACTGAGTTCAAGAATGTTATGGCGTTTTCATCAAGAGGTACATGGTCAAACGGAACAAGAGCAGCACAGCAGGTTCTCGTAAACTTATACAACGATAAAGAAATGAAGGAATCTGTTGATAAGGAAAGAGATGCAAGCAGAGAACTTCTTTTAAGAAGAGGTAAAGTGTTTGAAGAAGCTGCAGCAGAATGCGGTCTCGAAATCGTTCCTTATGATTCAGGGTTCTTCGCTTCAGTACCTTGTGCAGATTCAGATGCAGTAGGTGAAATGCTCCACAAGGAAGGCATTTTCCTTGTACCTCTCGCAAAGGGATTGAGAGTGGCTCTTTCATCAGCAACAGAAGAACAGTGCAGAATTATTGCGCCTGCTATTAAACGTGCGATGGATGAATTTTATAATAAATAATGTAAGTTTTTCCGGGAGTAAGATTATGAAAACTAAGATTGCCTGTGCGCAGTTCAAAGCTGCGCTCGGCGACAAAGAATACAATCTCAATAAAATGATAGAAATGCTCGAAGATATTACGACTGACAAGGATGTTCAGCTTGTAGTGTTTCCGGAGCTTGCACTTGGCGGCTATGAATGTGGCGATTTATATGAATCGGTAGCAGAAACTTATCCTGACGGCCCCGGTATCAGAACTATGGCTGAGCAGGCTAAGAAACATAATGTACATATTGTATTCGGGTTTGTTGAAAAGGCAGAGAAGGAAGGCAGACAGGTATTATACAATACTGCTGTCCTGATCGATAATAACGGGGAACCTCTTGGAATTTACAGAAAATCACACCTTGTAGAAGGTGAAGAAACGAAGTACTTCGAAAAGGGTACAGAGTACAACGTTTTCGATACTTCAATAGGCAGAATCGGACTTATGATATGCTGGGATACAGCATACCCTGAAGTCGCAAGAATTCTTGCACTGAAAGGCGCAGAAATTATCTGTGTGCCTACAGCATGGGAAACAGAGCCGAACTACGGCGACTGGGAACTTGTAAACTCTGCAAGATCGTTTGATAACGTTGTTTATCTTGCATCATGTAATCACGTAGGAACAGACAGAGAACTCACTTTCTTTGGCAGAAGTATGATTACAGGCCCTCTCGGACGTCAGATTGTAAAGGCCGGAGATCAGGAAGAGATAATAAAGGCTGAAGTTGATCTTTCGCTTCTTCCTGAATTGAGAGAAGGGTATTATGTTCTTTTAAAAGACAGAAATCCGCACACATATGAAGAAATAACTAAAATGCGTGATTAACAAATCACGCATTTTTTTATAAGCTATCTTTCTTTTCTGCACACTTAGGACAGAGGCCATTGATTGTGAGTGAAAAATCGGCCATATGATAACCGGGTTCAAGCACAACAGAGCCATAAACTGCAGCAGCATCGGTGAAGGAAATATCGTGAAGTGCTCCGCATTCAGTACAGAGAAAATGCGAGTGATCACCTACATGGGAATCGTATCTTTCCGTATTTCCGCTTCCCGATATTTTGCGAATCATGCCGAGTTCTTCAAGCACCTTAAGATTTCTGTAGACAGTACCGAGGCTCAGGGCCGGAATAGTTTTTTTGAGTTCTTCATAAATTATTTCAGCCGAAGGATGCTCTCCGGTAGAAAGCAGGTATTCATAAATCATTTCACGTTGTTTCGAATAACGCATTTTCTTTTCTTCAGTCATTTCAGTCACCTCATCAGACAAAGAATTTAAAAAAGAGGGGATTGAATCCCCTCCTCATGATAGCCTATTTTTTGTGAAGTTGCAATTACTTAAGCATTGACTTCATGAACCAGAGGCTCTTCTTGTATTCTTCGAGTTCGCCTTCCATAGCGCTCACTACCGAATAATCATCAACCTCATCAGCTTCTTTTCTGATTTCTTCAGCGAGAGCCTTGAGTTTTTCGAAATCTTCAACTACGATTTCGAGGATTTCAGAGCTCTTTCTTTCAAGTGAAGGAATTTCTTCAACTATCGAAAGTTCAATAAATTCTGCGAGTG
The DNA here is from genome assembly GCA_015058155.1 of Clostridiales bacterium. Classification (GTDB taxonomy): domain Bacteria; phylum Bacillota; class Clostridia; order Peptostreptococcales; family Anaerovoracaceae; genus QAKD01. The sequence goes on along the minus strand of SVCW01000010.1, from coordinate 24,721 downwards.
ACGCTGCCGGCACTTCGCCAGAAATCTTAAGGAGTTCAGCTACGCTGTCGAGCGAGCCTGCAAGCCCGTTATAGAGCTCTTCAAGATATTCGTGAACAGGTTTGAAGTCTTTTCCTACAACATTCCAGTGGAGATTGTGGAGTTTAACATATTCAACACCTACACTTGCGAGATACTTATTTAATTTTACTGATACTTCTTTTTTCATCATTTTCTTTTCCTCCTGTTTTATGAGTTTATATAAATTTGATTGTTTCCTTTGATGGTTTATATATACCACGTTGAAAATGTCTTAAACAGTAATAATTACTATTATTAAAAAAATTTTTGAATAAATTCTTACATACACAATTCGCAGGATATGTGTACATTGTAAAATGAATTGTTGTCGGCATTTTTTATTGTTGATATAATTTAATTACTGATGAGTCGTGATTTGAACGACTAAGAAACTATAAACAGAATTGCTTTTTACGGAGCAGGCTGCCAGATACATATAAAATGGGAAGGAAAGATAAAACTATGAAAATAATGTTTTTAGGAAACAGCCACACATATTACAATGATTATCCTGAAATTTTCAGAAGAGTGTGTGCAGAAAAAGGAAAAGATGTGGATGTAACAATGTTTACGCACCCTGGTATGGAATACGCATGGCATTTAAAGGAAATGTCAGAAATCAGATTTGCTCTTATGCACGGAAGATTTGACTATGCAGTATTTCAGCAGGCAGCGCATCCCGGACCACCAAAGGAAGAAACACTCCGTGATGCCAAGATTCTCATCGAGATGGCAAAAGGCTATGGTGTAACTCCTATCCAGACTATGCCGTGGTGCGAAAAATATGATCCTGCTCATCAGGCAATCATGTATGATATTTTCGAAACAGTTGCGAAAGAAAATGATGTAAAGATTAATCCTATCGGAAGAATCTTTGAAGATATTACACAGAATCATCCTGAAATTGAAATGTACTGGAGAGACGGAGAACATTCATCACGCTACGGAGCGTATGCAAATGCTCTTTCGACTTACTGCACTATTTTCGGCGAAAGCATCAAGGGAGTCTCACCAAACTCAATAGATACTCACCAGACTACAGATGAACAGTGGGAAGCACTTCAGGAATGCTACAGACGTTCAGAAGCAGATCCTGATAACAAGACTTTAAGAAGACTTGCGCTTGAATCATGGGATACTTACACACCGCTTCTCATGAACAAAAACACAGTTAACGTAGTCCTTGAAGATGAAAAGGTAGCCATTATTCAGGACGTAGTAGAAAAATATGCTCTTTAGTTTTGCATGAAAGGACGCAAGCCATGAAAATAATGTTTTTAGGAAATTCACATACATATTATCATGATATGCCTGAAATCTTCAGGAGAATATGCCTTGAGAGAGGAAAAGATGTTGATGTTACAATGCATGCACATCCGGATAAGTCATATAAATGGCATCTTGCTGAAATGTCTGAACTTAGATTTGCGCTTATGCACAGCGGTTACGACTATGTAATTTTACAGCAGGCAGCTCATCCGGGACCATCAAAGGAGGAGACGCTCCGTGATGCAAAGACTATGGTGGAAATGGCAAAGGGCTTCGGTGTAACACCTATTCAGACTATGCCATGGTGTGAAAAAAGACTTCCTGAACATCAGGAAGAAATGTACGATATTTTCGAAACCGTTTCGGAAAAGTATGATGTGAAGATTAATCCTATCGGTCGTATCTTTGAGGATATTACAAAGAATCATCCTGAAATTGATATGTACTGGATAGATGGTGAACATGCTTCGCCTTATGGAGCGTATGCTAATGCACTTTCAACGTATGCTACTATATTCGGAGAAAGCGTAAAGGGAATTTCTCCAAAAGCTATAAATAACATGACAACTACTGAAGAAGAGTATAAAATAATTAAGGAAGCGTATAAGAGAGCAGGAGCGGATCCGGACAACAAAGCACTTCAGGATGAAGCACTTGATATCTGGAACAAATATGCAGCTATAAATGAAGATAAAGAAGCAATCGAAGTTGTACTCGATTCAGACAAAGTTGCGATAATCCAGGAAGTAGTAGATAAATACGCTTTATAGGACAGGCAGACTGTACGTTTAATTATTAAGGAGTTTATGTTATGAGTTTTTATGAATTAGCGAAAGCAAGATATTCAGTCAGAAAGTTTTCAGACAAGCCGGTTGAAAAAGAAGTGATCGATAAGATTATCGAAGCCGGCAGAATTGCACCTACAGCACACAACAATCAGCCACAGATGGTATACGTGCTTCAGAGTGAAGAAGCAATGAAAAAGGCAAATGAACTCACACCATGTATCTATGGTGCGCCTGCAGCGCTTCTCGTTTGCTACGATGAAAATGCAGCATGGAAGAATGAACAGAGACCAGGATACGATTCAGGTGAATGTGATGCAACAATCGTATGCACACATATGATGCTTCAGGCATGGGAACTCGGCATCGGTTCATGCTGGGTTGGAATGTTCGATGATATTGCAGTATCAAAGGCATTTAATCTTCCTGATAATGTCAAGCCTGCAGCATTTCTTCCTATAGGTTATCTTGTAGAAAACTCAAGACCTGCGAAGCTTCATGACCAGATTCGTCCGATTGAAGAAACTGTAGCATATTTATAGGAGATAATAATGAAAACATACTATTCACCAGGTTGCGGAGTTCTTGATTATAAACCTGAACTTGCAAAAAAGATAGAAGAGTATCTCAAAAGTCAGGGAAAGATAGAAGAGTCGTATCTACCATGTTGCTGGAATAAGCCGGAGTTCGATGAAACTGTGATGATTATCAACACATGTCCCGGCTGTGACAAGCGTTTCAGAAACTGGCACGATAACACAGAGACTGTTACGCTCTGGGAAGTACTTCTTGACTGTGATTTTGATTATCCTGATTACGGCGGCATTGAAATGTCAATCCATGATTCATGTGATACTAAGATGCACCCACAGATTCTTGATGCGGTACGTGAAATCGCAAAGCGTATGAATATCAGGGTTGTTGAACCTGAAGTATATACTCGTGAAAATGCAAGATGTTGCGGCGAATCATATACAGGTGGTAAACTCTCTCCTGAAGAGGTTGTCGGAAAGACAAAGGAAAGATGCGGCGATTTTCCTTGCAAGGACGTAATTACATATTGCACAGGATGCGCAGGATTTCTTCAGTATGGCGGAGTAAAGACGCATCATTTGCTTGATCTTCTTTATAACGAAGAAACAACAATTGCACTTCCGAAAATCGAAGGATATGTAGTTGGTCCTGATATGTTTACAAAATAAAAGCAAGACTGCAGCGTAAAAACTGCAGTCGTTTTATTTTACAAAGACTTATCGGCATTGCGTCTATAAAAACTTTCTCCTGATCCAGTCGAGTACGAGTTCCGCACATTCGTCTTCTTTTCCTGTGTAACAGTGATCAGTGTCAGGTATGATGTACCACTCGAAGTCAGGACATTTAACAGCCTTTTCGCCGATCAGATCCATATGATGATACATATCTTCTTCATCACCGCCTGAGAATGTAAGAACAGGAACATCAAGTTCTGCAATCTGGTCCCATTTTTCCGGATTTCTTACAACAGGAATATTATCGAGATTGCTTCCAGGTGAATACCAGTTAACATATGTTCCGGAACTCATTGGAACCCATGAAACTCCTGGAACTTCAACGAGTTTATCAGGATTTCCGGCTTCAACGTTTGCCTTTGCTTCTGCAAGCATATTGTTATAGTACTCTTCTCCGTAAAGGAGTTCGTACGCAATCATGTCAGGCATGCTAGCCAGAATTATTCCTGCTACATCAGGTTTTTTCTGTGAATAGTAGTAAACTGATTTATTTGTACCAAGGCTGTGGCCTGCGAGAATAACTTTCTTGTATCCGAGCTCTTTTGCCTTTTCGATACCACATTCAAAATCATAAACGCAATCTTCAAACTTTTCGTATGCTGTTCCGATACGTACTGAATCCACACTGTCCTTGACGTGAGTATTATTCATGATATTATGACCTCTGTTGTTTATTGAAAGAAGTCCGATTCCGTTGTCACAGAACTTATCAGCCCATACCATTGCAAAATACTCTGTAAGATTTCCAGTCATTCCGTGACTGAAAACTACGCATAAGTCTCTTGTGCCGGGATCTGAATGCAGCATATAAAGATGCAGGTTGTCTTTTGTATAACAGTCATTTATAAAAGTAATATTAGCCATAAGAACTCTCCTTTCGAATTGTAAAGCTGGGGCACCACAAGTTTTCTGATATTTCAAACATTTTAACATACAAAAAGCACGCTTACAACAAATAGTTTGTCAAAGCGCACTTCTCGGCAGTTTTGTAACTATACTGATTATGCCTGGCTACTTTGCGGTCTTTAATGCTTTTTTTCTTGCAACCTCAGCGAAGTTGATATGGCAGTAGCCGAAGCGGTTCTTGATAAGATATTTCTGGTGATACTCTTCTGCCTCTACGAACTGAAGAAGCGGATAGTTTTCTGTGACAACCGGATCCTGATATTCCTTCTGAAGTTCAGTGAGAAATTCAGTTACAGTTTCTGCATGGTCAGGATAGCTTTCTTCAAGATAATAAATACCTGTTCTATATTGCACTCCGACATCCGGCCCCTGACGATTGATGATTGTAGGGTCAATCGTGTATGAGAATTCTTCGAGGATTTCTCTAAGTGTCGTAACGTCTGCATCAAACTCAACCTCCACGGCTTCAGCATGTCCGTTACCTGCACAAACATTTCTGTAAGTTACGTATTTCGGATCAACAGCAACCGACTCGCCGTCTTTACCGACTACATATCCGACGCGCGTACCCGTAACGCCGTTTACATCCTTCATATAATGCTCTGTACCCCAGAAGCATCCTCCTGCAAGATAAATCTTTTCTATTTTCATGAGTTACCTCCTTAAATACTTTTCTTGATATTATTTGTACCCTGATTATACTTAATGAAACGTATAAGTGATGATGTAACACGTTATCAACCAACTGCTGATTGAAAGCGAATTCTGATTATGCTAAAATATATGTAATTTCATTGTTTAGTAAATTGTTTATCCGGAGGAATATATTATGAGTAACGTACAGTTTATTTACGACGCTTATACTGAAGACGGTTATAAAATCCAGATGTTGCACTTTGATCCTAAAGAAAGAGACATCTGCGTAGTTTTCAACCATGGCATGACAGCCAGCATTATCGGTTGTTTCTTTGCACCGCAGATGGGAGACAGGCTGAACGAAATCGGAGTAGGTTTCCTGCAGCTCAACAACAGAGGACACGACCCTGTCAACGACCTTTATAATCGTGAAGGAAACGTAACACGTATGGGAACTGCATACGAGATTTTTGAAGAATGTGTATATGATATCGACCTCGGTATCAAAGTAGCGAAGGATCTCGGATACAAGAGAATCATCCTTGCAGGCCATAGTCTCGGAACATGCAAGACAATCTATCATTACTATGTAAAGCATCCTGAAATTATCGGAATGTATCTTGTAAGTATGCCTGACATGCAGGGAATGCAGAGGATGGCAGTAACCCCTGAAAAGTGGGACGAGCTTCTTGAAATTTCTCAGAAACTTGTAGCCGAAAAGAAGGGCAGAACGCTTCTTGATCATAAACTCATGGGATGGGCACCTGTAAGTGCAAGAACTTATCTCAACTGGTTCGGACCTGATGCTGTTACAGGTAATGTTCCTGTTACAGCAAATCCTGAAAAGTGGGAACAGCTTGCTGAAATCGATGTTCCTATCTTTACAACTTCAGGTGCAAACGAAGAGGACGTTTACCATCATCACGATCTTATCAAGGAAAAAGCACTTAAGTGTCCGGACTTCGAAGGTTGTTATATTCCGGACACAGATCATGACTATACAGGCAAGGAAGATGAGCTCGCACTTGCTGTCGCTGACTGGATCAAGAGAAAGTTTTTATAGACGTAATGCTGATAAATATTTGTAAAATAAAACGGGCGTAACTGCCCGTTTTTGTGTGCGTAGCAAATAGGGACAGTATATTACAAATTTAATAGTGAAATAAGCCGTTGCTTCTGTTGTAATCAGAGCCTGATTTGTGTGCATAGTTATCAAGAGCCAAATAACACAAAGAAACAATGCAAAAAAACAAGAAATATTTGTACTAATGTTACATATTCTTTAGCGCACACAATTCTGAACAGGTTTTTCAGCTGAAATAGGCTAAGAAGTGGCAAATTATTTGTAGTATGTGTAATGCTGTTCTTGCGCGCACAAATCGAAGGATTAAATGCACGCGAATTCAGGAAAAGCCACATGTACAGCTCCCAATTATAGAGAAATGTATGTACGAAAAACTGATGCAAGGAATCCAGCGAACTTCTTTACTTTAGAAAAACAAAGTTTTTATAGTAAAACAACAAAAAAATTCGCGTTTTGTGTTGACAAATTCCAAAACGTAACTATAATAATGTGTATATAAGCGGAAAAAGCTTAAGGATTTATACTTGAGGAAAGGAGAAAGTTGCATGACATTCAAGACTATGACTAACATGATGAATATGGAAATGTGTATGGGCATGTGCATGTGTACTTTCGCCGACAAGTTAACAAGTCTGACTCGAGCTTAAACGCTGCAGCGTTTACAGGGGATGGCTTCTTTGAAATGCCGTAAGCCCGTAATCGCAATTAACGATAAAAAGATTGTTTTTTTAGCAGATAGTTTTGGCTATCTGCTTTTTTTATGGTATACTGGTAGAGTTACGGCGTGTAAATCATCTGCGACGCGAGGGTAAAGCGTGCAGAAACCAGGATAAACAAAAGTGCACGCAAAGGAGGATATAGTAAAAATGGCGATTCTTAAGCTGGAAGGCCTCACTAAAACCTTTAATACAAAAGGTGGCGAAGTGCATGCCTTATCAGACATCAATATCGATATAGAAGAAGGCGAAATCTTCGGTATTATCGGTATGAGTGGTGCCGGAAAGAGTACTCTTGTAAGATGTATCAACTTACTTGAACATCCGACATCAGGAAATGTGAAGTTCATCGACAAGGAACTCACTACATTATCAAAGAAAGAACTCAATCTTGAGAGAAGAAAAATATCAATGATTTTCCAGCAGTTCAACCTTCTTATGCAGCGTACGGCTCTTAAGAATGTATGCTTCCCTCTCGAACTCCAGGGAGTTCCGAAGGCAGAGGCTGAGAAGAAGGCGAAAGAACTCCTCGAACTCGTTGGACTTGCCGACAGAGCAAATTCATATCCGTCACAGCTTTCAGGCGGACAGAAGCAGAGAGTGGCAATCGCAAGAGCACTTGCAACTGATCCGAAAGTTCTCCTCTGTGACGAAGCAACATCAGCGCTTGACCCTAAGACTACAAGATCAATTCTTGAACTCTTAAAGGATATCAATCAGAAACTCGGACTTACTATCATCGTAATCACACATGAAATGGCAGTAGTTCAGAAAATCTGTGACAGAGTAGCAGTTATCGACGGCGGAAATATCGCTGAAATGGGTAAAACTCAGGAAATCTTTGCAAAGCCTAAGACAGAAGCTACAAGAAGACTCGTTTATCCGGATGGTCAGATGGAAGAAAACTTCTCCGGAAGCAGCCTTCTCAGAATCGTATTCGACGGTCCTTATGCATACGAACCTGTTATCGCAAACATGATTCTTGAAACAGGCGAACCTGTAAACATCATCTACGCCAACATGCAGGATGTAAACGGACTTGCCATCGGCCAGATGATTGTAAGACTTCCGGCAGACGAAGACAAGGCTCATGAAATGATCAAGTACTTGAAGAGCAAGCAGGTTACTATCGAGGAGGTGAGAGAATAATGACACAGCTTATAATCGAAGGTATCGGCGAAACACTATACATGACAGCTGTTTCAACATTCCTCGCATATCTTTTCGGACTTCCGCTTGGAATTCTCCTCGTTCTTACAGGTAAGGGCGGTATCAAGCCTATGCCGACACTCAACCTTATCGTAGGATTCGTTGTAAACGTTTTCAGATCGATTCCGTTCCTTATTCTCCTCGTAGCAGTTATCCCTGTTACAAGAGCAATTGTAGGAACAATCCTCGGTTCTACAGCAGCAATCGTACCGCTTGTAATTTCAGCAACACCATTCATTGCAAGAATTGTAGAATCATCACTCATCGAAGTTGACGCAGGCGTTATCGAGGCAGCTCAGTCGATGGGTGCAAACACAAGACAGATTGTAATGAAAGTTATGCTCCCTGAAGCAAAGCCTTCAATCATCACAAACGCGGCTCTCGCATCAGTAACAATCCTCGGTTACTCAGCAATGGCAGGATATGTTGGTGGCGGCGGTCTCGGCGACATAGCTATGAGATACGGATTCTACAAGTTTGATACAGCAACAATGTGGGTTGTAGTAGTAATCATCGTAGTAATCGTACAGATTATGCAGGAAATCGGTCTCAGAATTGCAAAACATACTGACCACAGAGCAAGATAATAAATTCCGGAAAACGGAAGACACTAAAAGAATGCAGCGCAGGAAACTGCGAGCAGATATATAGTTTATTATTAAAATAAGAATACCGGGATACCTCCCGGGGAAAGAAGGAAATTATGAAGAAAGTATTAGCAGTAGTATTAGCACTCGTACTCGTACTCGGTCTCGTAGCTTGCGGTGGCGGCGGAGAAGATACTGACGCAACAGTTATCAAGGTTGGAGCATCACCAGTTCCACACGCTGAAATCTTAAACGCAGCAGCAGACATCCTTGCAGCTGAAGGATACACTCTCGAAGTTGTAGAATTCCAGGATTACGTACTTCCTAACGAAGCAGTTTCAAGCGGAGAATGCGTAGCAAACTACTTCCAGCACGTTCCTTACCTTGATCAGTACAATGCTGAAAACGGAACAGACCTCGTATCAGCAGCTATGATCCACTATGAACCATACGGAATCTATGCTGGAAAGTCAACAGACCTCGCAGCTATTCCTGAAGGCGCTCAGATTGCTGTTCCTAACGATGCTACAAACGAAGCAAGAGCTCTCCAGCTCCTCGCTCAGGAAGGAATCATTACTCTTACTGAAGGCGTTGGAATCGAAGCTACAATCCTCGACATCGTAGACAATCCATACAATGTAGAAATCGTTGAACTCGAAGCAGCTATGCTCCCAAGATCACTTCAGGACGTTGATTTCGCAGTAATCAATGGTAACTATGCTATGGAAGCTGGTCTCAATGCAGCTGAAGATGCACTCGCAATCGAAGCAGCAGACTCAATCGGTGCTGAAACATTCGGAAACATCATCTGCGTTGCAGCTGGAAACGAAGAACTCCCTGAAATCCAGGCTCTCGTAAATGCTCTCAAGAGCGACGAAATCAAGGCTTTCATCGAAGAAACTTATGCTGGAGCAGTAGTTCCTGTATTCTAGGATAAAGCATAAATTATTAACGTAAATAAAGTTTATTAATCATGACAGAGCGGATGGTTTACATTCGCTCTGTCGTTAACTGTAAAAAAGTAAAACCCAGAACACGAAAAGGGGAAAAGAGAAATGGCTGACATCAAGAAAGACATTACTGAACTTATCGGACAGACACCGATTGTAAAACTTTCAAATATTGAAAAGAAATATGACTTGAATGCGAATATCCTTGCCAAGCTCGAATATTTTAATCCGGGCGGAAGTGCAAAGGACAGAGTAGCACTGAATATGATAAACCGCGCTGAAGAGTCAGGAACTCTTAAGAAAGGCGCTACAATTATAGAACCGACTTCAGGAAATACAGGAATAGGAATCGCACTCGTTGCGGCAGCACGCGGCTACAATGCAATCATGGTTATGCCTGACACAATGAGCGTTGAAAGAATCAAGCTCACAAAGGCATACGGCGCAAATGTAGTGCTCACAGAAGGAGCTCTCGGCATGGCAGGCTCGGTTGCAAAGGCAGAAGAACTTGCTGCAGAAATTCCGGGCGCAATCATTGCGGGCCAGTTTGTAAATCCTGCAAATCCTGAATCACACTACCTCACAACAGGTCCTGAAATATGGCAGCAGACAGACGGCGAAGTTGATTTTCTCGTTTGTGGAGTTGGTACAGGAGGTACAATTACAGGAACAGGCGCATACCTAAAGGAAAAGAATCCTGATATCAGGGTTATCGCAATGGAACCATCCGATTCACCGCTTCTTTCAGGCGGCAAGGCAGGTCCGCATGCAATTCAGGGAATCGGAGCAAACTTTGTTCCTGAAACACTCGATACAAAGATTTACGATGAAATCATCACTATTACAAAGGACGAAGCGTTTGAAGGCATGAAGGCAGTCGCTGCGGAAGAAGGCGTATTTGTCGGCATTTCAAGCGGAGCAGCGCTCATGGCAGCTATCAAGGTTGCTAAGAGAGAAGAAAATGCAGGAAAGAATATCGTAGTCGTGCTTGTTGATACAGGCGAAAGATATTTATCCGTACTGGAGGGTTAGTTTTAATGGCAAATGACTTTAAAGGAAATTTACCGGAATATATTGAGGCACTGACAAAGAGCTATCATGAGAATCCGATTTCGGAAAAAGCCAGTCTCAATCTTCCCGATAAGGAAGAAATTATCGAAATCATTGATGATGTTCTGATGCTTCTTTATCCTCAGTATTACGGAAACAAGAAGATGGATGAGGCTACTGAAAAGTACATCATCGGAAACCTCATGCAGATTGTATATCAGAAGCTCAAGAGACAGATCAAGCTCGCGTTTCTTTACGAATATGACAGAAAAAACGTAAGTATCATGCATGATGCCGAAGAAAAGGCTGAAGCAGTATGTATGTACTTCTTCGAGCAGCTTCCTGAAATCTACAGACTTCTTACACTTGATGTACAGGCAGCATTTGACGGAGACCCGGCTGCAAAGACAAAGGACCAGATTGTATTTTCATATCCGGGACTTCTTGCAATCAGTATCCACAGAATCGCACACGTTTTCTATCAGCAGAAAGTTCCTATGATTTCAAGAATCATGTCGGAGCATGCTCACGGCAAGACAGGTATCGATATTCATCCGGGAGCTACAATCGGAGAATATTTCTTCATTGACCACGGCACAGGCGTTGTAATCGGCGAAACTACTGAAATCGGGAATAACGTCAAGATTTACCAGGGTGTAACTCTCGGGGCTCTTTCTACAAGAAATGCAAACGCACTCCGTAATTCAAAACGTCATCCGACTATTAAGGATAATGTTACAATTTATGCCGGAGCTACTGTTCTTGGCGGTGAAACTGTTATCGGGGAAAACACTACTATAAGCGGTGGTGCTTTTATCACAGAGCCTATTCCGGCAAACTGCCTTGTTAACACAGAGAGAAATAAGTTGAAGTATGTAAAGAGATAAATCAAAGAGCAGGTTTTGACAGCCTGCTCTTTTTGTGTGCTTGATAATATAAGAGAAAAATGAGATAATTAATATAGAAATGTTTATAAGTTGTCACCCCTGTGGCGTTTTTGATATGAGGTGGTAGAAAATGAGGAAAACGAAGATTATATGTACGATTGGTCCTGCGTCTGAAAGTAAGGATATGATAAAGCAGCTCATAAATGCCGGAATGAATGTTGCACGTATTAACTTTTCACATGGCGTAAAAGAGGACCACAAAGGAAAGATTGAAGCGATAAAGGAAGCAAGAGAAGAACTCGGCACTTTTACCGCTATTCTTCTCGATACTAAGGGACCGGAAATAAGAACGGGCAGATTTGCAGAGCCTGAAGTGCTTCTCACTGAAGGACAGAAGTTCACTCTTACAAGTGATGAAAGAATCGGTGATAGCGAAGGCTGTCAGATTTCATATGCAGGGCTTGCTTCTGATGTAAAAGTAGGAGATAAAATCAGAATTGATGACGGTCTTATCGGACTTGTTGTTGATGAAATAAAGGGAAATGACATAATATGCACAGTTGAGAACTCGGGCATTGTCAAGAACAATAAGGGAATCAATGTTCCGAATGTAAATATAAAGCTCCCTTCACTTACTGAGAAGGACAAGGAAGATATTGTTTTCGGTATTGAAAACGGTATCGATTATATTGCAGCTTCGTTCGTAAGAAAGAAGGACGATGTCCTTGCAATCAGAAGACTCCTTGCTGAAAACGGCGGAGATGAAATAAGAATCATATCAAAAATCGAGAATAAGGAAGGCCTTAATAATATCGACGAAATCATTGAAGTTTCGGACGGAATCATGGTAGCAAGAGGCGATCTCGGTGTTGAAATTCCTGAAGAGGAAGTACCTCTCGCACAGAAGATGATAATAAAGAAGTGCAACTCTCTTGGCAAGATTGTTGTAACTGCGACTCAGATGCTTGACTCAATGATGAGAAATCCAAGACCGACAAGAGCCGAAGTTACTGACGTTGCAAATGCAATATTTGACGGAACAGATGCCATAATGCTTTCGGGTGAAACTGCTGCCGGCAAATACCCTCTCGAAAGTATAAGAAAGATGGTTGACATTGCACTCAGCACTGAAGCTGCTATGGACTGCAGTTATATAAGAGCAAGAATAGTTGATGCAAAAGTTGATGTTGTGGCAGATGCAATCGGGAACTGTACTGTACTTGCTGCAGGTCAGGTTGATGCAGGTGCGATTCTTACTCCGACTACCAGCGGAAAAACAGCTTTTCTCGTTGCCAAGTTCAGACCTGAAACACCAATCATTGCACTGACATATCAGGAAAACGTTGCAAGGAGACTTTCGCTCTGCTGGGGAACTACTGCAATTATGATTGATGAAGAGGAACATTCAAAGGAAATATATGCAAGTTCCATCGCAGCTGTAAAGGAAAAAGGTCTTGTCAAAGATGGAGATATTGTTGTAATTACAGCAGGCGTTCCACTTTTTGTACGCGGTAATACAAACCTTATGCGTATTCACAGAGTAGGAGACCAGCTGAGCTGATTGAGAGGAGAGATTAGTATGAAGATAATGTTTTGCGGAGCTTCTGAAGAAGTAACAGGTTCATGCCATCTTATAACGGCAGGCGGTTATAAGTTTCTTATCGATTGCGGACAGTTCCAGGGAAGTAAAACTCTTGTAGAAAAGAATTATGAGCCGTTTCCGTTTGATCCTGCGGAAATAGATTTCATGATTCTTTCGCATGCCCATATTGACCATTGCGGAAGAATACCGCTTCTTGTAAAGCATGGTTTCAACGGAAAGATTTACTGCACTGATGCAACTGCGGATCTTGCTTCTGTAATGCTTGAAGATGCAGGCCATATTCAGGAGTCAGAAGCCGAAAGAAAGAATCGCAAGAATGAGAGAGCCGGAAGACCGCTTGTTGAGCCGCTTTATACAGTTCAGGACGCGATAGATTCGCTTAAAAACATTGAGCCGGTACTTTATGACCAGCTTGTAGAAGTTAATGACAGCATCAGAATCGTATTCAACGATGCGGGTCATATTCTTGGCTCTTCAATCGTGGAGATTTTTGTTGAAGAAGAAGGAAAAGTTTCGAAGATAGTATTTTCCGGTGACATCGGTGTCAAGGGAAGACCTATTTTAAGGGATCCGAAAATCATCAAGAAGGCTGACTATGTTATAATGGAAACTACTTACGGCAACAGACTTCATGAAGAAAACCAGAAGAGCGTGATGGCTCTTATCGATATAGTCAGAAAAACGGTCAAGCGTGGAGGAAACGTCGTTATTCCGTCATTTGCGGTTGGACGTACTCAGGAACTTCTCTATGAATTCAATAAGATTTATGACCATACTCCATCGCTCAGAGAAGAGCTTAAAAATATGAAGGTGTATGTTGACAGCCCTATGTCAGTAAAAGCAACCGAAGTATTCCTTAAGAATGCGCAGGTTTACGATGAAGAGATGAAAGAGCTTATCGTAGCAGGGGACAACCCTCTCGATTTTGAAAATCTCAACTTTACGCTTTCGACAGCTGCATCAAGGGCAATCAATGAAGATAAGAATCCGAAAATCATCATTGCTGCAAGTGGAATGTGCGATGCAGGAAGAATAAGGCATCATCTCAAGCACAACCTCTGGAATCCGAAGAACAGTATCGTTTTTGTAGGATATCAGGCAAAGGGTACTCTTGGAGGTCATATACTCGGAGGTGCGAAGACAGCCAGACTTTTCGGCGAAGATATCGCAATAAATGCTGAAATTTACAATCTTGAAGGTTTTTCGGGTCATGCTGATCGTGACGGCCTTTTAGAGTGGTTAAAAGGATTTCAGATGTTCCCTAAGCAGATATTCCTTGTCCACGGAGAGCCTGAAGCAAAGTATGCTTTCCAGGAATATGTCAAAGGGGAGCTTGGTTATGAATGTACGGTTGTAGATGGAAACTCGGAATACGAGCTTGAAACAGGCGAACATGTAACTGAAATCTACGAACAGATTGTTGAAGATAAAGAAGAAGAAATAGTTGAAATAAGAGACAGAATTGCAGGTATCGAGGATATTCTTGATAATATCCTGAGAAATGCAGACCTTGCCGTTACGGATGATCTTTCGGCAAAGCGTGTTTCAGAAATCAAGAACATATTGCTTGAACTTGAAAAATCGACATATAAACTAGGTGCTATAGCAACAGAAGAAGACAGGAAGGTAGAATAGTATGAAGGACAAAGTGATTCTTATCGGCGTTGCCGGTGGATCAGGAAGTGGAAAAAGTACACTTATCGAAAGAATTAAGCAAGAGTTCAAGGATCAGATTACTGTTATCTGTCATGACTCATATTATAATAGACAGGTTGGACGTACATATGATGAACGTGCAAAGGTTAATTATGATCATCCTGATGCTTTTGAAACAGAGCTCATGATTGAACATCTGAAGCTGCTTAAGGAAGGACACGAAATCGAGCAGCCGGTTTATGATTACACAATCCATAATCGTTCTGATGAAACTGTTATTGTAAATCCTGCACGTGTTATCATGGTTGACGGAATCCTTATTTTTGAGAACAAAGAGCTTCGCGACATGTTTGATATAAAGGTATTTGTAGATACTGATGCGGATGTTCGTATTGTGCGCCGTATTTTACGAGACGTTCAGGAAAGAGCAAGAAGTCTCGAATCTGTAATTACTCAGTATCTGACAACTGTCAAGCCTATGCACGAACAGTTTGTTGAACCGAGCAAGAAATATGCAGATATTATTATTCCGGAAGGTGGGTATAACCTTGTGGCCCTCGGTATGTTAATACATAGAATCGAGGGAATAATCAATGAATAAAGGACTTGTATATTTTTTCCTCGTAGTGTATTCGGGAATCTGGGGATTTTCATTTGTAGGTACTACTGCAGCGCTTAAAATACTTTCACCCATGGAAGTTCTTGCAGCCAGATGGACGCTCGGAGCTTTGATTCTGGTGGCACTTGCGGCTGTCAGAATCATCAAGGTAGACTTTCGGGGTAAGCCGGTAAAGGCAATGCTCCTCTGCGGATTTGCGCAGCCTGTCGTTTATGGAATCACTGAAACTTACGGAATTGCAATGACAACTGCTTCGGAATCAGCGATTATCATTGCGCTCACCCCGGTCCTTGTTATGATTATTCAGACTCTTTTCATGGGAGCAAAGATTGACAAGGTAGCAAAGTTTGCAATTGTAATCGCTTTTGCGGGTGTGCTCTGCACGGTTGTTTTTGCAGAAGGTTTTTCACTCGGTGGAGAAGCGCTCGGCTATGTGATTCTCTTTATCACGGCGTTTTCATCATCGCTTTTCCTTATATCATCGCATAATCTTTCGGATCGTTTTACGACTTTTGAAAGAACGCTTCTCATGGCTGTTGAAGGAAGTATAGTGTTCAACATCATTGTCCTTCTTCAGAAGGGCAGCTTCGATTATGTAAGAGTTTGTTTTACAGATGCGGGAACTTTCTGGTCGATCATGTTCCTTGGTGTAGGTTGCACATTCATATGCTATGTTTTCTGCAATCTGTGCCTGTCAGAACTTCCTGTTCATATCGTGGCAACGGTTCAGGACAATCTCGTTACGATTGTCGGAGCTATTTCCGGAATCATGATGGACGGAGACCCGTGGGGCGTTCATACAGTTGTCGGACTTCTGTTTATGGTTATCGGAGTCGTACTCGTCAACAGACCGGAAAAGTCATAGAGAGTTTTAAAGTGACACGGTGGTCATCAGAAATCAGAATAATATATACGCTTTCGAATAGACTTGTAAAAAGTTTATTCGGAGGCGTTTTTTTATGAGAATAGGTATTAGTGGAGCGGGAGCGATGGCCCGTGAAGTTGAAAAGATACTGTCAGAAAAAATATCAGGCGGAGCGGATTATGAATATGCAGGTATGTATGAACCACTTTCAGGAAAGAGTATCGAAGAGTATTTTGGAAGCAGCGAAGAAGGAAAAAGTAGCGAAAAGTGTTTTGGAAGCAGCGAAGAAGGAAAGAACTGTGTTTCTGTTTCGGGAAGACCGGATGTGATTATTGATTTCAGTAACCCCGCAAATGTTTTATCGCTTTGTGATTATGCAGAAAAAGAAGGCGCGGCACTTGTTATAGCGACAACAGGATTCAACGATGAACAAAGGGCGAGAATTGCACTTGCAGGGATGAGCGTTCCTGTCGTTTTTTCGGCAAATTTTTCCCTTGGTGTAAATGTGGTGAAGAAGGTTGTAGCAGAGCTTGCAAGGGTACTTTCTTACGATTATGATATTGAAATCGTGGAGAAACATCACAAACGCAAGATTGATGCTCCAAGCGGAACGGCAATAATTCTTGCAGATGCGATAAATGAAAGCGGAAAGTATGAGTTCACATACGGTCGTTTTGGAAGCTCAAAAAGAAAGCCTCTTGAAGTCGGAGTTCATGCGGTGAGAGGCGGAGGAATTGTAGGCGAGCATTCAGTCATATTTGCAGGGGATGATGAAGTAATTGAAGTCTCACACAGCGCAGGCTCAAGAAGAATTTTTGCATCTGGAGCTTTAAAGGCAGCAGAATTTGCCTGCGCCGCATCAGCAGGACTCTATGATATGGAGGATGTGCTTTGGGGAGAAAAGTAGGGGAAATGAGCTCGGGTGAACTGATCAGTTACATAAGAAATGCTGAAAAGAAAACACCTGTAAAGGCATATATCAGCCTGCCGGCAAGTCTTTCCGAAGGCGCTGCTGGCGGAGAGAAAATGAAACGTGATTCAGCCTTGAGGGAAGGAAAGCACAGAGTATTTGATGAGCTTAATGAGTTGTTTGCCGGGTGCAAGGTTTTTGATTGCGTGAACACTATTGTTGTTTTTGGCGAGTATCTGAAAGTGCGCGAAGGTGTTTCGGAGATAGAGAAGATTGTCTGCGGTAATGCTGGAAAAGCTGGTGAGGAAAAAGTTTCTTGCGGGCTCGCGGTTGAAATTGAAGTACTGGCGAGGAACTCGGCAGTACCTCTTCTTGATATCGGCGGGATAAATGCGCGAATTGAGCCGGGAGCGATAATTCGCGAAAAGGTTTCTATCGGAGATAATGCGGTCATCATGATGGGCGCGATTATCAACATAGGTGCGCGCGTAGGTGCGCGCACCATGATCGACATGGGCGCCGTCCTCGGCGGGCGGGCCGAGGTTGGCGCGGACTGCCACATCGGCGCCGGTGCCGTTGTTGCAGGCGTTATTGAGCCTGAAAGCGCAGTCCCTACTGTAATTGAAGATAATGTTTTCGTAGGAGCAAATGCAGTTATTATTGAAGGCGTACGCGTAGGAGCAGGCTCTGTTATCGGCGCCGGCGCCGTTGTGACGCGTGATGTCGCGCCGGGATCACTTGCAGTCGGAATCCCGGCGCGGACTGTACCGATAAAAAGCAAAGAGCTCATTGCTAAAACAAGTAATTGTCCGGAGCTTCGCGAAATCGAACACCAGGATATCTAGTCTTTTTTGCCAGGCAGAAAGAGCCACAGGACCGATTGCTCCCCTGCCAGTTTAGCGCATTCACTTGAATGATTGTTTCTCTGCCAGTTGACACCTCCATTTGACTGCTTGCTCCCCTGCCAGCCAGGCAGAGATGTGAAGTAGTAAACATTTTCTTTCAGATAGCATTTGTTTTACTGACAGATCTTTAGAAAAAGAGTGATGTATAGTTATTAAGTAAACATCGTTACTGAAATACTGGAAAGTTTACTACAGAATCAAGAAAAATCAGTATTCGGAACTCGTTTTTTGCTAGCAACATTGAAAAACAAAACAAAAGAAGTAAAAATAATTATATCTCGTAGAATATGTTTACTATTGCAGCTATGTGTGAAAGGATAGTTGCGATTTGTATAGTAAACAAAACACTTTTTCACTAGTATTGTTTACTACCTCGGATGGTATCATATCCTCGGATGGTATCATATCCTCGGATGGTATCATATCCCTCGGAGATTAATACTTACTTGCCTTTTTCATTCAAAAATGCTAATATGCTATGGCTAGGCAGTTTAAAATGCTTAAAAATGGGAAATTTAAAATAGGCAGCTAAATAGCGGATTTTGCGGAAGCACCAAAATGCACTTGCAGAAAACGCGCAGATTCCGGGGATGCAGGATCATGTCCTCCCAGGAAACAGGCTGCAAAATGCAAAAACAAACAAAAGAGGAAATTGCAATGGAAATTGAAGTTAAATATTTAGTTCCGGACGGAGAAACAGCCGACAGGATCTGGGAAGATAAGTACCTTGCATCGATGGAAGAGGCAGGTTCAAGAGAAACACTCTACATGAAGTCGGCGTACTTCGACACTGAAGATGGCGCGCTCTCAAAGCATGACATCGCGCTCAGAGTAAGAATCGAAGGCGAATATGCAGTCGCAACGCTTAAGTGGTCGGGAAGAACAGAAGGTGCAACACATATAAGAGGTGAAGTTAACGTTCCTATCGATGGAAACGAATGCCTCATCTCGCCTGATATCAATCTCTTCAAGGAAAGTGAAATCGGAAGAGACGTAATCGAAATCGTTGGTGACAAGCCACTTTACAGCAACGTTGAAGTAGGCGTTTTAAGAAGGCGTTTCAGAATTGATACAGGAAAGAGCATCATTGAAGTTTCAATCGATAACGGCGAAGTAATCACACGTTGCGGCAATGCACCAATCTCTGAAATAGAGTTCGAACTCTTCTCAGGTGACAGAGATGAGCTTGAAACACTCAGTGAAACAATGAGAAACACATACGGTCTCGAGCCGGAAGAAAAGAGCAAGTACGCACGTGGACTTGAACTTATAACTGAGTAGTAAGAAAAACTTCTGCCACACGATAAATTTAATATAATTCACATGGATATTTACCGTAAGGTACACAAAACACCATGTAAAAAGGCAGAAAATAACTAAAAACACAATGAAAAGAGCGTCAACCAGCAAAAAAGACGCTCTTTTTTAAATGTTTCACCTATTTTTCACCTAATTTTAGGGCTAAAACGTTTACTTTTTAGTGCTGAAGGGGTATAATATATTGGCATGTCGCTGAAAAGACAGAGGCATTAATGGAGTTTACAATTTTAGGAGGATATATATCAAATGAAAACTACACTCATTTCAAAGGAAAAGAATATCGCAAAGTTCACAATGGACATCACAGCAGAAGAATTTGAAGCTGCTGTTATCAATGCTTATCAGGCAAACAAGGACAAGTACCCTGTAGACGGATTCCGTAAGGGTAAGGCTCCAAGAAAGATCATCGAAAACAACTACGGCGAAGGCATCTTCTGGGAAGACGCTGTAAACGAAATCTTCGGAGAAAACTATCCGGTAGCTCTCGATGAACTCAATCTCGACGTTATCAACAGACCTATCGCTGACTTCACAGAACTCAAGAAGGGCGAAGGCTTTACAATCACAGTTGAAGTAGAATGCTATCCTGTAATCGAAGTTAAGGATTACAAGGGCGTAGAAATCGAAAAGGTTGAATACGAAGTAACAGAAGAAATGGTTGCTGACGAACTCAAGGCTATTCAGAAGAGAAACGCTAGACTCACAGTTGTTGACAGACCTGCTGAAAACGGTGACACAGTAGTTATCGACTACGCTGGATTCAAGGGCGAAGAACAGTTCGAAGGCGGCACAGCTGAAAGATTCCCACTTACACTCGGTTCAGGAACATTTATCCCTGGATTTGAAGAACAGCTCGTTGGCGTTGCTCCTGGAGAAGAAAAGGACGTAGAACTCTCATTCCCAGAAGATTACCCAGCAGAAGATCTCGCAGGTGCAGCTGTAGTATTCAAGTGTAAGGTACACGAAGTTAAGGTTGAAGAACTTCCTGAACTCGACGATGAATTCGTAAAGGATATTTCAGAATTCGATACTCTCGAAGAATACGTTAACGACGTTAAGGACGGTCTTGCAAAGGCAAACGCTGCAAGAGCAGAAAACGAAATGAAGAACGAAGCAATCAAGGTTGTTTACGATAAGAACGAATTCGACGCTCCAGAAGTAATGATCGAAGACGAAATGGACGCTAGAATCAAGGAATTCGATTACCAGCTCCAGTACCAGGGACTCGGACTTGACAAGTATCTCGAACTCACTCAGACAACAATCGAAGATGTTAAGGAACAGATCAAGGAAGATTGCGAAAGAGCAGTAAAGACTAAGATGCTCCTCTCAGCAGTAGCTGAAATGGAAGGTTTCGAAGTAACTGACGAAGAAATCACTAAGGAACTCGAAATGATGGCTATCCAGTACAGAATGGATGCTGAACAGTTAAGAGGAATGCTCGGCGGACAGCTCGGAATGGTTGCAAGAGACCTTCAGATGAGAAAGGCAATTGACTGCATCTTCGCTAACGCTGTTATTAAATAGTGTTTTTGGGGAATAAAGAGATTAGAAAGAATAATGGAGGATTACAAATGCCATTAGTACCTTATGTAATTGAACAGACAAGCAAAGGCGAACGTTCATATGATATTTATTCAAGACTCCTTAAGGACAGAATCATCTTCCTCGGTGGAGAAATCAACGACGACGTTGCAAGCGTAGTAGTTGCACAGCTCCTTTTCCTTGAGGCGGAAGATCCTGATAAGGATATCATGATTTATATCAACAGCCCGGGCGGAAGTGTTACAGCCGGAATGGCTATTTATGACACAATGCAGTACATCAAGCCTGATGTTTCAACAATCTGTATCGGACTCGCTGCAAGTATGGGTGCATTCCTTCTTTCATCAGGAACAAAGGGCAAGAGATATGCTCTTCCTAATGCAGAAGTTATGATTCACCAGCCACTTGGCGGAGTTAAGGGCCAGGCTTCAGATATCAAGATCCATGCGGACTGGATTCTGAAGACAAGAGAAAAGCTCAATCAGATTTTAGCAGATAACACAGGAAAACCGCTTGAAGTGCTTGAACAGGACACTGACAGAGATAATTTCATGAGCGCTGAAGAAGCAAAAGAATACGGCCTCATCGACCAGGTTATCACTAAAAGATAGTAACGGGGGATTTCAATGACAGAAAAATATGACGACACAACAAAGCAGCTCAAGTGCTCTTTCTGCGGCAAACCGCAGGATCAGGTCCGCAGGCTGATTGCTGGTCCGAATGTATATATCTGCGACGAATGTGTGGAACTTTGTACAGACATCATCGCAGAAGAACTTGCTATGCAGAAGAAGGCGGCAGTAAGAAAGAGCGAAGGCTCAAAGCTTCCTACTCCTCAGGAAATTTCTGCAATGCTTTCGGAATATGTAATCGAGCAGGACAATGCAAAGAAAGCACTCGCAGTTGCAGTATATAATCACTACAAGAGAATCAAGAGTCAGCAGAGCGTCAAGGATGACGGTGTTGAACTCCAGAAGAGTAACATCGTTATGATCGGGCCTACTGGTTCGGGTAAGACTCTTCTTGCACAGACACTTGCAAAGATACTCAATGTACCTTTTGCAATTGCTGATGCAACAGCCTTAACAGAAGCCGGATATGTTGGTGAAGACGTAGAAAACATTCTTCTCAAGCTTATCCAGGCTGCTGACTGGGATCTCGAAAGAGCTCAGCGCGGTATCGTATACGTTGACGAAATTGACAAGATTGCGAGAAAATCAGACAATCCGTCAATCACTCGTGACGTAAGCGGTGAAGGTGTACAGCAGGCGCTCCTTAAGATCCTCGAAGGAACAATCGCAAACGTTCCACCTCAGGGCGGACGTAAGCATCCTCACCAGGAATTCATACCGTTTGATACAACAAACGTACTCTTCATCTGCGGCGGCGCATTCGCAGGCCTTGACAAGGTTATTCAGAGAAGAATCGGTGAAAAGACTATCGGTTTTAATTCTGAAATCAAGTCAAGCAAAGTGGAAGAAAAGGCTATTTTAAGTAAACTTCAGCCTGAAGATTTACTTAAGTACGGTCTCATTCCGGAATTTATCGGAAGACTTCCTGTGACTGTTGCACTCGACGAACTTTCAAAGGAAGCTCTCATAAGAATCATCACAGAGCCTAAAAACGCACTCAGCAAGCAGTACACAAAGCTTCTTGAAATGGATGGCGTAGAACTCGTGATTGAAGAAGAAGCGATTGAAAGAATTGCTGAAAAGGCTCTCGAAAGAAAGACAGGTGCGAGAGGTCTCCGTAGTATATTTGAAGAAGTTATGACGGATATTATGTATGAGATTCCGTCAAGAAATGATGTAGTAAAGTGCATCATTACAAAGGATACAATCGATAAAGTATCAAAGCCCGTTCTCGTTTTTGCCGAAAACGGCGAAGAACACAGAAGCGAGCCGGAACTTGCGTAAGCAGGAATCGAAAAAACAGGAAAGGGTATGACGAAATCGTCCTGCCCTTTTTTCGAAGGG
Source organism: Clostridiales bacterium (assembly GCA_015058155.1). GTDB lineage: Bacteria > Bacillota > Clostridia > Peptostreptococcales > Anaerovoracaceae > QAKD01. The sequence continues at coordinate 1,915 of SVCW01000010.1, read as the reverse complement.
GAAAGAACAAGGAGGAGAAAACGTGACAGAAGAAAAGAAGATTATAAATGATGTGCCTGAAACGGAAGAAACAAAGGACGAAACATTGCAGGAAGAAGAAACTGCAGTAGCTCCGGAAACAGCAGAAACATCAGAGCCTCAGGAAGAAAAGAATCCTGAAATGCCGATGATTCCGCTCCGCGGCCTTTCAATTTTCCCGAATATGGTACTCCATTTTGACATAGGAAGAGAAAAGTCAATCAAGGCGCTTGAAAGAGCGATGATTACAAACAATCAGGTCTTCCTCGTTAGTCAGAAGGATGAAAATACAGATTTACCGACAATCGGTGATTTTTATGAAATCGGTACAGTAGCAAAGGTAAAGCAGATGCTTAAACTTCCGGGAGATTCAATAAGAGTTCTTGTTGAAGGCCTCCACAGAGGACGCATCGACGAAATGCTTTTTGAAGTACCATATTTCAAGTGTACAGTAGAAAAAATTGATGAACCTGATGTTGATTACACACCTGAAGTTGAAGCGATAAAGAGAATCGTTCTCGATGCATTTGATGAGTACATTGCTGACAGAGAAAACGGAAATGAAACTTATCTTACAATCCAGGGAATTGAACATCCGGGAAGACTTGCTGATGCCATCGCTTCACATTTAAGAGTAAAGATTGAAGACAAGCAGGTTTTAATCGATGAACTTGATCCTGCTTTAAGACTTAAGAAGCTTCATGAACTTCTTAATCGTGAAAACGAAATCAAGCAGATTGAGGCTGATATCAACAAAAAGGTTAAGTCTCAGATGAATAAGAACCAGAAGGAATATTATCTGAGAGAGCAGATGAGAGCTATCCAGGAAGAACTCGGCGTTGAAGAAGATATCGCTGATGAAGTGGAAAACTGGAAGACTAAGCTCAAGAAACTCAAGATGAACGCAAAGACTGAAAAGAAGGTTGAAAAGGAAATCGACAGATTCCAGAAACTTCAGCCTATGTCAGCAGAAAGCAACGTAGCACGTTCATATATCGAATCAATTCTCGAACTCCCTTGGAACAAGTCAACAAAGGGTAAGATTGATTTAAAGAAGGCTGAAAAGCTTCTCGACGAAGATCATTACGGACTTGAAAAGGTTAAGGAAAGAATTCTTGAATATCTCGCAGTCGTTGAAAGACGCGGTGAGATCAAGGGGCCTATCCTCTGCCTTGTAGGCCCTCCGGGAGTTGGAAAGACTTCGGTTGCGAAGTCAATTGCACGTGCAACAGGTCGTGAATTCGTAAGAATGTCACTCGGTGGAGTAAGAGACGAAGCTGAAATCAGAGGTCACAGAAGAACATATATCGGAGCTATTCCGGGCCGTATCATGTCATGCATCAAGGAAGCCGGCACTAATAACCCTGTTTTCCTTTTCGATGAAGTAGACAAGATTGGTGCAGACTTCAAGGGCGACCCTGCATCAGCACTTCTCGAAGTTCTCGACCCTGAACAGAATAAGGATTTTGTGGATCACTACCTCGAAGTTCCTTTTGATCTTTCAAAGGTAATGTTCATCACAACAGCAAACTCAACAGAAACTATTCCTCGTCCGCTCCTTGATCGTATGGAACTCATCCGTGTTGAAGGATATACAGAAGAAGATAAAGTTGAAATTGCAAAGCGTCACCTTATTCCTAAGCAGTGCGAAACACACGGACTTACAAAGGAAAACATCACAATTCCTGAAAACACAATCAGGGATCTTATCAACTACTATACAAGAGAATCAGGCGTGAGAAACCTCGAAAGAGAAATTGCAAATATCTGCCGTAAGGTTACTCTCAAGCTTGTGACTACAAATAAGGATTCATACAGAATCACACCGAAGAGCCTCGAAAGCTACCTTGGTAAGAAGCGTTTCAGATACGATATTATTGAAGGTCAGGAAGAGGTT
>SVCW01000052.1 GCA_015058155.1 Clostridiales bacterium | reverse complement strand
CTATTACCGGAGATTGAGTTCGGAGCTCTTTTTTCACGAAGAAGAAACCGATTAAGAGACCTGCAGCAAGACATACGACAGGAATCCAGCCTTCAGCAAGTGAAGTGAGTCCGTACACACATGTGACAATCATGGCAACATAGAGACCTGCGCCTGATACATCCATCTTTGTCTTTTCACCTTCGTGTTCACGGAGCGGTACTTTTCTTACTGCTTCAATGAATACAATGAGTGCGATAGCAAAAGTGATTGCAAAGATTGATCTCCAGCCGAGGTAATGGTTGAGCACACCTCCGAGGACAGGGCCGAGGGCAAGCCCGAGATAAGTAGAGGCTGTCGCATAGCCCAGGACTTTTCCTCTATCTTTCGGATCAAATTCCGCTACGAGGATTGCCTGGTTCGTTGCAAAAATCATCGATGCTCCAAACCCCTGAGCTCCTCTTCCGATGAGTACCATTGCGAGATTCTGAGAAAAAGCAGCAAAGAGTGCGGATGCTGAGAATATCGCAATTCCTGTGACAAGGATTCTTTTTCTTGCAGTGATATCTGCGATTCGGCCGAAAGGCACCGAAAAGGCAGAGGAAATAAGCATGTATATCGTTACAACCCAGCCGATGGCACCTGCGCTTACATCAAACTCTTCACTCATTACAGGAACTGAAAGATTGAGTGCGCTACCCATGAATGTTGTTATAAATGATGTTATGATTGCGACAAATATTGTCGACTTCTGAACTGAACTCATACCATCCTCCCGAAAGTTTCTATAACCATTATATTCCCTTTTATGACAAAAGAATATACCATAACAAATAAAAAAGAAGCAGGAATATCCTGCTTCCGGTATTTATATCTGATTATTTCTGGTTTACTGCTTCACGGACGATATCTCCGACTCCGTTAAGAATCATTGTAGGCTTGTAAGCAAATGCGTTTTCAGCTTCTTCTCTTGTTGTTACGCCTGAGAGAACGAGAACTGTATCCATGCCTGATTCGAGACCTGAGATGATGTCTGTATCCATACGGTCGCCAATCATAACTGCTTCGCCTGAGTGGCAGCCAAGCATCTTGAGTCCTGATCTCATCATGAGCGGATTCGGCTTGCCGCAGAAGTATGCCTGCTTGCCTGTTGCGATTTCGATTGGAGCCACGAGTGCACGACATGCCGGAACGATACCGTTTTCCATAGGTCCGTTTGAGTCATAGTTTGCACCGATGAGCTTGGCACCCTTCATTACAAGATTTACGGCTCTTGTAAGTGTGTCGAGTGAGTATGCCTTGCCTTCACCTATTACAACGTAGTCAGGATTCACATCGTTCATTGTGATTCCTGCATCGTAGAGTGCGTTTAAGAGACCTGCTTCACCGAGAGCATATACTGAGCATCCCGGACTCTGTTCGCTGATAAAACGCGCAGTCGCAAGAGCACTTGTATAAAAACAAGTTTCAGGAACATTGAGGCCCATTCTGGCGAGCTTGTTCTGAAGTTCCTTCGGTGTGAGACCGCTGTTATTTGTGAGGAAGAGATACTGCTTTCCTTCCTTCTGAAGCCATTCAATAAATTCTGTTACACCAGGGAGGATTTTGTTACCATGATAGATAACTCCGTCCATATCGCAGATGAAACCCTTCTTTTCGTTAAAATTAATATTCATAAATTACCTCCTTCTGACCGCAACTTCCAGTCGCATTCCCTTTAGCGACGCGGCCCTCCATTTCATATTTCTTCATAATATAATATATATCATAAATACCCGGCAAACAACGGGTAAATCTTAAAATCTACATCAAATCCGTGTAAAGTGGACATGTATGAGTCTCCGAAATTGTTTATTCCCCGTATATAAATATTCTATCATAAAAGTTGGAACAAAATATTTTAGTTTTCGTCTAAATATCAAATACTTTACTGCGGAAACGCACAAAAGTGTGATGGACACAGGTAAAATCATAAAGTATATTAAAAGTAAGAAACCTTAGGCAGAAGACTAGGCGGTATAGGAAAACAATACTACTGCCGGATTACTAAAATGAAAGGGGATTCAAAAATGAAGAAGATGAAGAAAGTTTTAAGTATTATGCTCGCTCTCGTTCTTGTACTTGGCGGACTTGCTGCATGCGGCGGTCAGCAGGGCGGAGAACAGCAGCAGACAGAAGCAATTACACTTAATTTTACTACGGATGATTTTCCGATTATAGACGGAGCAACAGCACTTGCGCCATATTATGAACTCATGGCGGCAAAACTCCTTGATATGGAAATCGAAGAAGCGCGTCAGTGGGTGCTCTGCAACAAGACTGATGGTGCATACGAAAATCTCATAAACGGCAGGGTTGACATGATTTTCTGTTCAATGCCTTCAGAAGAACAGCAGGAAATGGCTGATAATGCAGGATTTGAGTTTGAACTTACACCATTCCTGAACGGGGCATTCGTTTTCTTCGTAAACAAGGACAATCCTGTTGACAGTCTTACAGTTGACCAGCTCCATGACATTTACAGCGGAGAAATTACAAACTGGAAGGAAGTAGGCGGTGAAGATGCTGAAATCATCGCATACCAGAGACCGAACAACTCAGGAAGCCAGACTGGAATGTACCACTACATCATTCCTGAAGATGAAATCATGGAAGCTCCTACAGAATACAAAATTGCTGATATGGGCGGCATCGTTGACGCAGTAGCATCATACGACAATTCAGAAGGTGCAATCGGCTACTCATATTATTACTATGTGACAAGCATGCACTATACTGACCAGATCAAGCTTATCGGCATCGAAGGAATCGAACCGAGTGATGATACAATCGCAAACGGAACATATCCGCTCATCAATCCTTCATACGTAATCATCGATGCTGATACTCCTGAAGACAGCCCGATAAGAGCAATCGTAGAATGGATTACAGGCCCTCAGGGACAGCAGACAGGAAGAGAAGCCGGTTACGTGCCTAGAGTAGACAGTGTAGAAGAATAGTTCAAACATTAAGGATTAGTGAAAAGGAGGCGGGGAGCATGAAATTTGACAATAAACGATTCATAAGCTTACTGCTTGCGCTTGTTATGATATTTACGCTCGCCGCATGCGGGGGATCAGGAACTGATGCTGAAGTACCTGATGCAAATGAGGAGCCGAAGCACGAGCGTGTGCATATGGGCAACAAAGTGAATTCACCTGCAAAGACAAAATATATGACTGTAAACGGTCTTGAATTTACACAGATTGATACATATGCAGACGGAACAGAGAAACAGGATGGTATTCCGAGCTCATGGGAGTATCTGAACGAACTTACACCTGAAGAACAGGCAAAATTTGACTTTGATAATATCGCTTTTCAGGGAAGCTACTGCCAGATTTCAGGTCTTAAAGATAAGGAACTCGAAGCTTCGATAAATGAAAGAATCAGGAATCTCTATATGGAGAATCTCGACAGACTTCCTCCATACAGAGGTATCAAGGCGCTTCTCGGTGACAACCCTCAGCCTATAAGGCAGGATACGACATTTCCGACATTATTCCTTACAAATTCATTTACACACAACAATATCCTTTCCATACATATGGGAGGATACAGAGTGTATACGGATCAGTCGGGAACTTACGGAACAAACAATCCGTATATTTATCTGAACTTCATTGAAACAATGAATATTGATCTAAATACAGGCGAAGAAATACCGATTGAAGTCCTTTTCTGCGACGATGTCGACGGACTTGAATATCTCACTGAATTTGTGAAAAAAGAACTTGAAAAAGGTGACTATGAACAGGAAGATGTTCTCGGCATTGAGCCTGACTTAAGGCTTATCGGTACCTTTGAAGGTATTAAACCTGATCAGAAATACTATATAAATCAGTCCGGGCTTGTGCTTATATTTGACTATGAAACACCGGAACTTTCAGGAGATTTCGCACCTCAGACTGTGTACGTACCTTTTACTGAAGACTTTGCTATCACAGACAGATTTTACAGTGCCGATGAAAATATTTACGAAACAGAAGAGCCTCGTGAAAAGTATCTCATCGGTAGTGGTCTAAGGCCTGAAGATGCTCTTGTATGGGAAGTGAACTCAGATTATGATGATATGATTTTCCAGAGAAGAGCAGTTGCGACAGAAGATATTCCTGAAGTAATTAAGGATAAGATGGTTGAACTTTCAGCGCTTGATTATGATAAGGAATATGCTGAAATGACTGCAAGAGTTGAGGCTGAAAATACGACCGACGCTGCTTTTGACAGTCTCTATATGAGTGTCAGCAATTATGTAAATTCGTATGTTGCCGGCAATTACGCAACTATAACAAGAGAAATTGCACGATATATCAATGCAAACCACGGCACATGGGGTGATCCTGACCACAGAAACTTCGGCTGGAACGAGCATGCCATGTTTTACGAAGTGTATGACTTAAGAGAAGACATCAATGAAGACACAAAGCCACTTGAACTTGACGACATATTCAAAGAAGGCGTGGATTATGAAACAATCATAAAAGATGACATGAAGTGGCAGGCCAACCAGTGTCTTCTCTGGGTAGCTGAAGAATACGAGAGAGAACATCCGGGCGAAAAGTATGTTTTCTTCTGTGAAGGAAGTCCTGAAAAGGTTGCTCTCGATGAAAAGTATCTCGACGAGCTTTATCATGCGGCAACAGGTTTTTCATTAAGTTCTACCCAGATGTCACTCACGTATCCGGATTACAATACTTCGGCTAAGATTTTCGAAGAAGTTTACGGCTGCGATCCGTACAATGGACCGGAAGGCTATGAACTCGGAAGATATACAAACTCACTTTACCATATTCCGTACATCAGAATCGGATATGACAACCTCGTGATATTTGACTAGAAGGAGGCAGGTGTTATGAAGAATAGTTTAAGACGCACACTTGCGATACTGCTTGCTCTTACAATGCTGTTTTCACTTGCTGCATGCGGTGGTGACTCAAGCGGTGAAGAACAGCCGGAAACAAGCGGACAGGACAAAACAGAATATACAAGAAGTCATATGGGTAACAAAGTAAACTCGCCGAATGAGATTTACTACTTTGTTGAAAACCCGATTGAAATAATTATAATCGATGCGTTCCCAAACGGCGAGACTCAGCCTGAAGACTATCCTTCGGCATGGGAATACAGCGAAATGAACGAAACTGACAAAGCTCAGTATGTCGAAAGCGACGCAAGATTTGACGGAAACTATATCCAGATTTCCGGCCTTAAGGACAAGGAGATTGAAGACAAGATAAATGCCAAGCTCAAGCAGCATTACATAGACAATGTCGGTCTTATCCCGCCATACAGAGGAATCAAGCAGTGCATAGGCGAAAATCCTGTGATTCCTGAGTCGAAATACTACTATCCGACAGCCAGTATGTATTCAAGCGGAAACCTCAACAATATTCTTTCGGTGACTTTTTCATACTATGCGCAGTACCTTGATGCAGAAGGAAGAATTGAAGAATGGGGTTCGCCGGTTCAGTATTATGTTAGTTATCTTGAACCGATAAATATTGACCTTAATACAGGCGAAGAGGTGCCGCTCGAAGCGCTTTTCTGTGATGATATTGATCCTTACGCATATCTCAACGAAATTGTAAAGGAAGAACTCCGTAATGGCAACGGGGATGAAGAGGGCTGGTTTGTAGGAACTAACATCCAGCTTTCGGGACAGTTCACAGGAATCAAGCCTGAACAGAAGTACAGTCTTGGTGTTTCCGGAATCACTTTGATTTTTGATTATGAGACACCTGAGTTTCTTACTTCAGAATTCGGTTATTCGACTATAACTATTCCGTACAGAGATGTGAGCGCAGTTACAGCAAGATTCTATGATCCTGATGAGAATATTTACGAGTCAGATGAGCCGGCAATCAAGATGTTCCCTTATGAATACAATATCAAGAACGAACCTCTCAAGGAAGAGAATTACCAGGTAGATAACACATACGTTTATCTTACAGGAACTGTTATCGAAGGTACACCTGATGTAATAAAGGAAGAACTTCTCGGATTCCTTACAGTTACAGATGAAGAAGTAAGAGAAGTTCTTGAGCCTGCGATGAGCGAAGCGCTTATGATGAAGGATCCTGAATCGAGCATAGATTCACAATTCTACAGACACGCATCAACTTCGAAATTCGGACCGTTCATGAATGCCTATAAGAGTGATAACCACTATATTACAGAGTATGGTCCAAACAAGAATGCAAGCTATCTCGAAGAGTATGCAGCATATAATGACGTATATGACCTTAGAGAAGTAGAAAAAGGTATTCTTGAACCGCTTGAACTTTCAGATCTTTTCTATGAAGATGTAGACGTAGAAGAAAGAATCAAGTATGCAATGAGAAAGGCCATTGAAAGACAGATGGAATACGAAACACCTGGAGTAGAGGTTTCGGAAGTTCTGAATAACGATGAAATATTCGAAGAATATCTTGACAGACTTTATGACAATATTACGTCTTTCAGAATGGACAGAAAGCTTATTAACCTTACGATTGAAGATACAAATGGCATCTTCTGCAGCGTGTATGGTGTTGAAACAGTTGAAGATATTCCGTATGGATGGAGATATGCATATGGTCCTACTGAGCTTCACTTTGAAGATCTCGGATATGAAAATATCAACATTTTCGACTGATTTGACCCGCTAATTGACATGGACAGGGAACTGTCGTATTGATTATTCGCCAGTTTTTTGTTAATATTAGTCCTGTAGAGAAATCTGCAGGACTATTTTTTATAATCCTGTTTTCTGATTCACAAAAAGGGGAAGCAATGTTCACGAATCTTTCTATTGGAATTATTAATTTTTTCCAGGGGTGGCTCAACTGGATTCAGACCTGGGGAACACTCACGATCACAGTAGTATTCTTTATAAACTTCATAATAGCTTTTGTAATTATTTTTATCGAACGTAAGAATCCTTCTGCGACTCTTGCGTGGCTTGCCGTGCTCAATATGCTTCCGGGTATCGGCATTTTCTTTTATATAATGCTTTCTCAGGGGATTTCCAGACAGAGAATATTCAAACTATCAAAGAATGAAGAGTATTTTGCGCGAAAAGCGCTCAAGATGCAGATTGATGAAATGAAGTCTGATGACTATGAATATACACATCGTGAGGAGTATATCTGGCGCGATATGATTCATCTTAATCAGACTTACGGAGGAGCATACTATACACAGGACAATAACGGCCGTATTTTTACAGATGGAACGGAACTTATGGAAGCTATCCATAATGATATAGAGAATGCGAAAGAATTTATCAATTTTGAAACTTATATTCTTCAGAATGATGATGTCGGAAGAGGTATAATAAACCACCTTGCAAAAAAAGCTTCTGAAGGTGTTGAAGTACGACTTCTTATCGACGCGGTAGGCGGCAGAACCATTTTCCAGCGCACACTCCGTGACTTTGAAGAAAAGGGTGGAAAGTATG
>SVCW01000009.1 GCA_015058155.1 Clostridiales bacterium | reverse complement strand
GAAAAAACAGGGAACTGATTTCTCAATTCCCTGTCACTAAAAATCTTGATTTTCCTTGATTTTAAAGGCTTTTTAAGGATTAGCCAAAGTATCTCTTAAGGAGACCTTCGAATGCCTTTCCGTGTCTTGCTTCGTCCTTAGCCATTTCGTGAACTGTATCGTGGATAGCGTCGAGGTTCTGCTGCTTAGCTCTTGTTGCGATGTCCTTCTTTGATTCGCAAGCGCCTGCTTCAGCTTCAACTCTGAGTTCGAGATTCTTCTTAGTTGAATCAGTTACAACTTCACCGAGGAGTTCTGCAAACTTAGCAGCATGTTCTGCTTCTTCCCATGCAGCCTTTTCCCAGTAAAGACCGATTTCAGGATAACCTTCTCTGTGAGCAACTCTTGCCATAGCAAGATACATACCAACTTCTGTACATTCTCCCATGAAGTGATCTCTTAAGTCCTGAATGATAGTTGGGTCAACACCCTGAGCTACTCCTACAACATGCTGATCAGCCCATGCAATTTCGCCTGTTGATGCGTTGAACTTTTCTGCAGGTACTCCGCACTGTGGGCACTTTTCTGGTGCTGCGTCGCCTTCATGAACATAACCGCAAACTGAGCAAATCCATTTCATATTATTGTCCTCCTGTAAATCAAAAATTAAAAAAATGTTAACTGGAACATAATGTAAGTATAACATTATCCGGTTACAAGAAACAATAAATTTTGAATAAAAATCCCAAAAATGATGTTTAAAAAAATTTTTTTGGGTAAGGGCTGGGAAAAGGGGACTAAAAGGGCCTAAGACCGCACAAAATCAACATTTACTTCTTTACTTTAGTAAATAAAAGGGGTATAATGTATGCATAATTTCGATATCAAAACAGGAGGAAATAGTATTATGAAGAAGATATCAATTTTACTCGTACTCGTAATGGTATTCTCAATCTTCGCTGTAGGCTGCGGTGGCGGCGGTGGTGAAGATACAGATGTTGTTGCAGGAATCGACGTAGAAGGTACAACAATCAAGATTGGTGTATTCGAACCTACAACAGGTGAAAACGGCGGTGGCGGAATCCAGGAAGTACTCGGAATCCGTTATGCAAACAGCCTCTACCCAACAGTAGACATCAATGGAACTACTTATGACATCCAGCTCGTAGAAGTTGACAACCAGTCAGATAAGACTGCTGCTGTTACAGCTGCTCAGTCACTCGTTTCACAGGGTGTTGTAACTGTTCTTGGTTCATACGGTTCAGGCGTATCAATCGCTGCTGGCCCTACATTCGCAGAAGCAGGCGTTCCTGCAATCGGATGTTCATGTACAAACCCTCAGGTAACTCTTGGAAACGACTTCTACTTCAGAGCTTGCTTCCTCGATCCATTCCAGGGAACAGTAATGGCTAACTACGCAATCGATGCTGGTTACACTAAGGCTGCAGTTATCAGCCAGAATGGTGACGACTATTCAACAGGTCTTGCTGGATTCTTCAAGCAGGCTTACACTGACCTCGGTGGCGAAATCGTTGCTGACGAAACTTATCAGACAAACGAATCAGACTTCAACGCTATCCTTACTACAGTTAAGGCTTCAGGCGCAGAAGTAATCTTCGTTCCATCATCAATCGCAACAGCTACACTCATTCTCCCTCAGATCACAGCTAACGGAATCGATGCTCAGGTTCTCGCTAGTGACACTTGGGAAAATGCAGCTATCATCTCAGAAGATGCAGTTGGCGCAGTATTCTCAACATTCTTCGATGAAAAGGATGAATCAAACGCAATCGCTAAGGAATTCGTAGATGGATTCAAGGTATTCTTAAACAGCGATGCTCAGTACCTCACTTGGAATGCTGGAACAGATACAGTAGCTGCAGTATCAGCTCTCGGTTATGATACATACATGGCTGCTTACCACGCACTCGAAGCACTCGATGGAACAGACATCGAAGTTGTTAACTCAGTAGCTATCAGAGATGCTCTCGTAAACGTACAGTTTGACGGCGTAACAGGCGCTATCGCATTTGACGAAAACGGAGACGCTATCAAGGATACAGCTTACCTCAAGACTGTAACTGAAGATTCAGTAGCAACTAAGGAATTCTCATTCGTAAAGACTCAGTCAGTAGCTGAACTCTAAGAATTATAGATCAATTTATATATTGACTTGAATTTTTTAGCTGCGGGGAGGCAGTATAGCCTCCCCGCAATCTTTTAATTATAGGAATAAGTTTACTTTGGAGGTTTAATTATGGATTTTACATCCTTCCTCTCATATTGTTTGGCAGGTATTTCGGTAGGCAGCATTTATGCGCTGATCGCTATCGGATATACAATGGTATATGGTATATTACGACTCATTAACTTTGCACACGGAGACGTTTTCATGATGTCTGCGTATTTTATGATTTTTGCAATGGGTGTTATGCCATGGTATCTTTCAATGATCGTTGTAATCATTGCAACAATCGTACTCGGTGTTCTCATCGAAAAGGCTGCATATAAGCCGCTCAGAACAGCACCTCGTATGTCAATCATGATCTCTGCGATTGGTGTATCATATTTCTTACAGAACTTCGCTACATACTTGTTCTCAGCACTTCCGAAGGCATATCCTTCAATCCCTGTGCTCAACAAGACAATCAAATTTGGTGAAGTATCAACTTCACTCGTAACATTCATCACACCGATTCTCACTATTATCGCTGTATTTATTCTTATGTTCATCATCAAGAAGACTAAGGTGGGAATGGCTATGAGAGCTGTATCAAAGGATTTTGAAACAGCACAGCTCATGGGTATAAAGATTAACGATGTAATCAGTATCACGTTTGTAATAGGATGTTTCCTTGCAGCGCTTGGTTCAATTTTATATTTCACACCACGTCCGTCAGTATATCCTCTCGTAGGTTCACTCCCTGGACTCAAGTGTTTCATCGCCGCAGTATTCGGCGGTATCGGCAGTATCCCTGGTGCAGTAGTCGGAGGATTCTTAATCGGTCTTTCAGAGACTTTCATCAAGGCAGCCGGCTACTCAGAATTCAGTGATGTATTTACATTCATCATATTAGTTATCGTTCTTATGTTCAGACCTACAGGTCTGTTCGGTGAAAAGATGTCAGAGAAGGTGTAAAATTATGTCTAACAAAACAAAGAATCTTTGCTCCCTTGCTCTTGCACTTGTAATCGTAGGTTTTATCGCATGCAGTTACTACATGACTGATAAGACATCAATGATCAGAACAGTTCTCCAGCTCGGAGCAATCTATGCGCTCGCAGCGTGCTCAATGAACTTACTTAACGGTGTTACAGGTCTCTTTTCACTTGGCCAGGCGGGATTCATGGCCGTAGGAGCATACGTATTCGCAGTATTTACAATCCCGGTATCAAAGAAAGCCGGCGTTTACTATCTTTATGGTGTAGCAGACTGGCTCAAGAATATTGAACTTTCACCGTTTATCGCTATGATTCTCGGCGGACTTGTTGCAGCGTTCCTCGCATACTTGATCGGTATTCCTGTACTAAGACTCAAGAGTGACTACTTCGCTATCGCAACACTCGGTTTTGCAGAAATCGTACGTATCCTCGTTGCAAGTTCACTTTTCAACAAAATCACAAACGGTTCACTCGGACTTAACTCAATTCCTAAGTTCACAAAAGTGTTCGGTTTACCGTCATATTTCACACCGTTTATTGTTGTAGCTATATGTATAACAATAATCATGCTCGTTGTACGTTCAACATACGGAAGAGCGTTCAAGGCAATCAGAGAAGATGAAATCGCAGCAGAAGCTATGGGTATCAACCTTGCAAAGCACAAGAGAATGTCATTTATTATAAGCTCATTCTTTGCAGGCGTTTCAGGAGCGCTCCTCGTTCAGTACCTCGGAGCAACTACTCCTACAACATTCCCTATCGCGATGACATATAACATTCTTCTCATCGTAGTAATCGGTGGTATGGGAAGTATGACAGGAAGCATCATCTCAGCATTCCTCGTAACAGCAGCCAAGGAATGGTGGCTCAGATTCCTCGACGTAGAACACTACATCGGCGGATTCCATATTCCTCTTATGCGTACAGGATTCAGAATGGTAGTATTCTCAGTTATCCTCATGATCGTAGTTCTCTTCTGGAGACGCGGTATCATGGGTAACAAGGAATTCTCATGGGATGGCATATACAACTTCTTCACAGGGAAGAACAAGAAGAAAAAGGCTAAGGCCGAAGCTGCAGAAGGAGGTGCTTTAAATGAGTAAGGAAAACGTACTTAGATTAAGCGATGTAACAATGCAGTTCGGTGGTGTTGTAGCTTTAAACAACTTGAACCTTGAAGTTAACAAGGGCGAAATCATCGGTCTTATCGGACCTAATGGTGCCGGCAAGACTACAGCATTCAATGCGATTACAGGCGTATACCCTCCTACAAACGGAAGAGTAGAAATGAATGGTGAAGTAATCGCGGAAAATTTCCCTAAGGGTAAGATGAAGGGAATGTACAAGGGTCAGAATGAAGGTAAGTACACTAAGTCAGTAATGCTTACACCTGACAAGATTACAAAGCGCGGTATCGCAAGAACATTCCAGAACATCAGACTTTTCAAGGAACTTTCAGTATTTGAAAACGTTCTTATTGCAAAGCATATGCACTACAAGGCTAACCTTGCTACTGCAACTTTAATGATAAATGCCAAGGAAGAAAAGAGAATGCGTGAAGAGACAATGGAACTTCTCACACTTCTCGGACTTGAAAAGAATAAGGATGATGTTTCAACATCACTTCCTTATGGTAAGCAGAGACATCTTGAAATCGCACGTGCACTTGCTACAAAGCCTACACTTCTCCTTCTTGACGAACCTGCAGCAGGTATGAATCCGCAGGAATCAGATGACCTCATGCATTTCGTTTCAAAGATCAGAGATGATTTCGACTTATCAATTCTCACAATCGAACATCATATGCAGTTCGTAATGGGAATCAGTGAAAGAATTTACGTTTTAGACTATGGTACTCTCATTGCAGAAGGTACTCCGTCTGAAATTCAGAATAACCCTAGGGTTATTGAAGCTTATCTGGGGGTGGATGACTAAATGCTTAAAATTGAAAATTTACATGTGCATTATGGTGGAATTCATGCTCTCAGGGGTATAAATATGGAAGTAGCCGATGGACAGATTATTTCACTCATCGGTGCTAACGGTGCCGGAAAGAGTACTACTCTTAAAGGAATCATGAGCCTTGTTCATAAAACAGACGGTCATGTTGAATTCAACGGCACAGATATTACAAAGTTCCAGACAAGGGACGTTGTAAAGCAGGGAATTGTACTCTGCCCTGAAGGAAGAAGAGTATTCCCTGACCTTACAGTAGAAGAAAATCTCAAGATGGGTGCTTATCTCAGAAAAGATAAGGATGGTATCGCAAAGGATATGAAGTGGGTTTACGAACTCTTCCCTCGTATGAAGGAAAGAGAATGGCAGCTCGCAGGTACTCTTTCAGGAGGCGAACAGCAGATGCTCGCTGTAGGAAGAGCGCTTATGGCAAAGCCTGAACTTCTTATGCTCGATGAACCGTCACTCGGTCTTGCACCACTCATCATCAAGGATATCTTCGCAATTATCAAGGAAATCAACAATTCCGGCGTAAACGTACTTCTTATCGAACAGAATGCGAAGGCAGCACTTGAAATTTCTCACTTTGCATATGTTATGGAAACAGGCGTTATCACAATGTCAGGCACAGGCCAGGAACTCTTAAACGATGACAGAGTACGTTCGGCATACTTAGGAGAATAATACGGATGAAAAAAAAGACGAGAGTGCTTCTTTCGTTTATAGTAGTTCTTGTTATGGTTCTTTCCTTAAGCTCGTGTGCGACCTATGAAGCTTTTTACCACACATTCATCGACAAGAGCGAGGAAACTTATGAGACAGTCAAGATAGGAGTTTTCGAACCGCTTACAGGTCCTGACAAAGAGTATGGTCAGCTTGAAAAAATGGGCATCGAACTTGCTCATGAAATCATGCCTACATGTCTTGCAAAACCGGTTGAACTCATATATGCTGATCATGAGTCTGATATATATGTTGCTGAAGCGAAGATTCAGGAGCTCATATCAAAAGAACCTACAATAATACTCGGTAGTTACGGAAATGTATACTCGATGATAGCCGGCGACTATGTCGAAGAAGCAAAAATCCCGACAATCGCAATAACAAACACGAATCCGCTCGTAACGGCAAACAACTCATATTATTTCAGAGTTTCTCCGGTAGATTCGTATCAGGGTATAGCGCTCGCAAAGTTCACTTTTGAACACCTCGGAGCAACACAGGCTGCAATTATAAGACCTGCAAGTGATGATGTTGCGACTGCACTTTCAAGCGCATACGAAGATAAGTTTATCCAGATGACAGGAGATCCTTCTGCAATAGCAAGGACTTTCGAATATTCGAGAGGAACGACAGATTTTGAATCAACGCTTCTTGCAATCAGGAATCTCGGAATAAAGGCGGTGTTTGTACCGGCAGGGGAAGATGATGCTGCGGCAATTCTCAAACAGGCAAAGGAACTGGGAGTTAATGCAATTTTCATCGGAACTGATGTGTGGGCAACAGAATCGTTTGTTGAAAAAGCAGGCGATGCAATAGGTCTTGCAGTATTTTCTGCAGATTACGATGCTGACACAAGTATAAATGAAACGAGTGAAGCTTTCGTAAAAGCTTTCAAGGCGAAGTATGGTGAGGATGCAGTACCATCACCTGCAACGGCTCTCGCTTACGATGCGTATATGATTGCAATTGAGTCGATTAACAGAATCGGAACAGTAAGAGATCCTGAGTTCCTTGTTAAGAGTCTCAGTGTAACATCACAGCATCCGGGTGCATCCGGAAATATTACTTTAGGTGGAGATGGCGACCCTATGAAAACGATTCTTGTAGAACGTATAGTAAATGGTGAGCCAGTCACAATATATGTTATGGAGCCGACGATAGTTTATCTCGGTATATAATAGACTTAGAGAAAGGAGTTTATTTATGGAACAGAAGATTAAGGAAGTATTAGAACAGATCAGACCTTTCCTTCAGAGAGACGGAGGAGATATCGAATTCGTAGAACTTACTGCAGACAACGTTGTAAACGTAAGACTTCAGGGACACTGTGCAGGATGCCCAGGCGCACAGATGACAATCAAGGGCGTTGTAGAAAAGATTCTCAAGGAAGCAATTCCGGAAGTAGCAAGCGTAGAAGCAGTACAGTAAGACTAGTTAATAAGGAATATTATGAAGACAAAAAAGCTTATAGCTCTTTTGCTTCTGGCAGTTGTGATAGTGGGAGCATTTATTGCAGTCCCACTATTTCTGCATGGAGGCGAAGGAAGTAACGAAGAAGAAAACGAAATACCGGTACCGGACATTGTGAACCTTGATATTGCGTGTGTAGGCGATATTATGATTCATTCGGTACAGATTCCGGCGGCACTTGAAGCTGACGGAACATACAGCTTTGCTGAGAATTATGTGTATGTAGAGCCATATATTGCTGCAGCGGATGTGGCACTTTGTAATGTCGAAACTACATTTGGCGGTGCTCCGTATGCAGGTTATCCGGCATTCAGCTCACCGGAAGTACTTGCGGACAATCTCAAGGACGCAGGATTTGATGTGGCCATGACTGCAAACAACCACATGATGGACAGAGGCGGCAAAGGCCTCATGAGAACTATCGATATTCTTAAAGAGGCAGGATTCCCTGTAACTGGAAGTGTGTCAGATGCATCGCTTCCTAGATACGCAATGATAAATGCCAAAGGTGTTGATATTGCTGTTATAGCGTATACATATCAGACTCCATCACCTGATGGCAGCGTAAGAATAAATGGTTCTGTTGTACCATCTGAAAGTGCAAGCAAAATCAATTCATTCGGTTACGAAAACATCGATGCAGAACTTCAGGAAATCAAAGGTGTTGTAGACCAGGCAAGAGCTGATGGTGCTGAAATAGTAGTTCTTTATTATCACTGGGGTGAAGAGTACCAGCTTTCTGCAAACAGATGGCAGTATGGAATAGCAGAAAAAACTGTTGATATGATGGATGTTGATATTATTTTCGGATCACACCCTCATAATCTTCAGGAAGCAGTTTACATAGAAGATGTTCCTGTTTTTTTCAGCCTTGGAAACTTTATTTCAAACCAGAGACGTGAAACTCTCGGCGGAGAAGAGTATAAGTATACTGAAACAGGCGCAATCGCAACAGTATCTGTTGAATACGACAGAGCAAGCGGGGAAATACTAGGAACAAGTATGTCAGCACTTCCTACATGGGTAGATAAGTATCGTGATGAAGTCGGCCAGTGGAGATACACTCTGATTCCGCTTGATGAAAACATGGATACAAATGAGGTGCTTGCAAACTCAGGACATCTCGAACGAGCGAAAGGAGCTTTGAACGATGCAGAAGGATTACTTAAACTTAATTGATGAATATAAGGATGAACTTGTGCAGACACTTTCTGACTTCATAAAAGTCAAGAGTGTTGAAGGTGCACCTGTGGAACATCCTGAAAAGGGCTACCTCCCATTTGGAGAAGACGTTCACAACGCATTTGAATTTATGGTAAATCTTGCTCACAAAGAAGGTTTTACTACATTCAATGCTGACAACTATGGTGGACACATCGATTTTGATGGTGATGGTTCATCAGATGAAATCATGGGAATCGTAGGACACCTTGATGTTGTGCCTGAAGGCGAAGGATGGACATATCCTCCATACAGTGGCACTGTTGCAGACGGAAAAATCTGGGGCAGAGGAGCAGGCGACGATAAGGGTCCTGTAATTGCGGCTTTCTATGCTATGAAGGCACTTAAGGACTCCGGTTTTATTCCGAAGAAAAAGATCAGAATGATACTCGGTCTCGATGAAGAAACTAACTGGATCGGAATCGAAAAGTATTTTGAAAAGGTTGAAAAACCGACATTCGGTTTTACTCCGGATGCTATGTTCCCGGCTATCCACGGCGAAAAGGGTACTCTCGGATTCAAGCTTGCAAAAAAGTTTGCAGCAGGCAAGGAAAAAGGTCTTGAACTCAGAAGTCTGACAGGTGGAACTGCTTCAAACGCTGTTGCTGACAGAGCTCGTGCAATCGTGCGTGATGAAAACGCGGCAAGCTACGATAAGATCAAGGAACTCGCGGCAGAATACCGTAAGGAAACAGGTTACAAGGTAAATACAAAGGGTATCGGAAAGACTCTTGAAATTACAGTAGAAGGTGTTGCAGCACACGCAGCATTCCTCTGGGATGGTCTCAATGCAATTTCGATAATGATGGATTTCCTCGGAAGACTCGATTTTGCTAATGACGATGTTTCGGATTTTATAGCCTTTTATAATAAATATATCGGATTCCATCTTTATGGTGAAGCAATCGGATGCGGTCTTGAAGATGAAGTTTCAGGCAAGCTCACTTTCAATGTAGGCCTCATCGAACTCGATTCTGAATCAGTGACTCTCACTATCGATACACGTTATCCGGTTACTCTCGAAGCGGATATGGTTTATGATGGAATTACTCCGGTACTTGATGCAAATGGTATCGGACTTATGAAGGGTGGCCCTATGCTTCCTATATATATGCCTGCTGACGGTGAACTTATTTCAACGCTTATGGATGTATATAAGGAGCACACAGGTGACGTTGACAGCAAGCCGCTCGTAATCGGTGGTGCGACATACGCAAGAGCATGCGAAGGCATCGTTGCATTTGGTGCAAACTTCCCGGGTGATCCGGATCTTGCGCATCAGAAGGATGAATATATAGAAATTGATAAGCTCGTTCTTACTACAAAAATCTTCGCCGATGCGATATACAGACTTACAAAATAGCGCATACAGGCCCGCGGCATTTCACAGTGCCACGGGCTTTTTTTATACAAAAAAGCCACCGGAGGGAGAAAATTTTATTATGTGAAACAGGCGGAAAGAATTGATTATGTATCAAATTGCTGCAGATTTAAAACACATGATATTACGCAAATAGATTACATTTTATGGAAAATTATTGAGTGAAGTATTGAAATGATGAGGCGGAATGATGTATAATACTGGTAAAATATGGAAGTAAACGTGTGCCGTGGAGGTGTGTAATCGAATTTGGAATAATTAAGGCAAAGATGTGGCAATATGGAGCATTTCTGGTACAGGAATTATGCGGAATTTGGAGTGTGAGCCACCGCGCCAAAATAGTACAACACTAACTTTGGAGTGACTCGCAGAAGTGCAGAAAAATCCAACAAATATTTGGATTATGTGTTTGTGAAAATGTAATAATCCAAATAATATCAGGAAAATGGGCGTTTTAAAAAGATGAGAGGGGCGCAGCTTTGGAGTGAAAGAAAAAGGAGAAAAAAACTCCAATTAAAACATAGAAAAACAGGCGCATTTATTTGGAGTTTTATATGTAAAGTAATGGTACTCCAAAATACAGTGAGAAAGAGAATAGGAAAGGGGGATGAAAAGATGGATTTTAATGAAATAGTCAAGAAAGATTTGGAGTTTTTGAGGAAACAGTTAGCCGGCTCCAAAAATGAGCTGGCAAAACTTCCGAAAGAAACGTTGTGGATTGAAGAGCGAAAAAAGGGAGAACTTTTTTTTAGTGTTTCGGGGGATAAAGGTGAAAGAAAAAGAAAGCTGATTAGTAAAGATCCTGACCTGATTTCAAAACTTGTCAGAAAGGAATACCTTGTAAACGAAGTCGAGATAATCGAACGTGATATAGAAACGCTCGAAAAAATGAAAAGAATATACACTAATGGTTATGTAGAGCCGGTGGCGGCGAACGTTATTAAAACGATAAATAAAGCAAGACACAGAAATACATACGAGAAATATTGTAGAAGCGAAGTGGAGAGAGCAGGAAAACCGCCAATTGATTATAAAAGGTACAGTAAAGAAATAATAGAATGGGCACTCGCGGATTATAATCGTAGTGATTACAGACCGGAAGACCTGAGGCACAGAAGCTCTCATGGCCTTTTTGTCAGATCAAAATCAGAAATCACAATCGTAGAGAAATATTATGAGTATAAGATTCCTTCACGTTATGAAGAAGTAATCGAAAGGGATGGAATCAGAGTTATACCGGATTTTATAGTTCCGGATAGGTACGGTAATTTCTGGATATGGGAACATTGTGGAATGCCTAATAATCCTGAATATCTTGCAAGACACAAAAGGAAGATAGAGATATACGAGAAAATGGGGATAGTGCCGTGGAAGAATCTGATTGTTACATATGATAATGAATATGGAAGTATTGATGTTAAGATAATAGAGGCGGAGATCAAAGGAAAACTGCTTTGAAAAAAGCACCTTGCATATATAAAATGCAAGGTGCAATTATTGCGATTAAAACAAGCACGATGTTAAACAAAGCCTGCTGGTGTTTAAAGCATCTGGAAGTTATTCTGCTACAGGTTCGGGATAGTGTGTTTCTTCGATGACATCGTTTCCTGCATAAGCGAGGAATTTGATGAAGTCAGCTTTCTTCATAAGAAGTGTGCCGTTGTTTCTACATGGGTGGAAACCTACGATTTCATCATCAGGTGCATCGATGATTTCCTTACCGAGTACGACAGTGATTCTGTTGTCCGCGTCGTTGAAGAGGGCGAGCGGAGTAAGCCCTGTTTCGAGACCCATAAGCTGCTGAGCTTCTTCGTCTTCAGCAAATTTTGTTTTTTTCCAGCCTGTAATCTCCTTAAAGTGTTTCATATCAAGGCGGCGATGCTCTTCAACGATAACCAGGAAGTACCTGTCGAGTTTTTTGTCGTAGATAAGAAGGTTTTTAAGATTAAGTCCTTCCATTGAGAGTCCGTACATATCAACTTCTTCAATTGTACGTACTGCAACGTGATTTCTTACTTCGTAGTCTTCGATACCGAGTTCTTCGAAAATTTCATACATTCTTTTTTCGTGTTCGTTCTGAGGTTCGTATTTCATATATGCCTCCCTGATTATTAATATATTTCAATTATACTGAAAAAAGAGATATCTTGCAATGCGATTATTAACTGGACCAGGAGGAGCAGCACGCTTGTTTCGTGCTTTTAGTTGAAAACCATGTTGCTACTATGATAAAATATAGTGTTAGAGGATTTCAGAAATAAGCGGAATCTGATATTTCCAGCTTTAAGAGGGACAAGAATAATGTTTGATAATATTGATATTTTCAATAACAGAATAGAAATCAGAAATGAAGAAGAGACAAAGGCTTACGGGTATGCACTTGCAGAAAAACTTAAGCCCGGAGATGTGATAGCGCTTATCGGCGATCTCGGAACAGGTAAGACGACACTGACAAAGTATATCGCCGAAGGACTCGGAGTAAGTGAAATGATTGTAAGTCCGACTTTCCAGATTGTACGTGAGTATCGCTCGGGAAGGCTGCCTCTCTTTCATTTTGATGTATACAGGGTGTATGATCCGGATGAACTTTTTGAGATCGGAGCGGAAGAATATATTTTCGGTGATGGTGTTTCAATAGTTGAATGGGCAGATTTGTCACCGGAAATCATTCCTGAAGGTGCTATTGTAATGAACATTTTGTACGGTATAAACGAAGGGGAACGCATTTACGAAGTTTCCCGTAAGGAGGGCTAGATATGTATATTCTTGCTATAGAAACAACAGGGCCTCACTGCTCGGTTGCACTTATAAATGAAACAGGCCATGGAGCTGCCAGAGTATCGCAGGGCACTCTTAATCACCTGACAAACCTTACACCTATGATTAAGGAGATTCTCGAGTACTATCAGGTTGAAGTCGGAGATCTCAAGGCCATCGCAGTATCACAGGGGCCAGGTTCTTTTACAGGAATCAGAATAGGTGTAACTACTGCAAGAGCACTGTGTCAGGCAAAGAACATTCCGGCAATCGCTGTGCCGACGCTTGAATCTTTTGCTTATGCTGACAAAAACTACAAAGGTATCATTGTTCCGATGTTTGATGCGAGAAGAAGCCAGGTGTTCGCAGGCGCATACAGATGGAACGGCGGATATATTGAACAGGTTGTCAAGGGAGACGCATATAATCTTGCAGATTTCCTTGAAAAGCTCGCATCGTCTATTAACGATATAACAGACGATGAAGTGATTCGCGAAGTTACTGTCTATGGAGATGGTGCGGAGGCATATGGAGAGAGAGTAGACGAATATCTTGATGCAAAGGATATTACTACAGTTCTTAATGGCACTACGCAGCATGCAAAATATATAGCAAAGCTCGGACTTGAATTATATAATGCAGGGAAGACACTCGAATACGGCCAGCTCCATCCTGAGTATATGAGAAAGGCTGAAGCAGAAAGAAAGCTTGAAGAAGCAAGAAAGGCGGCTTTGAAATAATATGGCGTCAGAACTTATTGTAAGAGCAGCTGAACTTAAGGATGCTCCTGAGATTGCAGAAATGGAGAAACTCTGTTTCACGACACCATGGAGTCTCGAGTCAATACAGTATGAGATTGCTGAGAATAAACTGGCACTTTACGTTGTTGGTGAAGTAGATGGAAAGGTTGTCGGATACGTTGGTATATGGCTCATTGTTGACGAAGGTCACATTACGAATGTTGCCGTTCATCCTGACTGGAGAAGAAAACACATTGGAGAAGCAATTATTAAGACGCTCATAGACGTGACTGAAAGTCATGGTGTTGTTGCACATACTCTTGAAGTAAGAGCTTCAAATATACCGGCACAGAAACTTTATGAGAAGTTCGGTTTCATGTCAGTAGGTATCCGTCAGGGGTATTATGAAGATAACGGCGAAGATGCAATAATAATGTGGAGAAACGGTATGGCGGAAAACCGCGGATAGTTTTTCTTCATATATATAATAGTATAAAACTAATGGACTTCTGCATAATAGGATTAGAAAAATTGTGCAGGAGGGGCCATGGATAAGGATTATAGAGACTACGATTATGAGTTCGGAGAAGACATGTCTGTGACGGCGAGTCACTGCAGCAGGTTTTCGAAAAGACACGATGTAAGCATGTTCAATATGATGAATTACCAGTCGTGTGAAAATTGCAGACATATGACACCGGACAATCGCTGCATAGTTGGCGAGAAAGGTTACTATTAATGAAAGACGGAAAATTTTTGACAATTGCATTTGAATCGAGTTGCGATGAAACATCTGTAGCCGTCCTTGCAGACGGACGCGATGTGCTCTCAAATGTTATTTCAACACAGATCGAAGTACACAAGGCTTTTGGAGGTGTGGTGCCTGAAATCGCATCACGCCACCACCTTGAAAATATAAATGCTGTTACTGAGCAGGCACTCTCGGAAGCAGGAGTGACCTGGGATGAAATTGACCTCATCGGCGTGACAAAGGGTCCCGGCCTTGTGGGGGCACTTCTTATAGGAGTGGCAACAGCGAAAGCCTTTGCACTTGCATATGATAAGCCGCTCGTGGGTGTTCATCATATTCAGGGACATATCAGTGCAAATTACATAGAAAGCAAAGAGCTCGAGCCACCGTTTATGGCGCTCGTAATATCGGGTGGCCACACTGAAATAGTAGAAGTTACTGATTACAACAAGTGTCATGTTCTCGGACAGACGAGAGACGATGCTGCGGGAGAAGCTTATGATAAGGTTGCAAGAGTGCTCGGACTCGGATATCCGGGTGGACCTTTGATTGACAAGCTCGCAAAAGAAGGAAATCCTCATGCGGTGGAATTCAAGAGAGTTTTTCTCGAAAAGGACAGTCTCGATTTTTCATTCAGCGGAATCAAGACAGGAGTCCTGAATTACATTAATCAGGAAAAGCAGGCAGGCCGTGAAATAAATGCTGCAGATATAGCAGCATCATTCCAGCAGGCGGTACTCGAAGTAATAGTTAAAAAGACTGTAGATGCAGCAGTGAGCATGAAAAAGGACAAGATTGTTCTTGCAGGTGGAGTAGCGGCGAACAGCGCGCTCCGCGCAATGCTCGACGAAGCCTGCGCAAAGAAGGGCATCGCTCTTCACTGCCCGCCGCCGGTACTCTGTACTGACAACGCAGCAATGATCGGCTGCGCCGCATATTACGCATACAAGGCAGGCGAGACTAGCGGTCTCGACCTCGATGCAACACCGCACCTCCCGCTCTAAGCGGAAGATGCGTAAAGGCCGGCCTCCGCCGGCCGCCAAAACACAAAAAAGGAACGTATAAATGATAGTATTAAGTGCTACTGACATAACAAAAGAATACGGAACAGATATAATTCTGAAAGATGTTTCATTTCACGTAAACGGAGGAGACCGAATCGGACTCATCGGTGCAAACGGAGCCGGCAAGACAACACTTATGAAAATTCTTGCCGGAGAAATGAGCTACGAAAAGGGAAACTACTTCATCTCGCAGGATCTCACAGTCGGATACCTCAAGCAGAATGATGACTTCAAGTCAGAAAGAACTGTATACGAAGAAGCATACGACATATTCAAACATCTTCAGAAAATGGAAGAAGACATCCACAGCCTGTCAGATGAAATTGCAGAGCTTTCGGCAAACGGTGAGGATGTTACAAGGCTTTTAACAAGACTCGACCAGCTTCAGATAAAGTTTGAGAATGATGGCGGATATACATACAAGAGCGAAATCAATGGTATTCTCCAGAGCATGGCATTCAGCGAAGACTTTTACAACAAGAAGATTTCAACACTTTCAGGTGGAGAAAGAACAAGACTTTCGCTTGCATGTCTGCTCCTCAAGAAGCCTGATATTCTGATGCTTGACGAACCGACAAACCATCTTGATATCGGAACTTTGAAATGGCTTGAGCAGTATCTCAAGGGCTACAAAGGAACTATCATCGTTATTTCTCACGACAGATATTTCCTCGACCAGCTGGTAAACAGAATCTTTGAAGTAGAAAACCACAAACTTTATACATATAACGGCAATTACAGTACATTTGCGGACCAGAAAGCAGCACGTCGTGAATCGGAGATGCGTGCTTACGAAAAACAGCAGACTGAAATTGCACGGCAGGAAGAAATCATACGCCGTTTCAAGCAGCACAACACAGAACATCTCACAAAGCGTGCGCTTTCAAGGGAAAAGATGCTTGAACATATGGAGCTTATCGAAAAACCGGAAAACCTTCCAGATAAGATCAAAATAAGTTTCAGACAGAACTACAAGAGTGGTAATGATGTTCTCATAGGAGAAGGCATCGGAAAAGGTTTCGGGAGCGGCAACGAACGACGTGAACTTTTCAGGAACGTAAACTTCGATATCAAACGCGGAGAAAGAATTTGTATTGTCGGAGCAAACGGAATCGGAAAAACAACTCTTCTCAAAATAATGATGGAAGAGCTTGATGCAGATGCAGGCCGCCTCAAGATAGGACATAATGTTGACTTCGGTTACTATGATCAGGGACAGAGACTCCTGAACAACAGAAACACAGTTCTTGAGGAACTCAAAGAGTCATACAGACTTTATACAGATACTGAAATGAGAAACATCCTCGGAAGATTCCTTTTCAGAGGAGACGATGTTTTCCTCGATGTAGGCTCTCTTTCCGGTGGTGAAAAAGCAAGACTCTCACTTCTTAAAATGATGCTTGCGGGATCAAACACGCTTCTTCTTGACGAACCGACAAATCATCTTGATATCGATTCAAAAGAAATTTTTGAAGAGGCACTTCTCGATTTTCCGGGAACTGTAATCGTTGTATCTCACGACCGATACTTCCTTAATAAGATTCCTACAAGAATTCTTGAACTCACACCTGACGGAATCGAAGAATATCTCGGAACTTACGATTACTATGTTGAAAAGAAACAGTCGATGATTACTTCAGGCAAGAGCTATCTCTCGGGAATGGCAACTCAGAACACACAGGCGCTTACAAAGTTTGAAAATGCGCCGCAAAAGGCACCAGGAGAGACAAGCGGCCTTTCGGCAGCCGAAGAACGCCAGCTCAAGAAGGATCGTGAGCGTGAGGAAAGAAGACTTACCAAGGCAATAGAAAAAGTTGAAAACGAAATTTCAACACTTGAAGCCGAAATCGAAGAAATTACAAAAGAGATTTCAAAACCTGAAATTATGACTGATCACAAGGCACTTTCCGATCTTAATGACAGACTCGAAAAAGCAAATTCAAGGCTCGAAGAGTGTTATGAAGAATGGGACAGACTTGTTTCGGAAAAATAGTTAAAAAAGTAAAAATAAGTTGCATATAGTTTAACCGCTATATATAATAAAGTAGTATAAAAATTAGACAGACACAATGTTATGGAGGTAAATCATGACTTTTGAAAAAATTAGAGAAATCATTATGGAACAGCTCAGCGTTGATGAAGACGCAGTAACTATGGATACACATCTTATGAAGGATCTCGAAGCAGACTCACTTGATGCTGTTGAAATCATCATGGCAATCGAAGACGAATTCGAAATCGAAGTTCCTGACGAAGACGCAGAAAAGTTCCAGAGTGTAGCTGATATCGTTAAGTACGTAGAAGATAGAATCTAACAATATATAAGGAATACCGCTTATGAAAGATAAACCGAAGATTTCAAATGCAGTTATCAAGAGACTTCCTCGTTACAGAAGATATCTTAAGGAACTCCAGAGAAAGGGAGTAGACAAGATTTCTTCAAACGAATTTTCAGCGCTCATAGGATATACTGCTTCTCAGATAAGACAGGATCTGAACAATTTCGGTGGTTTCGGTCAGCAGGGTTACGGTTACAATGTAGATGCTCTCTATAATGAAATCAGTGCAATATTAGGACTCGACAGAGAGTACAAGATGGTTATCATTGGTGCCGGCAACCTTGGTCAGGCGCTCGCAAACCACACTTATTACTACAAGACAGGTTTCGTAGTTAGTGCGATTTTTGAAGTAAATCCAAAACTTATCGGCATGTCAATCAATGACATCAAGGTTATGGATTATGAATCAATCGTTGAATATGTAGAAGACAACGCTATCGATATCGGCGTAATCTGTACTACAAAGGAAAGCGCACAGGAAGTAGCAGACAAGCTTTGCTTCGCAGGAATAAGAGGAATCTGGAACTTTGCTCCAATCGATATCGAAGTTCCGGGACACGTTGCGCTCGAAAACATGCACCTTACAGATTCACTCCATTCACTTGCATACCATATGAACAGAATGGATGACAATTCACAGGACAGTGTTTCAAAGAAAAAGTAAATAAGGACAAAATAAAATAACCGTTTCGATTGAAACGGTTATTAATTATCCCTTGTATTCTCGATTAAGCAATTAAGCCTGCTGAGGTGCTCCTACAGGGCAAGCGTTAGCGCATGAACCACAGTCAATGCACTTGTCAGCGTCGATTGCGAATACTCCACCAGCATCTGCGATTGCTTCTACTGGACATTCTGAAGCGCAAGCGCCACATCCGATACAAGCGTCTGAAATTTTGTAAGCCATCGTGAATCCTCCTTATAAATTTTATCTTTAAACATAGTCATTATAACACTCGAAAGTAGAGAAGTAAAGATGAAAGTTTATGCTTTGGTAGGAAAAAGTGGTACGGGTAAGAGTTACCAGGCCATAAACCTATGCAGACATATGAATATAGAGTACATTATTGACGACGGTCTTCTGATCGGCGGTAGTTCAATTCTCGCAGGAACATCGGCAAAACGTCGTGAAACAATGATGGGAGCGATTAAGACAGCTCTGTTTACAGAAAACGAACATCGTGATGATGTAGCATCGAAAATTGCTGAAATTGAGCCGGATTCAATTCTTGTAATCGGCACTTCACATGCTATGGTGCATAAGATTTCTGAAAGACTCGGACTCCCTCCAATCGAAAGAATCATAGAAATAGAAGATATTACGACTGAAGAAGAGAGAGAAACTGCGGCAAAACAGCGGTACGAACACGGAAAGCACGTAATTCCGGTTCCGGCGCCTCAGCTCAAGCGTGACTTCTCCGGATACTTCATGGACCCTCTGAGACTCCTCAGAAGTTTTAACTCAGGAAGTAAGGGGACTCCGGGAAGAACAGTAATGAGACCGACATACAGCTATCTTGGTGATTATACTATAAGCGACAGGGTAATTAACGATATAGTGATATATGCCGGTGAAAGAGAAGAAAGCGTATATAAGGTAACTAAGGTACTTATTGATAAGACGGACGAGGGAATCCGCCTGACAGTACACATTATAATGAATTACGGAGCTGACATCATATCTGAAGCAGAAATAGTACAGAAAAAAATTGCAGAGGTTGTTGAAAAAATGACAGCCTTTAATGCAGAGACGGTAAACATTGAGGTAAGGGGACTTAAATGCAGCTGATAAAAAGTGTAAAGGATTTTGATTTAAAGAATATATTTGATTGTGGGCAGTGTTTCCGCTGGAATGAAGAGGAGGACGGAAGCTATACCGGTACGGCATTCGGCAGGACGGTAAATATGTCATTTGAGCCTGACTGCGAAGGGGGATGCTCGGGCAGACTCATAATAGACGGAGCGGATGAAGAGGACTTCGAGAATATCTGGAAGAAGTATCTTGATCTTGACAGAGATTACAGCTTTATAAAAGAGACTCTCGGAAACCGCGACGAAGTAATCAAAGAAGCAATCTGCAAAGGTGAAGGAATACGCCTTTTGAACCAGGACAACTGGGAAACACTCATTTCTTTCATCGTTTCACAAAACAACAACATACCGCGAATCAAGAAGTGCATAGAGGGACTCTGCGAAAAGTTCGGCGAAGAACTTCCGGAATACAGAGGGAAGAAGAGATACGCCTTCCCCGGCTACGATGTGCTTTCAAAAGTAACTCTCGAAGATCTTGCGGATATTAAACTCGGTTACAGAGCAGAATACATAATCAGGACGGCACAGACAGTCGCAGAAGACGAAGGCAGGATGCTTTATGCTCTTAACAGCATGCCACTCAAAGATGCGTATGATTATCTCGTAAGCCTTCAGGGCGTAGGACCGAAAGTTGCGAACTGCATACTTCTTTTTGCGATAGAGAAGTATGAGAGCTTCCCGATTGACGTATGGATGAGAAGAGTAATGAATTATCTTTATGGTTTCCCTGAAAATGATATGAAGGGGATGGCCGCATTTGCCCGCGAAACATACGGAGAAAACGGCGGATTTGCTCAGCAGTATCTCTTCTATTATATGAGAGAGATTACGCTTTAGCGTTTATAAAAGCATTGAAATATGTAGTTCCTCTACCGTTTATGAAGATTTTGTGATATAGTATTGACATTGTAAGATTTTGGGGTAAAATTAATTTAGCACTCAAACATCAAGAGTGCTAACAAACAAGTTAAAAAACATTATTTATATACAGGAGGTTAACGTAAATGAGTTTTGGAATCAAGCCACTCGGAGTAAGAGTAGTATTAAAGAGAGTGGAAGCTCAGGAAAAGACACAGGGAGGACTCATCCTTTCAAGCACAGCAAAAGAACAGCCACAGGTTGCAGAAATCGTAGCAGCTGGTCCTGGAACTAAGGACGAAGCTATGGAACTTAAAGTTGGCGACAGAGTAATTTTCTCAAAGTATGCCGGTACTGAAATCAAGTACGAAGGTGAAGAATACATCATCATGAAGCAGGAAGACATTCTTGCAATCGTTGAATAATCAGGGGGTATTGAAATGGCTAAACAGTTACATTATGGTGAAGACGCAAGAAGAAAGCTCCAGGCAGGAGTAGACCAGCTTGCAAATACAGTTAAAATCACACTCGGACCTAAGGGAAGAAACGTACTTCTCGAAAAGAAGTTCGGATCACCTCTCATCACTAACGACGGTGTTACAATTGCAAGAGAAATCGAACTCGAAGATCCGATCGAAAACATGGGCGCACAGCTCGTAAAGGAAGTTGCTACAAAGACAAACGACGTAGCAGGTGACGGAACTACTACAGCTACACTCCTTGCTCAGATCATCATCAAGGAAGGTTTCAAAAACGTAGCAGCAGGCGCAAACCCAATGGTACTCAAGAAGGGTATCCAGGGCGCAGTTGACGTAGCAGTTGAAGAAATCAAGAAGATTTCACATGACGTTGAAACTAAGGAAGCTATCGCACAGGTTGCTTCGGTTTCAGCTGCTGACGAAAACATCGGAGCACTCATTGCAGAAGCTATGGAAAAGGTTGGCAAGGACGGAGTTATCACTGTTGAAGAATCAAAGTCAATGGGAACAACTCTCGAAGTAGTTGAAGGTATGCAGTTTGACAGAGGATATCTCTCAGCATACATGGTAACAGATACAGACAAGATGGAAGCTGTTATCGAAAATCCTTACATCTTACTTACAGATAAGAAGATTACAAACATCCAGGAAGTGCTTCCTCTCCTCGAACAGGTGCTTCAGGCAGGAAGAAAGCTCCTCATCATCGCTGACGACGTAGAAGGCGAAGCTCTTGCTACTCTCGTACTCAACAAGCTCAGAGGAACATTTGACTGCGTTGCAGTTAAGGCTCCTGGCTTCGGTGACAGAAGAAAGGCTATGATGGAAGATATCGCTATTCTTACTGGTGGTATCGTTATTTCAGAAGAAGTTGGTTACGACCTCAAGGAAGCTACAATCGACCTTCTCGGTACAGCTGCTTCAGTAAAGGTTACTAAGGAAAACACAGTAATCGTTGGCGGAACAGGCGACCAGAACGAAATCGCTTCAAGAATTCACCAGATCAAGAACCAGATTGAAGATACTACTTCAGATTTCGATAGAGAAAAGCTTCAGGAAAGACTTGCTAAGCTCGCTGGCGGAGTTGCAGTAATCCAGGTAGGTGCTGCTACAGAAACAGAGCTCAAGGAAAGAAAGCTCAGAATCGAAGACGCTTTAAACGCAACTAAGGCTGCAGTTGAAGAAGGTATCGTTGCAGGTGGCGGAACTGCTCTTGCAAACTCAATCCCTGCAGTTAAGGCATACGTTGAAACACTTTCAGGCGACGAAAAGACAGGCGCTTCAATCATCGTAAGAGCACTCGAAGAACCAGTTAGACAGATTGCTGAAAACGCTGGTTTCGAAGGAAGCGTAGTAGTTGCAAAGGTTAAGGAAAGCGAACCTGGTATCGGATTCAATGCTGCAACAGAAGAATACGTTGACATGATCGCAGCAGGTATCGTTGACCCTGCCAAGGTTACAAGATCAGCTCTCCAGAATGCTGCATCAGCATCAGCAATGCTCCTCACAACAGAAGGCTGCATCGCAGACATTCCAAAGGAAGGTCCTGATATGGCAGCTATGGCCGGCGGAATGGGCGGCGGCATGGGAATGATGTAGTTCCTTAAGTTTCGCAAGAAACGAAGGCCTTGTCATGTCAGCAATGGAATGCAGAGTTGACGGCAGCATGGGAATGATGTAGTTTCAGAAATTTTGCATGAAATACAGGCACTGACATGCCAGCAGTGTCGTGCAGAGTAGGCGGGCGGCATGGGAATGATGTGAGTTTGCCGAAGCTCCGCAGTAGATGTAGAAAAAGACGCGACAGAAGCATTAATGGCTGCAAAGGTCAGAAAGGCACTTTAACAAACATTCAATATTAAAGACAAAGAATCCAGGGTTGTGCTCTGGATTCTTTTTTTCTCTGCCCAAAGGTGCCGGCGTGCGCAAGCACAGCGCATTTTTCTGCTCAAGCCTTTGGCAAGTGAATTGGCATGCACAAATGCAGCATTAAGCCTTTAGCAAGAGAAACGGCCCGTGCAAATGCAGCATTAAGCCTTTGGCAAGAGGAACGACCCGTGCAAATGCAGGCGAAATGTCTTTTTGATTTTTGAGGTGGCAAAAAGACATTGGAAGGTGCCTATTCGATGTCTTTTTGATGCGGATTTAGAAAAACGGACATCAGAGCGGGGAGATTTGGTGTCTTTTTGATGTGAATTTGAAAAAATGGACATTTCGCAGGGAAAAAACACCTTGAATTTAAGAAAAACAGTAACAAAATGAGGAAATCCAGACTCGCTGGTGTCTTTTTGATGCGGATTTAGAAAAACGGACATCAGAGCGGGGGGATTTGATGTCTTTTTGTAAGTAGATTTAAAAAAGAGACATTAGATGAACCCTGCAAAAGCGAAACCGAAAGCGCAGGTTGACATTTTTGTTCTCATGCTTTCTTGCAAAATCCGAAATGCAAAGGTATACTTGGATTAAGGAATTTTTATTACAAAGGTGGCTTATGGATCTGAAATTTATCGGGCGCGGAGCTGCGTTCAATACAAAAGAAGGTAATACGAACGCGTATTTTATAGAAGGTGACAGACTCTTCCTTATCGATTGCGGCGAGATGGCGTTTTCGAAGCTGCAGGCACTTGGCGTGCTTGCAGGTGTGAAGGAAGTGTATGTAGTGGTCTCACATACGCATTGTGATCATGCAGGTTCACTCGGTTCGCTCGGACTTTACTGCCAGTTTATATTAAGGACAAAGCTCAAGATTATCGTGCCGACAGTGAAAAATCCGGAAGACGTGCCGTATATCGAGAGCCTCCGTACACTCATGACAATCTTCGGAAATACTGAGAATGCCTATGAGTTTGTAAATGAAGAGGAAGTTGATGGCGTATTCGAGGCATTCAGTTCTGTCAGATATGAACTTACAAAACACGACCACATGATTACAGGGTATTCATTCACTTTTGAGACTCCGGAAGGTGGCGTGTTCTATTCGGCAGATACAAGCGTTACCGATAATCTCATGAACTTCCTGAATACTCATGATGTCATCGATAAAGTCTATATGGAAGCAACAGACCTCGATGTACCTGATGATATTCATCTCAATATCGACAGGATGATCGAAGCACTTGCACCTGCCATGACCGATGAGCTCAGAAGTAAGATCTATATGATGCACCTCCGCGGTGACAGCGTAATCGACAGGATTCACGAAGCCGGATTCGGTATTGTGGAAACGGTATAACTGGATACGCGTTCCGGCGGCAGAGAATAAAACTAAAAAACAATTAAAATGTTCGGGATTCGCGTGCGAATCCCGGTTTTTTTGTACTTCAGGTCAATTTTAGTGCCGAAATCGCATGAAAAACGTTGAAAAATGCAGTAATTTCATTGTATAATTAAGGGTAATTTGTTTTTTGCAAGAAACAGGAGGAAACACAAAATGAAAAAAGTATTAGCAGTAGTTCTCGTACTCGTAATGGTACTCGGACTCGTTGCTTGCGGTGGCGGCGGAGATACTGAAGAACAGACTTCAATCAGCGTTCAGTACGTTCCAACAAACGCAGAACTCGCAGACGCAACAACAGAAGCATTCGCTGCATACCTCGAAAACATCCTTGGTATGGAAGTAAACGTAACAGTTGCAACTGACTACACTACAATCGTAGAAGCTATGGAAGCTGGTCAGGTTGACGTTGGTATCATGCCACCTGCTGCTTACGTTCAGGCTAGAACTCTCGGTGCTGCAGAATCAATCCTTTCATCAACTCTCGTTGATTACGATCAGGTTACTGAACAGCCAATCGAAGGTTCAGTAGTAGGCGATTTCAAGGCAGAAGTTATCGTAAGAGCTGACTCAGGTATCGACTCATACGAAGACCTCGTTGGTAAGAAGGTTGCATACCTCGGAGTTGCTTCAGCTTCAGGTTACATCTACCCTGTAGCAGAAATGAAGGATCTCGGACTTGAATTCGATACTTCAAACTGGCAGCAGATTTCAGACGTTGTATCAGCTATGAAGGCTGTATATGACGGAGACGTTGATGCTTGCTTCACATTCGAAGGATCAAGATACGTATTCAGAAATGCTCTTACTGACGCAGCAGGAAATCCTGTAGACGTATTTGCAGAACTCGCAGCTGGAATCCTTTCAGAAGGCGACATTCCTAACGACGCAATCGCTGTTCTCCCTACAATGGACGACGCATTAAAGACTAAGGTTCAGGATGCATTCTTACAGATGGCATCAGAAGAAGAAGGTCTTCAGATCATGAGCGCTTGGAGCCACACTGGCTACGTTGTATCAAACGAAGCAGCTTATGACACAATCGAAGATTACATGGCAAAGGCAGCTGAATAATTAGGAGAAAAAGTTTATGATTATCTTTGATCACGTTTCAAAAACATATGATAACGGTGTCAAAGGATTAATAGACGTAAACCTTACAATCAATGATGGAGAGTTTCTCTCCATCATTGGTTTAAGCGGTGCAGGAAAGAGTACACTCTTACGTGCTATCAATCGTTTGAACGAAATTACAGAAGGCGAAATCATCATCGACGACAAGTCGCTTACAAAAGCAAACAAAAAAGAACTCAAGGAAATCAGACGAGGTATCGGACTCATTTCCCAGCAGTTCAACCTCGTAAAGAGAAATACTGTACAGAAAAACATACTTTCAGGAAAGCTCGGCTACTATTCAACAGCAAAGAGCGTATTTGGACTTTTCAGTAAGGAAGACTATGAGCTCTGCAACGAAGTGCTTGAAAAGGTAGGCCTTTCAGAAAAATTACATACAAGATGCGACGACCTTTCAGGTGGCCAGCAGCAGCGTGTTTCCATCGCAAGAACACTTTTCCAGGAAGCTAATATTATACTTGCGGACGAACCTGTTTCATCACTTGACCCTGTAACATCAGTGGAAATCATGGACGAGCTCAAGAAGATTAACGAAACAATGGGAAAGACTGTTATCGTTAACATTCATTCAGTAGAACTCGCAAAGGCGTATTCAACACGCGTTATCGCTCTTCAGGACGGAAGACTCGTATTTGACGGAAAACCTGAAGAACTCAGTAACGAAGTGCTTACTATGATATACAAAGGCGATTCATTCTTAAGAGAAAGTGGGAAGTAACTTATGCAGATTAAAGATACAGTACACTTCCAATGGTATAAGTCCGCTTTCGTAGTATTTGTGATTGCCATATGCTTCATCGGAAGTGCAATGAATATCGAGGCTACTTTTATGGAAGCCCTCGGAAATCTTGATCAGATGGTTAAGTTCCTTAAGAAACTTTCACAGCCTGACTTCTCATATATCCCTCAGCTTATGGGACCGCTTGTGAAAACTCTTAAGATGTCGGCACTCGGAACTATGCTCGGTATGGTATTTGCCATCCCTTGCTCATTTCTTGCGACAGAAGTTGCCACACAGAACAAATATATTACAGGCTTCTTCCGTCTGATCTTAAATATAATACGTACAATCCCGAACCTTCTCCTCGCAGCAATTCTCGTTGCTGTACTCGGTATAGGAGAAGCGACAGGTGTTATTACAATTGCAGTATTTACATTCGGACTTGTTTCACAGCTCATCTACGAATCAATTGAAACTATTGAATTCGAACCGATTGAGGCAAACGAATCAGTAGGAGCAAACAGACTACAGATAGCAGTATGGTCAATCTGGCCTCAGATTATGAACAAGGTCCTCGCATATTTCTTATATGCATTTGAAATAAACGTGCGTGCATCTACAGTACTTGGTTACGTAGGTGCAGGTGGTATCGGAGTAACACTTAGTGCATCACTCGGACTCTTCAGATATGACAGAGTTTCAATCGTAATCATCTCGATTTTCGTAGTTGTACTTATCGTTGACTCAGTATCAGAAGCACTGCAGAGGAGGTTAGCATAGTATGGGAAAAAATTCTAACCTCAAAAAGATTGCATATCTCGCACTTTTCATCTTTGTAGTGTGGTTCTGTGCGTACGACCTTAACTGGTCGGGACTTGATGGTTTCTCATGGGGAAGCCTTAAGTTCATCCTCAAAAACCTTATGCAGCCTGAATGGTCATATTTCTATAACGGCAGCAAGGAAGACGTATTCTCGCTTATGATAATGACTGTTTGTATTGCTTTCGTAGGAACAGCAATCGGAACAGTGCTCTGCCTTCCATTCGTACTTATCGCATCGCGTAACCTCTGGAAGCGAAACGTTATCATTCCGAAAATAGGAAAGTTCATACTTGACGTACTCCGTTCATTCCCTGAACTCGTATACGCTATCATTTTCATCAAGGTTGTAGGTCCTGGTCCTTTTGCAGGAGCTCTTGCAATCGGTGTGCACCAGATAGGTATGCTTGGTAAACTCTTCACCGAAGAAATGGAAAAGATGGACGAAGTTCCTGTTGAAGCATGCCATGCAGTAGGCGCAAACGGTATCCAGACAATGTTCTACGCACGTATACCTCAGCTCCTTCCGCTCTACGCATCACTCGTACTCAATCATTTTGAAATAGGTGTTCGTAGTGCATCGACTCTCGGTCTTGTCGGTGCAGGCGGTATCGGTGCTACACTTATCTTTGCAATCCAGGCACGTAAGTGGGGCAGAGTAAGTATCGTGCTCCTCGCAATTATCGTGACTGTATTTGTACTCGATATGTTCACAGGATGGATTCGTAAAAAACTCAGATAAAATTCATGACGCTCTCTTTTCAGAGGGCGTTTTCTTTTGCATTAACGATAAAAAAGTGTTAAAATAAAAGGTAACCTATAACTAATTGGAGAAATTGTATGTATTTAAATCCAGTCATGAAAGCAATAATAATCGCAGTAACAGTAGCATTGACAGCAGTATCATCAACATCAGCTTATTTTGATTTCGGTGATGTTGAAATCAAGGACTTTGAGGAAACTACGGGTGAACAGGGAGGAAATGTAATTATCCTGCCGACTGAAGAAGATCATCCGCTTTTCAATGATGATAAACTCGGCGTATTCGATTTTTCGGGAATAATCGGAAGCGCTCAGCCTGAACCTGAGCCTGAACCAGAACCGGTTCCCGGCGATACAGATGAAGATGGCATCCAGGACGACTTCGATCTCGACGGAAAGACAGATGTGATTCCGGGGGCAGTAAAAGAAGTAGTTAATACAAGCGAAATGCCTGTATGGGATAAGAGCGGAGAATACATGGAAATCAATAAACTCATGCTCGTAAACAGAAGCAATCCTGTGACAGCAGACTATGTGCCGGTTGATCTTGTGCGCCCAGATTACTATGCTACAAACAGAAGTGAATCAGGTCAGTATATGACAAGAGAAGCGTGCGATGCTTTCAACAAGCTTGCCGGTGATGCGGAAGCTCTCGGTTATGAAATCGTAGTAACAACAGCTTATCGTTCATATAATTTCCAGAGCTACTTATATAATATGTACGTTGAACGCGACGGACAGGAAGCGGCAGACAGAAAGAGTGCAAAGCCTGGTACAAGTGAACACCAGTCAGGTCTCACAGCCGACGTATCATCACCTTCAGTAGGTTATGAACTCGTTCAGGATTACGGCGACACAGCTGAAGGAATCTGGCTTGCAGAAAACTGTTATAAGTACGGATTTATCCTGAGATTCCCTGAAGGCAAGGAAGGAATTACAGGTTACATGTATGAACCTTGGCATATCAGATACGTAGGTCAGGACGTAGCAAGAACAATCTATGCACTCGATATTACGTTTGAAGAATACTGCGAGCAGTACTTAAATTTATAGTTGCAATTGTACTGCGACAGTATTAAAATATAAATTTAACAACACTATAATAACAGATAATTTTGGAAGCTGTAAAAGGAGGAAATATGGCACAGTATTACAACGAGCCTTCAAGAACATTCAGTGAATATTTATTAGTTCCCGGTTATTCTTCAAAGGAATGCACACCGGACAATGTTAGTCTTAAAACACCTATTGTAAAGTTCAAAAAGGGTGAAGAACCTGCTCTCAGCATGAACATCCCTATGGTTTCGGCAGTAATGCAGGCTGTATCAGGCGAAAATCTTGCTGTTGCACTTGCAAAGGAAGGTGGTATTTCATTCATCTTCGTATCACAGTCAATTGAAAGCCAGGCTGCAATGGTAAGACGAGTAAAGGCAAGCAAGGCAGGCTTTGTAAGAAGTGACTCAAATATCAGACCTGACCAGACACTTGCTGATATCCTTGCACTCAAGGCAAAATCAGGACATTCAACAGTTGCAGTAACTGACGACGGAACAGCAGAAGGCAAGATGATCGGTCTTGTAACTTCAAGAGACTATCGTATAAGCAGAATGTCACCTGACACAAAGGTAAGCGAATTCATGACACCATTTGAAAAGCTTATCACAGCACCTGAAGGTGTAACTCTTTCAGAAGCAAACGATATCATCTGGGAACACAAGTTAAATGCTCTTCCAATCATTGATGAAAACCAGAGACTTACATCATTTGTATTCCGTAAGGACTACGACTCACATAAAGAAAATCCTCTCGAACTCCTCGACACACATAAGAGATATGTGGTAGGCGCCGGAGTTAACACTCGTGACTATAAAGAAAGAATTCCTGCACTCGTTGAAGCAGGTGCAGATATCCTCTGTATCGACTCATCAGAAGGCTTCTCAGAATGGCAGAAGGACACTATTGACTGGGTTAGAGAAAAGTACGGCGACACAGTAAAGATTGGTGCCGGTAACGTTGTTGACAGAGAAGGTTTCCGTTATCTTGCAGAAGCAGGCGCTGACTTTGTAAAGGTTGGTATCGGTGGTGGTTCAATCTGTATTACAAGAGAAACAAAGGGTATCGGAAGAGGACAGGCTACAGCTGTAATCGATGTTGCTGCAGCAAGAGACGAATATTTTGAAGAAACAGGAATCTATGTACCAATCTGTAGTGACGGCGGACTCGTATATGACTACCATATGACTCTCGCTCTTGCAATGGGTGCAGACTTCCTCATGCTCGGAAGATACTTCGCAAGATTTGACGAATCACCAACAAACAGAATCAACTTAAACGGAACATACGTTAAGGAATACTGGGGTGAAGGAAGCAACCGTGCAAGAAACTGGCAGCGTTATGACATGGGCGGCGACAGCAAGCTCAAGTTTGAAGAAGGCGTAGACTCATACGTACCATACGCAGGTTCACTCAAGGACAACGTACAGCTTTCATTAAATAAGGTAAAATCAACAATGTGCAACTGCGGAGCACTCACTATTGCAGAACTCCAGCAGAAGGCGAAGATTACTCTCGTTTCAGCAACTTCAATCGTAGAAGGCGGAGCACACGACGTAATTCTTAAGGATACAAGCAACGTGAAATAAAATATGCGGGCGGCATACAGCCGCCCGTTTTGACAATGCAAAGGAGGTTTCAAAATGAACGTTTATGATTTCATAGTAAAAGATAAAGATGGTAGCGATGTATCACTCGCAGACTATAAAGGTAAGGCACTCCTTATCGTAAATACTGCAACAGACTGCAGATTTACACCACAGTACGAAGACCTTCAGGCGATCTACAATGAATTCAGAGCTCAGGGGCTTGAAATTCTTGACTTCCCTTGCAATCAGTTCGGCGGACAGGCTCCGGGAACAGATGAAGAAATCCTGGATTTCTGTAAAGGCAGATACGGAATTACATTCAAGCAGTTCAAGAAGGTTGATGTAAAGGGCGAAAACGCAAGCCCTCTCTTCACATGGCTCGTTGAAAACTCAAAGTTTGAAGGTGCAGACAGCGTAAGCCTCATGGATATGCTCGGAAGCCTCGCAAGCGGCGGTGGCAACGACATCAAGTGGAACTTTACAAAATTCCTCATCTGCAAGGAAGGTTATGTAGAAGCAAGATTCGAGCCTACAGCATCATCAAAGAAACTTAAGGAAGCCATTCAGGCAGCATTATAGGGAGCATTAGCCGGGAGGTTGTTATGATCAGAAAAGCAAATTCACAGAGCGACGTAAATGCAGTAAACGATATTTATCAGGCAATTTTTGCAGCTGAATTAGCAGGTGTAAATTACACAGGATGGAGAGAAGGATGGTATCCGCTCCTTTCAGATGCACAGGAACATTTTGACCACGATAATCTTTTCGTAATGGAAAATGAAGAGGGAAAGATTATAGCGTCAGTAGCTCTTGATAATGATCAGACTGACGGATACAGAGATATTGCCTGGGAGTTTGAAGCACTTCCGGAAGAAATTCTCGTAATTCATCTTCTCGTAGTACATCCTGAAGAACAGGGCAAGGGTATTTCAAGAAAAATCCTCGACTTCTCAGAAGACTTCGGAAGAGAAAACGGATGCAAGATCGTAAGAATCGACACTGCAACTCAGAACATTCCTGCTCAGAAAGCATATTCGGGCTACGGATATCTCGAAAGAGGAGCTTTTGAGAGTAGATGGGAACCGGGCGAAACATATTATGTGTGCTACGAAAAAGAACTTTGATTAAAAAACAATTAGTACTTCAGGGAGCTGTTAAGCAGCTCCTTTTTATTTTTTTGAAAAAGTATGTTAGCGCGGGCTAACCCTGGGTATATAGAAACCATCAGAGAAAAGAAAGAAACCGGCAAGGCCGGGACAGAATAGAATTTAGAAAACAGGAAGGTGACAAATATGACAAAGTTTTATGATTTTACAGTAAAGAAGCAGGATGGAACAGAAGTTAGTCTCTCAGAATTCAAGGGCAAGGTACTTCTCGTTATGAATACAGCAACAGATTGTGGATTCACACCACAGTATGACGATTTACAGGCATTATACAATGAATTAAGCGGTGAAGGATTTGATATCCTCGACTTCCCAAGCAATCAGTTTGAACAGGCACAGGGAACTGATCAGGAAATCTTCTCATTCTGCAGAGGCAGATTCGGAATTTCATTCCCGCAGTACTCAAAGGTTGAGCTTGAAGGTGAAAACGCAAGTCCGCTCTTCAAGTGGCTCGTAGAAAATACTGAATTCGGCGGATTCGATTTGAACGATGAAATCGGAGCATGGCTCGACGAAGAGTTCAGAAAGGCAGACCCTGAGTATGATAAGAAAAGCTCAATCAAGTGGAA
This sequence comes from Clostridiales bacterium, assembly GCA_015058155.1. GTDB lineage: Bacteria > Bacillota > Clostridia > Peptostreptococcales > Anaerovoracaceae > QAKD01. The sequence continues at coordinate 21,414 of SVCW01000009.1, read as the reverse complement.
CTTTACTAAGTTCCTCATCGGTAAGGACGGCGAAATCTTAAAGAGATTCGAGCCTACTACACCGGTGTCAGTAATCAAGGAAGAAGTAAAGAAAGCACTTTAAAATACGAACATTCTTCATAGCCCGGAGGAGCAAAGCCCTCCGGGTTTTCCATTTGCCCGGATGCAAAGTGCCGCTTCGTAGGTGAGTTTGCACTTTACGTACTTGAAAACAGATTATACCGGTGTGTATAATATAGGCAGGTTATCGTTTGTATTTTAAAAAGGAGATAATATATGCCGCTTTTGCTTGTTAGAAACGACGTGACAAAAATGAATACAGACGCTATTGTTTGCCCGGCAAACAGACTTCTTATGCAGGCTGCAGGTACAAGCCATGCAGTATTTTCTGCTGCCGGAGAAAAGAAACTTGAAACTGCTCTCAAGGCGTTCGGACCGCAAAAAATAGGTGATGTAGTAATTACCGAAGGCTTCAATCTGCAGGCAAAGTATATCATTCATGCAGTATGCCCTCAGTGGCGGGGCGGAAAACAAAACGAAGAACGAATTCTTTACGATTTATATACAAGTGTAATGAAACTTGCAAAAGAAAGAGGCCTCGAATCGGTAGCTTTCCCGCTTCTTTCAACTGGAAACAGCGCTTTTCCTAGAGAACTCGCTTTTGATATCGCTACAAGAGCCTTGAATGACTTTACAGAAAGAAACGATATCACGGCATATATCGTTCTTTACGACCAGCGTTCTTTTGATTTGAGCCGTGAAATGTCTGATATAATAGACGAATACATCGACGACAATTATGTTGCTGAAAAAGACGAGTCTTTCTCAAAATATCAGAAGTTTATAAAAGATAAGGGGCTTGATGAAGAAAGCCTTACACCTGTTGCTGACGGAGGACTTGAAGCAATTCTGAGTGCAAAAAATGAAAGTTTTGTTGACATGCTTCTACGCCTGATCGACGAAAGGGGCCTTACGGATCCTGAAGTATATCACAGGGCAAACATCGATCGCAAACTCTTTTCGAAAATCAAAAACACTGAAGGATATACTCCTACAAAAAAGACAATTCTTGCACTTGCAATTGCACTCAAACTGACAAAAGAAGAAAGCGCAGATCTTCTCATGAAGGCAGGGTATGCTTTTTCAAACAGTTCCAGGTTCGATATTATAGTAGAATATTTCATCGAGCACAGAAGATACGATGTATATGAAATCAACAGAGTTCTTTTCGCATACAACCAGCCTCTGCTGGGACAGTAATTCAATAAAAGAAACAAAAAGGCAGATTCTTGACGAATCTGCCTTTTAACACGTCTAACCGCACTTTTTGTACAAACTAGCCAACATATTGAATAAAGACATATTTCGACAAGTAAGATATAATGATGTAAATTAACTTATCAGAAATGTCTGAATACAGATTATATGTATATAATCTTCGTCGCAGACAGTTGTAAAGGAGGAATATAAGTTGAGCAAATTACACATCAACAAGGAACGTTGCAAAGGCTGTGGCTACTGCATCGAAGTATGCCCAAAAGATGCCCTCGCATTTACTGGTGAAATCGGAGTACAGGGATATGACACAGTAGGTGTTAACGAAGAACTCTGCATTCAGTGCGGATCATGTTACAGAACATGCCCTGATTTCGTATTTGAAATTTTCTAGACGGAGGTTTAAACATGGCAGAAAAAGTTTTAATGAAGGGTAACGAAGCCCTTGCTGAAGCTGCTCTCAGAGCCGGCTCACGTTTTTACAGCGGATATCCTATCACTCCGCAGACTGAAATTCTCGAATATCTTTCATGGAGAATGCCTGAAGTAGGTGGATTCTTCGTACAGGCTGAATCAGAACTCTGTGGTATCAACATGGTATTTGGTGCAGCAGCAGCTGGTGCAAGAGCATTCACAACTTCATCAGGTCCTGGATACTCACTCAAGCAGGAAGGTATCTCATACCTCGCAGGAAGTGACCTCCCGGCAGTAATCATCGACGTAATGCGTATCGGTTCAGCTCTTGGTGACATCTTTATGGGTCAGGGAGACTACTGGCAGCTCACTAAGGGTGGCGGACACGGTGACTATAGAAATATCGTTCTCGCACCAAACTCAGTACAGGAAAATGTAGACCATGTATTCCTTGCATTTGACCTTGCTGAAAAATATCTCCATCCGGTAATCATCGCATCAGACGCTGGTATCGGACAGATGATGGAACCTGTAGAACTTCCAGACTTCATCGATTACGACAAGACTAAACACGATTCATGGAGAGTTAAGGGTAACCCTACACTCAAGGCAGAAGACATGGCCAACGTAACAAACGTATACTACAAGATGTCAAATCCTGATTTTGCTGAAAAGATCGGTTATTCAGACTATCCAACATACCTCAAGGACAAGTATGCTGCTATCGAAGAAAACGAACAGAGATGGGAAAGCTACATGGTTGAGGATGCTGAAGCAGTAATCGTAGCATACGGTTCATCATCAAGAATTGCCAAGGAAACTGTAAACATCGCAAGAGAACAGGGCTTCAAACTCGGTATGATCAGACCTATCACACTCTGGCCATTCCCTAAGAAGGCGTTCGAAGAATGCAAGGCAGTAAAGGCTTATGCGACAGTTGAAGTAAACATCCTCGGCCAGATGAAGGATGACGTTGAAGCAGCTATCAAGTACTCAGTTCCTGTAGGATTTGTAGGCGACTTCTTCAAGGTTCCTGACCCTGACGTAATCATCGAATACGTTAAGGGATTACTTTAAAGTAAGGAGGAAATAGAAATGCCAGATATCAGATTACCTAAGAGTGTTAATTTTAAAGCGCCTTCATGCCAGGGCTGCGGCCATGGTATCATAATCAGACTTATCGGAGAAGTTCTTGAAGAACTCGGCGTAGCTGAGAAGGCAATCATAGCAAAGGACGTAGCCTGCGGTTCAAGTGCAATCGGCGGACTCAATATCGACCAGGTTACTTCAGCTCACGGACGTCCAATTCCAGTAGCAAACGGAATCAAGGGCGCATCACCTGAAAATATCGTAATCGCTCACTTAGGAGACGGTGCATGCTATTCAATCGGTTCAGCAGAACTCGTTCACACTGCACTCCGTGGCGACAACATCACAGTTATCGTAGTTAACAATACAGTATACGGAATGACTGGCGGACAGATGTCACCAGCTTCACTCCCAGGCGAAAAGACTGCATCAACTCCTTATGGTAAGGACGGAGACAAGTACGGAGTTCTCAATGTAGTTGACCTTATCGGTGACCTCAACTGCACATTCCTCGCAAGAGGCGAACTCTATGATGTTCCAGCTATCAACAATACAAAGAAGCTCATCAAGAAGGCTATCCAGAACCAGATCGATGGTAAGGGATTATCATTCGTAGAAATCCTTGCACCATGCCCAACTAACCTTCACATGACTCCGCTTCAGGCAAAGGAATTCATGCACACAGAAGCTCAGAAATACTTCCCACTCGGAGTATTCGTAGATAAATAGGATATATAGGAGGATATATAAATGATAGAAATCAGATTCGCAGGATTCGGTGGACAGGGTATCCTCACAACAGGAATGATCTGCGCAACTGCAGGTATGGACCTTGGTAAGAACGTAACATGGTATCCATCATACGGTTCACAGATGAGAGGTGGTACAGCAAACTGTTCAGTAAAGTTTGATGACAAGGCTATCGCCAGCCCATTCTTAAGAAACGTTGACATCTTATGCGCAATGAATACACCATCAGTAGATTCATTCATGGGCGAACTCAAGCCAGGCGCAGTAATGTTCGTAGACTCAGGTGTTGTTCCAGCTGATTACCCAGTAAGAGACGACATCAAGGTAGTAAGAGTACCAGTAAATGAAATCGCAGCAAAGTGCGGCAACCCAAGAGGAGCAAACCTCGTAATGCTCGGAGCTATGGCTGCAAACACTGATATCTTCACAGTAGAAGAAATCAAGGCTGCAGTAGAAAAGTACTTCAAGAAGAAGGGAATCGACAATCCAAAGAACCTCGATTGCCTCCAGGAAGGTGCTAACTGCTAAAATGTAAGAGTGCAAACTCTTGCATTTGGGCAATAAACAACATAATATGGATTTTTACAAGGGTTGCATGTTAGTCTAACCTTAAAAATTGCAACCCTCTGTAAAAATAATAATCGGTATTTTTTAGTTATAATTAAATGAGGTAACTACTATGCAAAAACAGACACCATTAAAGAAATGGCTCATGCTCATATCGCTGGGATTCATGGGCGGTACATTTTATATGTCAGCGTATGTAGGCGCGACATATTACACACAGCTCGTTGAAGGCCTTAACATGACAAACACTCAGTATGGTCTTGCATCAACAATCGTAAGCCCTATCGGCGCAATCCTCATCATCCCTGGAGCTTTCCTCGGAGATAAGTTTGACGCAAAGAAAACACTCGTATTCAGTATCGGTGCTCAGTCAATTCTGAACCTTTCATGGCCGCTCTGGGTACACAGCTTCATCACTTACGTTTTATGGAGAGCAACATTCGCTTTACTCACATGTGCTTACTGGGGCGCTCTCATTAAGTACATCAACAACCTCGATGGCGAAGATTCAGCAGGAAGCTCATTCACAACATACTACCTCATCAACGGTCTCTCAGGAGCTGTTGGCTCATTCATCCCTCTCTGGGTTGTAAATGCAATGGATGCTGGCGTTGGAATGATCGTATTCGTTGAAGGTATCATCACATCAGTTGCAACAATTCTCGTATTCTTCTTCCTCGAAGACGAAAAGCAGCTTGCAAAGAGAGGTATCTACCTCAAGGGCGACGACCCTATCCAGATCAAGCATATCTTCTATCTCATCAAGTATCCTGGCTTCTGGATGATGTTCTTAGCTTATGGACTTGGCGTATCATTCTACAACTACATCGCATACCTCACACCTTATCTGACAAATGTATTCGAAATGGATCCAAGCCTTTCATCAGCACTCGCTATCATCCGTCAGTACGGTGTAAACCTTGTAGCTCCTATCGGAGGATTCATCTGCGACAGAGTACTCAAGGCTACATATAAGTGGTACATCGTTGGTTACACAATCCTTGCAGCAATGTTTGCAGGTATGACAATATTCTTCAACAGCAACTCAAACGTTATAGTTGTTGGTATCTATACTACAATCCTCGCATGTATGGTAATGATGGTTTACACTACTCTCTGGTCAGTACTCAGAGAACTCCACATTCCTACAATGGTTACAGCAACACTCTCAGGTATTGCTACAATCTCAGAACGTGCAATCCAGATGGTTCTCCCTGTAATCTTCGGAAGATTCATGGATACAATGGAACCTACTCAGGCATTCAACAGCATCTTCTTAGTAATGGCTGTTATCGGTGTTCTTGCAGTACTCAACGGCGTTTGGATCGCAAGACATCACAAGAAGTGCCTCGCTGGCTTAAGATCATTCGCAGCAATGACAGGAATGAAGGAAGCAGTAGAAGAATAGAAATTAATTGTTTAATGTTAACCTTAACTTTTTAAATAATAATAATGCATCGGGCTCAGAGCTGATTTCAGCTCTGAGCTTGTTTTTTGGAAAGTACCTCTACGTACATTTGTTTTTAAATCTTAAAATGTCGCTTTTTAAGTGACCGGAGAAATTACTTTACTGATAGAATAAACTTGTAAGCCTTAAGATATTTAATAACGGTTTCCGCCTCGCACTAGTGGCGGGGCTGAAAAGAGGAGGATAATATGGAGTATATTACTTTAAACAATGGCGTTAAGATGCCACTCGTAGGATTCGGAACAGTTCAGATGTTTGACGATGTTTGCGTGCAGGCAGTAGCAGACGCAATCGTAAACGGTTACCCTATGATCGACGCTGCACATATGTACAGAAATGAAGCAGAAGTTGGTAAGGGCATCAAGCTCGGTCTCGAAAGATCAGGCAAGAAGAGAGAAGATCTCTTCATCGTTTCAAAGGTAAACGACAAGTTCACTAGCTACGAAAAGACATGGGAAGGCGTAAAGAAGTCACTCGAAAACCTTCAGACTGATTACCTCGACCTCTATCTCGTACACGAACCATATCCTGAAGCAGTAGAAATGTACAGAGCGCTTGAAGAAGCTTATGAACAGGGTATTGTAAGAGCAATCGGTATCTCAAACTTCAACAAACTCGGATATGACAGATTCTGCAGCCAGGTTAAGATTATCCCTATGATCAACCAGATTGAATCAAACGTATTCTATCCACAGAACGAATTCAAGAAGTACATGGCTGAAAAGGGAACATGTGCAGAAGCATGGGCTCCATTATCATCAGGTCTCGGCGATGTTGCAGGAAACGAAATTCTCACAAAGATCGCTGAAAAGTACGGCAAGACAAACGCACAGGTTGCTTTAAGATACCTCGTTCAGAGCGGCACACCTTGTATCCCAAGATCAAAGAATCCTGAAAGACAGAAGCAGAACCTTGATCTTTTCAGCTTCGCTCTTACAGAAGAAGAAATGGCTGAAATCTCAACAATCGACGGTGGCAAGACATTCCACGACTGGATGGACGAATGGAATGCTGAAGGCTGGAACAAATAGGCAGATACAATCCACTCAAACATATAAACTAACAAACAAGCAAATAAGCATTGGAAGCGGAGCAATCCGCTTCTTTTGCTTTAAAGGGGAAAAATTGGAATTAGAAGTTGGTAATTGGAAGAAAAAGTATTATAATGTAAGCATAGAAAAAGAAAGAAGAAAGGGATTTTTTATGAGAGGAATGACAAAGCGCGAGCGCGAAGTAACAGATTTGAACGAAATATTAAAAATTCTTGATAAGTGCAAAATACTTCATCTCGGACTTGTAGACGGTGATGAACCATACGTAGTACCTATGAACTACGGATACACTCTCGATGACGGGAAGATGACAATATATCTTCACGGAGCGCTCAAAGGATATAAACTCGACCTTATGCGCGCAAATCCTAAAGTTTTCTTCGAGATGGAATGCGAAGTTGAGCATTTCGAAGGCAGTGTTGCCTGCCAGTACGGCACTTCATATTCATCAGTAATGGGACGCGGAAGAGCAGAGATTATTGAAGATGTAAACGAAAAGAAATCCGGCCTTTCAATCTTCATGAAAACACAGACAGGGGACGACTTTGAGTTCAATGACAAGATGGTTTCAGCAGTAAGCGTGATCAGAATAGACGTAAGTGAATTCACTGCAAAACATCGTCCTATGCCTGCAAGAATTACAGGAGAACATTCGTAGAAATAGTTTGTAAAATGTTCGGAAATTCAGAAGAAAAATTGAAATTCTGAAAAGAAAAAACTTGCACGCAGGTTAAAATAGAAGTATTATAAAGTATAAAATTTTTTATGAATTCGGCGTGGCTCTGCCTTGAAAACAGACAAGAGACCACTTCACTTTTTAATATACAGGAGGACAAAATAATGACAGGAAACGTACGTCCGGACACAATGGGAAGAATCACAACTCCGGAACTTGCAGAAGCTTTTATTGAAGAACAGATCAAAGAACTTCGTGCACAGATCGGAGACAAGAAGGTACTTCTCGCACTTTCAGGCGGAGTAGACTCATCAGTAGTTGCAGCATTATTAATCAAGGCAGTAGGTAAGCAGCTCGTATGCGTACACGTAAATCACGGCCTTCTCCGTAAGGGAGAACCTGAACAGGTTGTACAGGTATTCCGTGATGAAATGGATGCAAACCTCATCTATGTAGACGCTGTTGACAGATTCCTTGACAAGCTCGCAGGAGTTTCAGAACCTGAACAGAAGCGTAAGATTATCGGTGCTGAATTCATCAGAGTATTCGAAGAAGAAGCAAGAAAACTCGAAGGAATCGACTTCCTCGCACAGGGAACTATCTACCCTGATATCCTCGAAAGTGGCCCTGTAAAGGCTCATCACAATGTAGGCGGACTTCCTGAAGACCTCCAGTTTGAACTCGTAGAACCAGTAAAGCTTCTCTTCAAGGACGAAGTAAGAGTTATCGGTAAGGCACTCGGACTTCCTGACGGCATGGTATACCGTCAGCCATTCCCAGGCCCAGGACTCGGCGTAAGATGCCTCGGCGCGATCACACGTGACAGACTCGAAGCTCTCCGTGAATCAGATGCTATCTTAAGAGAAGAATTCGCAAAGAACGGACTCGAAGGCAAAGTATGGCAGTACTTCACAGTAGTTCCTGACTTCAAGACTACAGGCGTTAAGAACGATGTAAGAGCTTACGAATGGCCATGCATCATCCGTGCCGTAAACACAGTAGACGCCATGACAGCAACAGTAGAAAACGTTCCATTCGAACTCCTCCAGCACATCACAGAAAGAATCACTCACGAAGTTCCAGGCATCAATCGCGTGCTTTATGATATGACACCGAAGCCAACAGGAACAATCGAGTGGGAATAGTAGACAAAACGGCGCAAACCGTTGAAAATACTGGGTTTATTGATTGAAAAAAGCTTTAGTGATAGCAGAATGATAGCAATTTAAAATATCCTAGGAATAAAGACCTATTTGGATTTTGATATTCAGATAGGTCTTTTTTATTTTTAAAAAGCAGAACAGGTCAGAGATATAGTGGCGAAAGCCAAAGCAATAGAGAAAGAGAAAGAGCGTGAAAGAGCATGGAAGAAGAACCATCTGAGCAGGTAGACAGGAAGACTAAAAATTTTTCTTGCAACTATGTATCTTCGGTACTATACTAAAAATACGAAAAAAAGTGATTTATTTGATAAGTATTGAGGTACATAATGAGGGCATGCCAAAGAGAGAGTAGCATAGTTACTTTTGGCATCATCCCTGATGGCATTAAATATTTCTTAACTAGTAATAAAGAGATGATGCTTGTTTTAGTGTGCCTTATTAGTAATATATTAGCGATTGAAGCTGTTTGAGAAACACAAGGAAGATCCTTGTGCCCTCAGGCAGCTTTTTAATTTGTAAAAAAGAAAACCATTGGAGGTGATATATAATGGGACTATTTGACAGACTTAAAAATAAGGGGACTGGATACAGCAGCGGTAATAACACACCTGCTTCAAACGTATTGAAAACTAACGAAATAGAAGTGAAAGCTACTGAAAGAGAACTTACACCTGATGAGATAGAGTACAATCACTTCAATGCGGCCATGACCGAAGAAGATACGAATCAGCGTAGAAAAGAGATTGAAGCAATCACAAACCAATACTGGCTTTCGCGTCTTGTCAGAGAGGGTAAATATGAGAATGATCGTATACAGGCATTGCAACAATTGAACGACCAGAGAATTTTGCTTGAAATCGCATCAGAAAGTGGCAATATCCCGAGAATACATAGCCTTGCACAGGACAAGCTGGATGATGCTCACAGATTACAGTTTATAAAGAAATCATATATTCATGATGCAGATAGAAGTCGTGCAGCTGCAAAGATTTCAGATCTTGAAATATTGGAAGAGATAATGCTTTATGCTGTAGGTCGCGACGTTCAGCTGGCCGCTGTTCGTCGTCTTGAGGTTATTGCACCTGAGGAGGCAAAGAAACACGAAGATTTCATAAACTATTTGCGACGTAAATTCTAGTAATATATATGATTATAAGGAAGATGCGCATAAAAGCGGCGCAGAAAATGAAATAGCGAAACACTTTTATAGAGCAACCGAAAACAACCGTAAATAAAATACGGTTGTTTTTTTGCGACCGTAAAGCAAATACGGTTTGAACGAAAAAGGTACACATTATTCTCTCTTGCTTTACTGGCTTGCAGGTGTTAGAATGTGGTATCGAAAACCAGTATAATCAATAAAAATCCCACTTAAATCCTCTAATTTTATAGAGTGGGAATAGGCTTGTCTTTTTAGCCCGCAGCTTTGTTAAAAGTATAGAATCAATAATGACCTATTTGAGTTTTGATATTCAGATAGGTCTTTTTTATTTTTTAAAAAAATTGTTTTGTGTGTTTTGTATTTTGATTAATAGTTCCGGTGAAAACTTAGTCAAATATTAAGCCAACTTTTCATCAGAAGTCTTGAAGATTAGAGAGAAACATGGTATTCTATTGAATAGTAAGACAAATATTGGTTAAACTTTTCAATGAGAACTTGTAAATAGTTATAATACGAGGAGTAGCTTTATGGAAATCAAAAGAGACTATTATTTAAAACAGCTAATTGATTACCAGTGGAATGGTCAGGTTAAAGTAATAACTGGCATAAGAAGATGTGGTAAATCATATCTTCTTCGTACAATTTTTAAGAGATACTTACTAGATAGCGGTATAAGCGAAGCCAATATAATTTCAATTGAACTTGATCAAATGAAAGATATTAAGTACCGTAATCCGATAGAGCTCGTAGGGTACGTAAGAAGTATCGTTTGTGAGTCAAATGAAAAGTATTATTTATTTATTGATGAGATTCAGATGTCAGATGAGGTGTTAAACCCTTATAGCCCGGAAGGAAAAAGGATAACTTTTTATGATGCACTTAATGACCTTAAGGATCTTTCTAATCTCGACATCTACGTAACAGGAAGTAATTCAAAGATGCTTTCGAGTGATATACTTACCGAGTTCAGAGGGAGAGGCGAAGAAATCAGAGTTCATCCTCTTTCTTTTGCTGAGTACTACGATGCAGTAGGCGGAGACAAAAACGAAGCATTTGAAAACTACATGTATTACGGCGGGATGCCATTTGTTTTAAGCAGACCTACTGAAGCAGCAAAAATCAATTATCTACAAACGCTTTTTACTGAGGTTTACATTAAGGATATTGTAGAGCGAAAGAAAATCGATAGGGTAGATGTTTTAGAAAAAATTCTGGACTTTTTATCTTCCTCAATCGGTTCACTAACTAATCCGACTAAAATAAGCAATTCATTGAACAGCATGATTAATGCTGGTGTTTCACAAAATACTGTGCGTTCATATATTGACCATTTAGAAGATGCTTTTCTTTTTTCAGAAAGCAAAAGATACGACGTGAAAGGCAAATCATATTTTGATTACCCGTATAAGTATTATTGTGAAGATGTAGGTCTTCGTAATGCGAGGTTAGGATTCAGACAGCAGGAGCCAACACACATCATGGAGAACATCATTTACAATGAACTTATCGCAAGGGGCCTTTCAGTTGACGTTGGTGTTGTGTATTCAAACGAAAGAAATAATGCAGGTAAATATTCTAAAGTTGCAAGAGAAATAGATTTTGTTGTTAACGGTGAAGGGAAGAGAGTATATATTCAGTCAGCTTACGCTATGGAAACAGAAGAGAAACGAGATATTGAAAATAGACCATTTTCATTAACAGGAGACTCATTTCCTAAAATTCTTGTTAGACGAGACATTGGTAAACGGTGGTACGATGAAAATGGCGTTTTAAATATAAACATTATTGATTTCTTGCTAGATAAAAGCATTGTGTAGATGTCAGAAAAGAAGAATTATAAAGATATCAGAAAAATCAAAAAAGTAGCCCTTTTTAAAAGGAAGGGCTACTTTTTTTTATGTCGATTGTTGCGATAATTATAATAACTAATAGTGTTTTGATTGAGAGGTGTTGCTATGCTGAATAAATCAATTAAATTTGATAGCTTCAATATCCAGCTATCGCATGACCATAGGTGCACATATGATTCTCCTGGCAATGGATGCGAACTGCTATTTATTGAAGATAACAAAGGCAGTTATATGATCAGTTTTGAAAGCGGAATGGACTTGTTCGATATGCATCTTCTTAAAAAAGACAAGGAGGCATATAACCATATTGAGATTCATGAGAACAGTAACACACTTTCTGTTATATATCCAAAGGACAATACAGGATATATAACGTATATGGTTTATTTCCATTTTGAAATTACTGATGATAACGGAGGAGTTTGTATGTTGCCTGGCCAGATGGCGCTAATGAATTCGGGACAGGAACTCATGAAGACAAAAGGTTTTAACACGCTTTATGAAATACTTAAAACAATAGAATTATCTAAATATAACTAAGGAGGAAAGAAAATGGGTTTATTTGATGCTTTTAAGAAAAAGGAATGTAGTATCTGCGGTGGCGAAATCGGAATGTTGGGAAACCGCAAGCTTGAAGATGGTAATATGTGCAAGCATTGTGCTGCAAAGCTCTCTCCTTGGTTCAGTGACAGACGCGAAAGCACAGTTGAAGAAATCAAGCAACAGCTTGAATACCGTGAAGCAAACAAAGAAAAAGTTGCAGCATTTCGTGTAACAAGAACACTCGGTGAAAACACAAAAGTTCTTATAGACGAAGATGCTTCATTGTTTATGGTTACATCGGCAAGAGATCTTGAAGAAGCAAATCCGGATGTTCTTTCTCTTTCAGATATTACCGGATGTTACCTCGATATCGATGAAGATGAAACTGAAATTATGCGTGAAGGAAGAGACGGAGAGCGCGAAAGCTTCAACCCTCCACGTTATGACTATTCATATGATTTCTATATCGTAATAGATGTAAGACATCCATACTTCAATGAAATCAGATTCAAGCTCAACAACTTCTCTGTTGACATCGAAGGAAGTCGTATGGGTGGAAGCAGACCTACTGGTGGAAGACCAACAGGTGGCAGACCTGCTGGCGGAAGACCTGCCGGAGGACGCGGTCGTGATGATGCTTTTGATCGTTTCAACAATAAGGGCAGCAATGCAGATTTCGGCCAGATGCTTGGTGCTGCACTCGGTAGTGCAATCGCAAGCGCAGGTGCACAGAATTACGGCCCTGAAGCGGATCCTGATTATCGTCGTTACAGAGAAATGGGCGAAGAAGTATGTGCGGCACTCCTTCAGGTGCGTCAGGAAGTGAGAGATGCTGAAGCTGCAGAAGCGGCACCAAAGGCTGTTGTGACTTGCCCATACTGCGGAGCAACAACTACACCTGATGCGTCAGGTCGTTGTGAATACTGCGGCGGTGCTGTAAACGATTAATTAGTATAGGCTGGAAAAGAAGGAGGCAGACGTAATGAAGAAAAGAAAGATTTTGGCAGTTTTACTTGCATTAGTAATGGTATTAGGCATGACTGCTTGTGGCGGAGGCAGTAATGACGGGGATGATCCTGTTAAAGTCGTTGATGAGGACTACAGCTGGTGGGAAGGTGACTGGTACGGCTGGTGGACTGTATTCGATGGAGATGGATACTATTATGACTACATAGATGAATCATATGACTGCTGTGCATATATCGAACCGAAGGACGGAGCACATCTTCTGACAATCTGGGACGAATATATGAATGACTATTCGGATGAGTCTCTTGCTAAAGTTATGATTGAAATCGATCTCGATGATAACGTGGCAGAGTCAGTATATACTATTGGCAATTATTTCTGGGATGGTGCAGTTGATACTGGAGAATGGTATATAGATCCTGAATATGCAGGTGTTGACAATATGATTATCATTGAAGGATCATATGTCGATGAATACGGAGACTACTGTGAATATGGCGTAGTGCTCACAAAGTGGGGTTATGAGTGGAACGAAGATGATTCTACATATCCACCATATTATTATGAAAGCTACTTCCTTCCACTGATGGAAGATGGCGAAAGTCTGCCGGTAGTATTCGAGCCATATTAAACGTAGCAGATTATTTAGCATGGAGGGAAAATTTATGGCAATACAAGTGACAAACTATCAGTGCCCAGCCTGTAACGGACCACTCCAGTTTGATGCGGCCACAGGAAAACTCAGTTGTGAGTATTGTGGTTCCTCTTTCCCTGTGGAAGAAATTGAGGCTTTATATGCTGAAAAGGACGCGGCAGCCGCACAGAATATGGCTGACGAGCAGGTTGATGAAAGTAGTAAGTGGGACGTTTCCAGTTTAAATGATGACTGGGGCGCAGATGCAGACGGAATGAAAGTCTATAGTTGTCCGTCATGTGGGGCGGAGCTAATCTGTGATGATACGACAGCAGCGACATCCTGCCCGTACTGTGCAAATCCGACAATCGTTCCGGGTCAGTTTACCGGAATGCTCAGGCCTGATTATGTGATTCCTTTCAGACTTAATAAGGAACAGGCGATTGAAGCACTCAAAAAACATTATGAAGGAAAACCCCTTTTGCCGAATGCGTTTAAAAGCAGTAATCATCTTGAAGAAATCAAAGGTGTATATGTGCCATTCTGGTTATTTAACGGTGAAGGTGAAGGAGCAGCCCGTTATGAAGCAACAAGGAGTCGTATATACAGGTCTGGAGACTATGAAGTAACTGAAACTGATCATTACGATGTTTATCGTGAAGGAACTGTTACTTTTGAACTTATACCGGTAGATGCTTCTACAAAGGTGCCGGATGATTATATGGATTCACTCGAACCGTTTGATTATACTGATTTGAAAGAGTTTTCAACAGCATATCTGCCAGGGTATCTTGCTGATAAATATGATGTTACGGTAGAAGAAAGTGGTAAGCGAGCAGATTACCGTGCTGAAAACACAGTTGAGCGCAGTCTCAGAGATACTGTTATCGGTTATGGCACTGTATTCCCGAAATCACAGAACATCGTTCTTAAGCGTGGTGAAGTGAAATATGCACTATTACCTGTGTGGTTACTTACAACAAAGTGGAAAGATGAGACATATTTATTTGCCATGAACGGCCAGACTGGTAAATTCGTAGGAAACCTGCCGGTTGATAAGAGCAAGAAATGGAAAAGATTCGGACTTGTGTATGCGATAACGGCAGTAATCACAGCGGCAGTTGTGTTGATTCTGTAGAAAGGGGGCGAACGGTATGAGAAAAAGATTATTAGCAGTAATAGCTGCTTTGGTTTTATCACTTTCATTGTTCGTTCCGGCTTATGCGGTATCAGAATACGGTCTTATATATGACGAAACAGAACTGCTTTATTCGGATGAACTGGATTCAATAGGCACAGTCACTATGCAGGACTTTGTTGAAAAATATGACGTTGATCTCAGAGTCGATGTGCTTACAACCATAGGAAGTTTCAATGACGTTGAAGAAACAGCAGAATACTTATATGAGGAGTACGAGTATGGAGGAATAGATGGTAACAATGGAGTATCTCTCACATTGCTCGTACATGAAGATACTGACGGTGTTGCGTTGGACGAATGGTGTCTGCATTTTGGCGGCGATAATTCCTTCTGGACAACAAACGCACCATGGAATGTGAATGATGTATATGACATCATGACAGAAGATAACTGGAGCGGTGACATCAATCAGGATATTCAGACATTAACTTATGCGATAGAGGCCATGATCGATGGTGTTGAGCTTTTTATCGTTAATGGCGGAATGAACGAAAATGTTTATGATGAACCCGATGAAAGTGTAGTTGTTCCTTCGAATGTTACAGACTATGCTGATCTTCTCACAGATAGCGAGCAGCAGATACTTGAAAACAAGGCTCAGGAAATCGCTGATACATACGGAGTCGGAGCATACATTGTCACAGTTAACGATTACAGAGATTACACAGATGGAAGCATTTATGACGCTTCGGACTTTTTCTATTTAGAAAACGAGCTTGGCGAAGGTAATGATGGCGATGGCATTATGCTGCTTCTTTCGATGACCGACAGAGACTATAACCTGATTGCATATGGCGATTATGCTCAGTACGTTTTCAATGATGGAGGAATGTATTATCTGGAGGATTTCTTCCTCGACGATTTCAGAAACGATGACTGGTACGAGGGCTTTTATGATTACCTGACATGGTGTGATAATTACATTGTACAGGCAGAAAACGGTGAGGCATATTCATACGACTTTGTTCCTGCGGGTAGTGCCGGAGATACGGATTATGAAGAAGAATCGGGCGATATTATGACTAGTATTGCCATCATATTATTCTTACCTCTTATAGTTGCCGGCATCTATATCTTCACCCTTGTCAGAAAGATGAAGAGTGTTGAAGCGGCTTTTGAAGCATCAGAATACATGACAGGAAGAATTAATCTAATTGAAGAGCATGACATCTTTACGCATCAGACTAAGACAAGACGTAAAATAGAGAAGGAAAGCTCTTCAAGCTCAGGCGGCAGCAAAAAGTCACGTAGCGGCAGAAGCTCTGGTGGCGGACGAGGCAGAAGCGGTAAATTCTAATATATTAATATAATCAATAGAGAAAATATAAGTAATTCCGGAAGTGAAAGGAGAATTATTATGGGACTTATTAAAGCGGCATTAGGATCAGTAGGCGGAGTATTAGCAGATCAGTGGAAAGACTATTTCTACTGTGATTCATTATCATCGACTGTTCTTATGGCAAAGGGCCAGAAGAGAGAGTCAGGTCGTTCAAGCAATACAAGAGGTAGCGACAACATCATCACAAACGGCTCATTAGTAATTGTTAATGAAGGTCAGTGCATGATGATTGTTGAGCAGGGCAAGGTAGTTGATCTCTGTGCTGAACCTGGAGAATACACATATGATTTTGCAACAGAACCTTCAATCTTCACAGGAGATCTCGAAGAAAGTATCAGAGCTTCAGTTATGGAAGTAGGTAAGCGTTTTACTTTCGGTGGAGAAGCTCCTAAAGATCAGAGAATCTATTACTTCAATACAAAGGAAATCATCGGAATGAAATACGGCACACCTTCACCAGTGCCATTCAGAGTTGTAGATGAAAGAGCTGCAATTGATATTGACATCAGCGTAAGCTGTTTCGGACAGTATAGTTTCAAGCTCGCTGATCCGGTAATCTTCTATACAAATGTTTGCGGAAATGTAACTGATGAATTTGATCTTAAGGGAAGTGAACTTGAAGGACAGATGAGAAGTGAATTCCTTACTGCTCTTCAGCCGGCATTTGCAAGACTCAGTTCAATGGGACTTCGCTACAGTGCATTACCCGGACATACTCAGGAACTCAGCGATGCTATGAAGGCTGAACTTTCAGGAGTATGGAGAGCAGATCGTGGTATTGAAATCGCTAAGGTAGGCATGAACTCAATCAAGGCTCCTGAAGAAGATGAAAAGATGATTAAGGAAATGCAGAGAAATGCTGCATTTATGGATCCTACAAGAGCAGCAGCACACATTGTTGGCGCTCAGGGAGACGCTATGAAGGCTGCCGCAAGCAACACAGCCGGTGCAATGGCAGGATTTATGGGCATGGGTATGGCGCAGGGAGTTGCAGGCGGCACAGCATCAAATCTTTTCCAGATGGGTCAGCAGGTATCACAGCCAGCTCCAGCTCCAGCACCAGCAGCAGGATGGACTTGCTCATGTGGTCATAGCGGTAATACTGGAAAGTTCTGTTCAGAATGCGGACAGCCAGCTCCAGCACCAGCAGCAGGATGGACTTGCAGCTGCGGTGCAGTAAATAAAGGAAAGTTCTGTTCAGAATGCGGAAGTCCTAAGCCAGCAGGAGTTCCACAGTATAAGTGTGACAAGTGCGGATGGGAACCTGAACCAGGCGTGAAAGCACCGAAGTTCTGCCCTGAATGTGGAGATCCTTTTGATGATGGTGATCTTGTGTAATTAGGAGTTATTATGAAGAAAGGAGAACCATCATGGCATTATTTGATAAATTAAAGAAGCAGGTAAAGCAGGCGGCAAACGCAGCAGGGAATGATGTTGTCCAGAATCTCGGAAATGTAGTAAAGAATGCAGCTGCTGGTCTTGGAAATGCTACTTATGAAATTACATTTAACGAACTTCCTGTAAATCTGATGCAGATGCAGGCAATGCCAGAATCAGCTCTCAAGGAACCGCACCATGCGGCAGCACTCACTATAGCAGCTTTATGCGTTTATCCTGTCGATAAAGAAGCATCTTTACAGATGCTCGAGTATCTTCAGGGACCAAGAGGACTTACACCATATGACCGTCAGTTCCTTGCAGATCGTTTCATGGACAAAGATTATGTTCCTCGCTCATATTTTGAAGGTGCAACACCGGATAATAATTATGAACCTGCGATTCCGTATACTCTCACATTCTTTGAGAATCCATACAGCAGAGATAATTATGACGAAGGATATATTACTTTACATATAAGGTCAGGCGGAGGAGATAATCCAAGACAGGTTAAGCTTCGCACAAAGCCTTCAACTGGTCAGTGGTTTTTGTGGGAGCAGTTCCTGCTTTCAGATATTCGCAAGCCGGTCGCAGCTGATCCTTGGGCATAGTTTGTGAGCGATTGAAAGAAGAAAGGTTAGGTATGTAATGAAAAAGATATTTGTTATTATGTTACTTGTCATCTCGCTATGTTTTTCCGGTTGCACAGGTTCTGGCGATACTGATACAAGTAACGGACTTACAGAAATACAGAAAGAGATTTCGAATCTTGACTGCCTGATTGGTATTTCATATCTTGGCTACGCAGAAGTGCCTGAATATAGCGATATTGGCGTATACACAGCTGCAAACGGATTTGATGATATGTTTCCATTTATAAAGGAAATATCCGAAGATAATACTGTATTGGTAGAAGGCGGAGCATTATATGTTGTTGTTCCTGCAGATGATAGTATCACGTTAACTATAAGTGACGTTATCATTTCTGAGGAAACTGATTATATTCCTGTAAAGGGAGAGGATTACCTGACAGCTGCTCCGGGAGAACCTGTATTGCTAAGAGGCAATGAGAATATGCCGAATCTATGGATTACTGCAGAGACTGACAGCGGAGAGACACTCGGATATTATCCTTCTTTTTCGGGATATGATGGTCTTTTGATAGATGCTGAATATGTATACGATTTCAGCCCATATGACCGGATTCTCGAGATCTGGGAAGGATATGATCCTGTACCTGATCCGGTGTATACACTGAATACGTGGTATGCTCGAGAGTATGATATCGAAGGCAATCTTTATGATATGACACTCAATCTCTATTCTGATGGTACAGCAACATATAGTTATGGCTGGCCTGATAGCGATGTGGTTGAAAGTTTTGAAGGAATATGGATTGATCAGGGAGATGATGTACTGGAATTTGAGCTCTATGGAGGCCCTGTAGAACCTGATGGTTATCCGATTGAAGGTGAGCAGTATGACCTTACAGGAGAATTCAGTGTTGAGTATTTAGGTTCCATGATGACATTACTTCATGAAAGCGGTACTCCATTACTTTACGGAACAGAAGAGTGCTATTACTATTTCATGCCATTTGACGGGCAGCATCTTGTGAATTTCTGGAGATCAGAATCACAATATAGTGACTGGTATTACGATCTTCAGCTGTTTGAAACAGGTGAATGTACTTTTACGATTCGTGATGCAGAACTTACTACTCTTGCAGTTTACACTGGAGAATGGTATCTCACGGAAGATAATGCAATAAGCCTCTATTTGATGCTCGAAAGTGGAGAACACCCTGAATCACCGGAACTCGACTTTATTAACGGTGAGTACAATGTGGAAAAATGGGACCCTGAAGGATTGACTATTTCTTTCTCTTCAGGACATATTCTTACTATTGATATGGAAGCAGACTATGAGGCAACTTTCTATAGATTATAAAGTGTACATATTTAAGATCAGCGTGTTTGAAAAAGACCTATTTGAATTTTGATATTCAAATAGGTCTTTTTTATTTTTTTAAAAAGCAGAACAGGTCAGAGATATAGTGGCGAAAGCCAAAGCAATAGAGAAAGACCGTAAATTTCCTACCTATCTTTGATTACGCATTTCTTCGATTTTATCCAGAACATCCTGGCTTACTTCAATAAATTCATATACATAACCTTCTTCTGGTGTTTCGTACACGATGTTTACGCTTTCTGCGTAGCCTTCAATCAGATATGATACAGGGTCTGTTACTGACCATTTCTGAGGGGCATCCCCACCTAAACAACCAGTGTATGTATAAGCCATCATCGTTGGGTTATCTTCTTCGGGGTCGTCAATATCAAAGAAGTCTATTACGGTTTCGTTCAAGTTTGTACCTGTATGTAAGTATATCCCTTTGGAATGGTCATTAACAAACTGATTAAAATCGAATACATAATATATATTGCCCTCTTTAATGTAGTTAGTTACATGTCCACCTTGACCAAGAGGGCTTCTCTTTGATACATAACCAACTTCGTCGTAGTCACCATCCAAAAGATAAACAAGCAGAGCTGCATTTCCCCCACAGTTCCCTTCGCTACGCTCAAAAACAACTTGTGGAGAATAATTGAAATGCCAAGTATAATCGCCAACATTGTACTTCAAATCACCATCCGGCTGAGTAAAACCGGCTGCGCAATAATAATAAAGACAGTCTTCAAGAGTTCTTACATAGCGCTTTACAGTATCGATATCCTGACCAACTAAAGCTCTTGCTTCATCCCATGTCAAAGTAAGTCCCCTTGAATAATCCGGGATGTCAATACGAGTATCCCAATACTCGTTCATTATAGCAAAGTGAGCTTTCTGTTCTTCTGTTTCTGCTGGAATATTTTCAAAAATATTTACTGCTTTTTCACATGATAACGAATTGTAAGAAATAATCGCGACATCACCGCGCAGGAAGTTCTTATTATTCTCAGCATTATATCTTCCGTCTGTAAGACCGATTTCATCAGCAAGTTCCCAGGCTTTGTTCCACTGGAAATCACGGTTGCTGTCGTAACCGAGTGCGCGTAAGACAAAAGTAATATACTGAGTAGCTGTCACAGGCTGATTACCGCTATAAGTTGTTGCTGATGTGCCGCTAGTGAGCCCATTTGCGTAAGCATAGCCGACATAAGGCTTTGCCCATGCTGCAACATCAGTGAACGGGATGTCCCAGTCGCCAGCCTTCGCTTCAGCGTCCTTGCCGAGGAGACGAACGAGCATAGTAACCGCTTCGTGTCTTGTAGGCGCACGGTCGAGATCGAAGATTGGATTGCCGTTTGCGTCAGTTCCTGTTCCCTGGAAGAGACCAAGGTCATAGAGGCCTTCAGCCGCAGCATTTGCTTCATCGCTAGCAGCGAATGCAACAGGGGCGAACGAGAAAACCATAACCATTACTAAAATTATTGATACTACTCTTTTCATGATTTTTACCTTTCTTTCTTGCAGGCGTTTCCAATAGTATAATTATACTATTTAATAATTTACAAGTATAGTATAAAAGGTATTCTCTCTTGCACTTCTGGCTTGTGGGTGTTAGAAAGTGACTACAAAACACGTCAGAGATATAGTTGAGCGAGTCAAAGCAGCTGAGAAAGAAAAGGAACGTGAAAGAGTGTGGAAGAGAAATCGGATGAGCAGGTAGATGAGGTATGATGTGGATTGAAGCAGAAAAATGCAAATGGTAATCAGTGATGAAATATGATAAAATAATTCTGAAATATTTTATATAGGACGAGCAACAGATATGCAAATGGATTTTCTTACATTGTTGATTTTTTTAAATTATGGATTAGTACTGTTTTTTGGCTTTTTTTTAAGTGTCAGTATTTCAGGAGGTTGTCAAACAATCGGGCA
>SVCW01000051.1 GCA_015058155.1 Clostridiales bacterium | reverse complement strand
ATGAAGGCTGATTATCCGCTTTACGATGAAGCTCTTACATTTGAAGATGATGTAAAGACTATCGAAATGGCGATGGAAGCAATCAGAAGCATCAGAAATATCAGAGCGGAAGCAGAAGCTGCTCCAAGCAAGAAGCTCCGTGCATATATCGCAGCAACAGGCGATGCTATGGCTCGTATAAATGTTGCAGAAAAGTATATCAAGAATCTTGCAAACATTACTGAAATCACATTTACAGAAAACAAGGATACTGTAACTGAAGATGTAATGTCAGCAGTTATTGATGGTGCTGAAATTTATATTCCTCTTGACGATCTTCTCGATTACAAGGCAGAATTCGAGAGACTCACAAAGGAAAAGGCTAAGCTTGAAGGCGAAGTAGCAAGAGTTGAAAAGATGCTTTCAAATCCTGGATTCGTAAATAAGGCTCCTGAAGCTAAGATCAACGAAGAAAAGGAAAAGATGGCGAAGTATCAGGATATGCTCGAAAAGGTTACTGAACGTCTTGCACTCGTAGAGAAAAAATTGTAAAATATAAAGTAATTCGCGGCGCTCCTAAAAAGGGGCGCTTTGCGACTATTTTGAGAAAAGTTATATTTTTAACGTAGGACTTTTTAAATAAGGAAACTCGCAGGCAGGGGAAAAAACAACGATGAACGCAGTCGAAAAAATCGAAAGTTTTAACAGATTCGGTAGTGTGCTCGGGCTCGAAAGAACAGAAGAACTTCTTAAAAGACTCGGCAATCCGGAAAAGAATCTCAAATATATTCATATTGCAGGCACAAACGGTAAAGGTTCGGTCAGCCGTTTTATTTATAGTGCTCTTCGCGCAAATGGCTATAGTGTAGGCATCTACACTTCGCCGTTTCTGACAGTATTCAACGAGCGAATTGAGGTCGACGGAGAGTATATTCCGGACGAAGAACTTGATAACCTTACAAACAAGGTGCTCGAAAAAGTAAATGAAATGGTGGCAGGCGGATTCGATTCTCCTACGGAATTTGAAGTTATTACTGCGATTGCTTTTCTTTATTTTGCGAAAAAAGCTTGTGACTATGTCGTTCTCGAAGTAGGACTCGGGGGACGCGGCGATTCGACTAATATTATCGAAAAACCGCTTGTTTCAATTATTACTTCGATTTCATATGATCATATGGACAGACTCGGAAACAGTCTCGAAGAAATCGCTGGCGAAAAGGCAGGCATTATAAAGGCAGGCGTTCCTGTAGTTTCAAATGTCAAAGTGACATCACCTGAGACACTCGGTGCTGCAAAGGCTATCGCAAGAAAAGCTTATGAAAAAGGCTGTATACTCCACGATGTTTCAAAAATCAAATATCAGGTAACAAAAAACGATGTTACCGGAATAACATTTACGACTATGCTTGGTGAAACTTCTTTTGAAGATGTTCCGATTACTATGCTGGGTGATCACCAGATTGACAATGCGATGACTGCGCTTACTGCTATTGAAATCATGAGAAAAAACGGTGACATCAGAATTGAGCGTTCAAGACTTTACAAAGGATTTGAAGAAGCAAGGAACATCGGACGCTTCGAAATCGTCAAAGAAGAAAAACCTTTTGTTGTGCTTGACGGAGCTCACAACGAAGCTGGTGCAGAAGCTCTCAGGAAAGCTATGGAAAGGTATTTCCCGGGCAGAAAAATTCTTATGGTTACGGGAATGCTTAAGGACAAGGATGTTAACAGGATTCTTGATAGTTTCTTAAGCATTACAGACACATTTATTGCGACAGAGCCGGAGAGTGACAGAA
This sequence comes from Clostridiales bacterium, assembly GCA_015058155.1. Classification (GTDB taxonomy): domain Bacteria; phylum Bacillota; class Clostridia; order Peptostreptococcales; family Anaerovoracaceae; genus QAKD01. The sequence continues at coordinate 6,210 of SVCW01000051.1, read as the reverse complement.
AGCTTGGTGCTTCTGAACTCGCCGATCTTATAGATTCACGCGGTGCTGAGTGTGAGGCGGTAGCCGATCCTGAGTGCGCGGTAAAATATGCACTGAGTGAGTGCAGAAATGGTAAATATAAAGACTGCGATGTTGTTTTATTTGCAGGCTCACTTTACTTAATCGGAAAGGTTAGAGGGATTATTTATGGCAATTAAATTTACGGATTATCCGGACGAGGTGCTCGAGCACAAGAAAAAAGTACTCCTGATTTACAATCCGTATTCAGGAAACGGCATTTTTCCGAAGTATCTCGATCTTATAATCGAGCGCTTCCAGGAAAAGGGATACGTTATAAGACCTATAAGAGGCGGAGCTGAACGTATCCTTGACTATATTTTTTCACATATGCATCCTGAACACTACAGACAGGTTATCGTTGCAGGAGGCGACGGTACTGTAAATATTGTTGTGAATGCTATGATGAAGCACGATATCGATCTTCCGCTTGCTATTTTCCCATCGGGAACAGCAAATGATTTTGCATATTATCTCGATCTCCCGAAGGAAATAGACGAGATGATTGATATTGCGCTCGGAGATAATATGTCTTATGCCGACGTTGCAAAAGTAAATGAAAAATATTATATCAATGTTGCTGCAATGGGTACTCTTGTTGATGTATCACAGAAGACCGACCCTGATCTCAAATATACAATCGGGGCAGGCGCTTACTATATCAAGGGACTTTCGGAAATGAAGGATCTTCGTCCGATTCCTTTGAAGATTACTAGTAAGGAGTTTAGCGGTGAAGTTGAAATGTTCTTTGCACTTGTCATGAACGGCTGCTCGGCAGGCGGTTTCAAACGTCTCAGTACTGAGGCTGATGCAAGCGACGGACTTCTTGACGTTATGGTTTTCAAGAAGATGCCTCTTCACGAGATTCCGCCGCTTTTCTTCGGTGTGCTCACAGGAACACATCTTTCAAACAAGAATGTTATCTATTTCCAGACAAACGAGCTTCTTCTCGAATCGCCTGTTGATGTTTCGACAGATGTCGATGGAGAAAAGGGAGAAAAGTTCCCGCTTCGTTTTTCTGTGCTCCACAAAAAGCTCAGGATTTTCACAAGGGAAAATAATATATAGACTTATAAAGCACTGAACATCCTTAGAATATAAGTTCAGTTTCCGTCATAGTATGTCATTACAAGAATGCATTAGGAGGAAAGACGGAAATGGAATTTAATCCGGATATTATAGAGACAAACAGGGCAAGACTTTCAGGCGAGGTTGTTTCGGGACCGTATTACAGCCACAGGACTTACGGTGAAACTTTCTATGAACTGATTCTCGGAGTAAGACGCAGCAGCGGGTATATCGATGAAATAAGAGTTCAGATTTCAGAGAGACTTATGAAAGGGCTTGAACTCGGACCGGGCATGCTCATCGATGTAAGTGGTCAGGTGCGTACATACAATGAAGATGCAGGCGGAAGAAGCAGGCTAAATATTGTGATTTTTGTGCGTGAACTTGAGATACCTGAATATACAGAGATGTTTACGCATGAAAATGAGATTTTTCTTTCGGGTCATATCTGTAAGCCGACTATAAGGAGAAAGTCTCCGCTCGGCCGTGAAATCTGCGATATCATGCTTGCTGTAAACAGGATGTACAATAAGTCGGATTACATTCCATGCATAGCATGGGGTCGGAATGCGGCATATACAGGAACGCTGCCGGTTGGCGAAGAACTCACATTATCCGGAAGAATTCAGAGCAGGGAATATCGGAAAAGAGATGAGGATGGAAACATCGAGATGCGTGTAGCTTACGAGGTTTCCGTAGTAAAAATTGAGGATTAGTATAGTATAAATAGCTTTAAAAAAGGCGGATTTTGTTATATACTATAAGGTGGTATATTTTATGCCAAGGAGGATACAAATGAAAATTGTTATCGATGCAATGGGCGGCGACAACGCTCCTAAAGCGGTAGTAGAAGGTGCAGTACTCGCACTTCAGGACATAAACGACGAAATCATATTAGTTGGAGACGAAGACAGAATCGGTGTTGAACTTCTCGATTTCAGAGGCAAGTACGACCCTGAGAGACTTACAATAAAACATGCTTCAGAAGTTATCACAAATGATGAAGCTCCTGTAAAGGCAATCAGAAGCAAGAAGGATTCTTCAATGGTTGTCGGCATCAATATGGTTAAAAACGGGGAAGCTGATCTTTTCATTTCAGCTGGAAGTACAGGTGCTCTTATGGCTGGAGGCCTTTTCATTCTCGGAAGAATCCAGGGTATAGACAGACCTGCTATTACAAGTGTATATCCGATTCTCGGAAGTCGTCCGTCACTTCTTGTTGACGCAGGTGCAAACTCAGAGTGCAAGCCGAACAATCTTCTTGAATTTGCTGTAATGGGCAGCATCTATATGGAAAAGGTTATCGGCATCAAGAATCCAAGAGTCGGTCTTGTTAATATCGGTTCGGAAGAAACTAAGGGTTCTACGCTTACAAAGGCTGCTTACGAACTTATAGACAAGAGCAATGTAAACTTTGTCGGTAATGTTGAAGCACGTGATGTACCGAAGGGTGCGTGCGATGTTATCGTTTGTGATGGTTTTGTAGGAAACGTTATCCTTAAGCTTACTGAAGGACTTGCGTGGAACATCCTTAAGTATGTAAAGCAGAAGTTCACTCAGGGCCTTAAGGCGAAGATGGGTGCAGCTCTTCTTGCAAACAAGCTCATGGAAATCAAGGGTGACTTTGACTACAGTGAATATGGCGGAGCTCCTATTCTCGGAGTTAAGGGCCCTATCGTAAAGATGCACGGTTCATCAAGCGCAAACGGTGTGAAGAACACAATTATAAAGGCTATACCTTACGCAGAAAACAACGTAGTTCAGATTATACAGAATTCGGTTGAAGAACTCGAGGAGATTACAATAAGTGAATAACAGAATTTCTGAATTCGAAGCAAAATTAGGATATGAGTTTAATGACAAGACACTTCTTGAGCGTGCGCTTACGCACAGCTCATTTTGTGCTGGAAAGAAGGACAAGGCTTCAAAAAACAACGAACGTCTTGAATTCCTAGGAGATGCTTTTTTCGACGCTATAATAAGTGAAGAACTTTACAAAAGACTTCCTTCCGTTGAAGAGGGTACTCTTACAAAGATGAGAGCAAAGATTGTCTGTGAGCATTCTCTTTATGAATGTGGAAGAATGCTCGGAATCGGTGATTTCATGTTTATGGGAAAAGGCGAAGAAAAGAGCGGCGGCAGAAAGAGAGAATCGATTCTTGCCGATGCGACTGAAGCAGTAATAGGTGCGCTCGTCCTTGACGGTGGATATGAAGTTGCAAAGAAGTTCGTTTTGACTACTTTCGGGAAGCTCGTAAACGAAGCACTTTCTGGAAAACTCAACACTGATTACAAGTCGGAAATTCAGGAAAAGATTCAGGGCATTTCACACGAACATCTTTCATACATAGTGACTGATGAAAAGGGTCCGGATCATGATAAGAGATTCTTTGTGGATCTCTTGCTCGGAGATCGCCTTATAGGTCAGGGTGAGGGAAAGAGCAAGAAGGAAGCTGAAAGAAACGCAGCAAAACAGGCGCTGGAAAGAGGTGATTCGCTTGTATTTTAAGAAAATTTATATGCATGGTTTCAAGTCATTTGCAGAGCCTGTAACTATTGAATTCAACGACGGAATCACATGTATCGTAGGTCCTAACGGATCAGGTAAGAGTAATATTTCAGATGCTTTAAGATGGGTACTCGGCGAGCAGAGTCCGAAAGCTCTCAGAGGCGGCAAGATGGACGAAGTTATCTTTGCCGGAACAGCGAGCCGTAAGTCGAGAGGTATGGCGGAGGTTACACTTACAATCGACAACTCAACCGGCATTCTTCCGATTGATTACAACGAAGTTGCCATCACAAGAAGAATGTATCGTTCTGGTCAGAGCGAATACCTTATAAACAACAATCAGTGCAGACTGAGAGATATCCGTGAACTCATCATGGACACAGGTATCGGTGTTGATGGTTATTCAATCATCGGTCAGGGCAAGATTGCTGATATCGTATCAAACAAACCGGAGTCAAGAAGAGAAATCTTCGAAGAGGCTGCGGGTATTGTTATGTATAGAACAAAGAAGGAAGACGTTGAAAAGAAGCTTGCTTCATCAAACGCCAACCTCGAAAGAGTCAACGATATCGTTTCTGAAATTGAAGGACGTATCGGAAACTTGAAGGAAGACAGCGAGAAGGCGACTCAGTATCTTGAACTTCGCGACAGATACAGAGACCTCGAAGTTAATATCACATTAAAAAATATCGAGAATATCGAGCTCAAGATGGAATATCTCAAGGACGATATTGCTGAAGCAAACGTGCAGATTGAAGGCTTCAAGGAAGAGAAACTTGAAATTGACAAAGCTTCATCAGAAAGCAGAGTTCGTTCTGAAGCGCTCGAAACTCTCACAAATGAATCGCAGGCAAAGCTTATTGCCGTTATTGATGAAATCAATACTCTTGTTAACAGAAGTGAAGTTAACAGAGAAAGAATAATCGCAATTGATGATAACAGAAGCAGACTTTCTCTTGAAATAGAAGCTTTAAGTGAAAGACTTGAAAAAGAGAGAGAAGGTGCAGAAGGACTCATCGCTGACAAGGAAAAGATTGATGATGAACTTAAGAGACTCGATGAAATTCTCAAGGAACAGGTTTCAAAGTACGAAGAAATGACAAAGGTTCTCGGCGATGAAGCTGCATCAATCGATGAACAGAGAAGCAGTATCTACGAGCTCCACAGCAAAGCACAGACTAAACGTGCTGAAGCAGGAAGCCTTGAAAATTTAAAGGCAACTCTTGCCGAAAGAAAGGCTGCACTTATTGCTGAAAAGGAAGAAGCGCACACAGCGCGTGCGGACGCCGAAAGAGTAAGAAGTGAAGAAGCGGGCAAGCAGAAAGAACTTGCTTCAGGTTTTGAAAAGAAAAAAGAAGAAGTGCGTAATCTCACTTCGAAATATAACGACAGTCTTCTTGAAGAAAAAACATTCGCAAAGAATCTTGAAGATCTACGTATAAGTATCGGTCAGCTTACAGGTCGTAAGAAGACAATGGAAGAAATGGAAGCTTCATATGAAGGTTACAATCATGCAGTGCGCTACATTATGAAATCAGGTCTTGCAGGCATCGATGGAGTAGTTGCAGAACTCATGAGCGTACCTTCGGGATATGAAACTGCGATTGAAACAGCGCTCGGAGCTGCTCTTCAGAATATAGTCTGCGCAGATGATATGAGCGCAAAGAAGGCGATTTCACTCCTCAAGGAGAACAGAGCAGGAAGACTCACATTCCTTCCGATTGCTTCAATCAAAGGTAGTGTAAACAAAGACAGCAAGGTTACATCAGCAAAGGGATTTATCGGATACGGATGCGACTGTATCGAGTTTGATGCGAAGTACAGAAACGTATTTGAATACCTCCTCGGACGTACTGTTGTCGTTAAAAATATGGACGATGCCATCGCTCTTTCAAAGACTTCAGGAAACGGACTCCGTTTCGTGACGCTCGAAGGTGAAGTAATCATGTCAAGCGGCGCGATTACAGGTGGTAAGCACAAAAATACAACAGGCAATCTTCTTGAAAGAAAAGCTGAGATTACAAAGCTCGAAGCTGAAATCACAGAAAAGACAAAAGAGCGCGACAGTGTAATTGAAAAGCTTAGTGATATAAGAAAGTTCATCGAAACTGCACAGAGTGATATTTCGAAGCTCGGTGATGAAGCTAAGAATATTGAAATGGATCTCATCATGTGTCAGAACAGACTCGAGATTGCAGAGAGTGTTCTTGCAGACCTCGAAGCAGCCGATGCTAAAAACGAAAGCGAACTTTCAAGAATTGAAGAAGAAAGCGCCAAGTCAGAAGCTCTCATAAGAGCACTCAGAGAAGAAGCTGACGAAGCGGAAAAAACAATTGAGGAAACAACAGAACTTGCAAGCGCAGCTATGGAAGTTTACGAACAGAAAAAAGAAGTTGTTTCTGAAATCAACGAAGAAATTATCAGGGCGAGAATGGCTGTTACTGCCTGCGAAGAGCAGAAGAACAGTGCTGACAGCCTTGTTGCTAGAGTAAATACTCAGATTGCTGATTTTGAAAACCAGATTGCTGAAAAGACTGCCGAAAGCGGTAATCTTCTTGCGCAGAGAAATGAAATTA
>SVCW01000008.1 GCA_015058155.1 Clostridiales bacterium | reverse complement strand
CTTTCTAAGAATATTTTATCATAAAAACGTTGAAATTTCAACGTTTGTTGCTGCGAAACACCGCGCTTCAACCCAAAAGAAAAGCCCCGCAGCCTTGTGAGCCACGGGGACTTTGTCTACAGTCTGACCCGGATTTCTCCGGGTATTTCTACTTTATATAAGGTTTTAGAGCCAGCCATGAAGTACTTCTTCTGCTTCCTCTACTTCTGAACCGCGTATTGCAAGACCATCTTCAACAGTAGCTGTAGGGCAGAGCTTTCTGATGTCGTCAACACTTGCACCCATCTTGCTTCCTTCGTGAGTGCAGAGCGGTTTTATAGTCTTTCCCGTAAAGTCAAAAGCTTCGAGGAAAGTCCATACAGGCATAGGAATTGTATTGCAGAAATTAGGATAGCAAAGGTAAATAGTATCGTATTCTGCAATATTGTCAGGGAGTGCCTTGAGCTCAGGACGTGCATCGTTCTTGAGATCTTCCTTCGCTTCTCTTACGCACTTCATATATCTGTCCGAATAAGGATTTGCCATTTCTATTTCGAAAATATCAAACCCCTTTATCATCTTAATCTTTTCGGCGACAATCTTAGTGTTTCCTGTCTTTAAGACTTCGTAACCACCATTTTTAAAGTTTTCTCCTGCTCTTGAGAAATATGCAATTAATGCTTTCATTTGTCGTCTCCTTTCAGATTTCGCTTAAACTGATTTTATACTTCACAAATCTCTTTTACACAAAAATATTACTATAATTATATATGTTTTACACAAAAATGCAAGTCAGTTTTATGTTTCAGCATAAAATTCTGACAACTTTATGTAAAATAAACGCACAATCGCCGGATATTTCAGCGATTGTGCACATAAATTTACTTATTCATGAATTTTTCAATTCTTGCTCTTGTTCTTTCTTCTCCGAGAATCTGCTGAATTTCCCATACGTCAGGTGACTGTGATCTTCCCATAAGAGCGATTCTGATTACAGTACTCACATCACCTACATGACCCTTGTACATGTCAGGATTCTTCTTGAAATCCTTAGGCTTAACAGCATATCCAAGCTTTTCTGTGATTTCCCTAATCTTGTTGAACCATTCCGACTGGTCGTCAGCATGGTTGTAGCTTGCAAGATATTCCTTGAGAATAACTTCTGCATCAGCTGCAGCATTTTCAGGAAGTTCATCCTGAATTTCGAAGTATTCATCAAAGAAATAATTGATGAATTCGAAGATCTGCTTAGCGTAAACGAGATCCTTTCTCGGCTTGTCTCCTGTACGGCCAAGATCAAGAATCTTTTCGATATATTCAGCATCGTCTTCAAAATACTTAGTGATTTCAGGCATGAACTCACGGCTCCAGTCTGCCATGAATACTCTGAGCTCACTTGCCGGGATTCTTACGAGAGTATCCTTTGAAACGTCGTTGAGCTTATTGAGGTCGAAAAGCGCACCTGAATTACTCATCTTTTCAGTTGTGAATTCGAATTCGTCGATGTCAGCTGCAGGATTTTCAGCTCTCCATTCTTCATAATTTGAATTGAGGATTGTAAGGAGATATTCTCTTACTGCTGCAGGATGATATCCCTCATTTCTGTAATAATCAAGTGAAAGTTCAGGATCCTTTCTCTTTGAAAGCTTACGCTTCTGACCCGACTCTTCATCAATCTTCATGAGCTGAGCTGTGTGACAGAATACAGGCATTTCAAATCCTGTCTTTTCGAAGAGCTCTACGTGGATCGGAAGTGAAGGAAGCCATTCTTCGCCTCTTACCACGTGTGTTGTTCTCATGAAATGGTCATCCACTACGTGTGCGAAATGATAAGTAGGGATACCGTTTGCCTTGAGAATGATAACATCCTGGTTATTTACAGGCATTGAAACTTTGCCGCGGATTCCGTCTTCAACTTCGAAGTAGTCCATTTCTTCTGCAGGAACGTCAGTCTTGCCGTCTGACTTGAGTCTGATAACGTACGGCATGCCTGAAGCGATCTTTTCTTCAACCTCTTCAACGCTGAGATTTCTGTTTAACGCATACTTTCCGTAAATGCCGGGATTTTCCTTGTTCGCTTCCTGTTTCGCTCTTATTTCTTCGATTTCTTCGCTTGTCATGAAGCAAGGATATGCCATACCCTTCTTTACGAGTTCCTTAGCGAAACATCCGTAGATTTCGCCTCTCTGTGACTGATAATATGGTCCGTAGATACCGATGTCTCCGTCCTTTGTTGCGCCTTCGTCGAAGTTGATTCCAAAGAACTTGAGTGAATCGATGATAATATCAACCGCACCTTCAACATAACGCTTGTCGTCTGTATCTTCTATTCTGAGGTAGAATGTTCCTCCTGACTGATGTGCAAGTCTTTCGTCAACGAAAGCTCCGTAAAGATTTCCGAGATGGATGAATCCTGTAGGGCTCGGACCGAGTCTTGTTACCTTTGCACCTTCAGGAAGTTCTCTTTCCGGGAACATCTTTTCATAATCTTCCGGTGTCTTTGTAATATGCGGGAAAAGAAAATCCGCAAGTTTATTATAATCCATAATATAAGTATCCTCCGATTGCTTATTTATTTACCGTAGTTTGCTTCGCCTTTGTGCTGTGAGTCCATGCTCATTACGCCATGACGCCCACAACACTTAATTATATCCGAGAAATCTTCCTTTTACAAGAAAAACCGCTTTAGTCATGTTCCCTGGCATTTAATCTCACCCATTCTTACTATTACATAAGCACGTCCATAATATCTTATTGTAAATTATTGTAAATTATTGTAAATTATTGTAATTTATTGTATAATGCTTATATATGCGTGGAGTGCTTTTGCCAATATGACTCATTTCCATAGCCGCCTCATATAACGCTCGCTGTTTCCATGTACTTCAAGCTTAGCATGTTGGCATTTTTCCCACTCCACAATTCCATTGCCAACATATTTTTGCTATTGTTGGCAATTTTATCTCTATTTTCCGAAACGCCAACAGCGAAATCGGTTTTTTCTAATCTAATTCGTAAAAAAGCTAAAAAACGGAGAACAATCTATGAACAACACAAAGTATTTCAAGAATTTGTTGGCAAATACTATAGTCTCAATCAAAAACGCCAACAAGTATATATCCAGTGCCCCTTCAGGCTCCCTGCTCACAGTAATGAGAGACGGAAAGCTGACATATTTTCAGTCAAACCCGATAAATGGCTCACGTTCACGCAAGTCGATTAACAACAATCCGGCTTTGATTTCCTCCCTTGCGCATAAAGCTTACTACGAAGCAGAATCTGCAATAAACGAACACAATCGCAAGTTACTTCAAAAGCTTAGCGAGGAATACATCGAGCCGACATTTGACAACGTTATCGCAAGACTCCCCAGCAAATACAAAAGAGTTCCCCTTGAGATTTTCAGCACTACAGATAATATCGGATTCTTTTGCGATATGCATGGGACAAATTCGACACCGTATAACACAAGTAATGCACAACAGAACGATACAGGCAAGATCCTTGGCAGTAGTTCACCGCAACTGATAAAGCCTATGTTCATTACTTCCGAAGGGTTTGAACCCAACAAGCAACCCAGCCCCGCATTACTTACCTATCTTCGAGGTAACGCACATGTAGTAACCACCAAACAGATTATCGATACTCACAGGTACTCTCTCGATACAATCAAATGGGCTGAGGCACCATATTTGCAGAGTCTCTACAAAAAGAACCTGGCCAGAATTCATAATTCATCGTACAACTTAAGCGTTCGTTCAAAATCTGAGCTCATGCTCGTTGAGAAATACTATCATTTCAAGATACCTTTTCATTACGACGAAATCATTATCATAAACAACGAAATTCTGATTCCCGACTTCATTCTTCCCGGCAAGAAATATCCTTTTTACTTCTGGGAACACTGCGGAATGCCGAGCAACCCGGAATACATGAAACATCACAAAAACAAACTTGCCTTGTACGAATCCGTTGGCATAGCTCCATGGACAAACCTCATAGTCACATATGATGACGAGTATGGAAATTTTGATATGCAGATTATCGAAAGCGAAATTAGGAGCAAACTGCTTTGATGCACCTGTTTCTTATCCCAATCAAATATGAACCAAATGTAACAAAAGAAACACCCTTTCTCCTACGCTATACACAGAAGAACTCGTCGCAGGGACGAGTTCTTGTCTTTATTTAATGATTTCTTTGATTTTTGCGAGAAATGCTTTGCGCTGTTCTTCTGTAGATGCAGGAATTCCTCCAATTAAATCAAACTATAACTCTATCTCAAAATCGAATTCTACGTTGCTATAGTCATACGGATTCCAGATGCAGTTTCCTTCTGCGTCATAAATAATATCTTCGCCGGCGCGCCAGATCCAGTCTTCTTCCTGATCGTGCATCGAGCCTTTATCATTCACGTGGATTCTTTCGGCAATATTTACATGACGAAGTCCGTAATTATCTGTGATGACCGAGCAGATGTCAAGTGTGCTTCCATAAGGTATTTCAATGCTGATATTAAGCGGTACTGAATCCCAGAAATTATAATCTTCGCGCTGGTTGTCGTTTTGCAGTTCGGCAATTTCCGTCTTAACCGTTTCACCGTCTATAAGGTATACAACTTCAGCTTTTGTAATATAGCTTCCCGTTTTATTGTATATATCGACATCAAGGCTTCCGTTAATATCAATAGTCTGTATCTCAGTCTCAGCATCGTTTTCAGCTGACCATCCGCCGCCGAAATTAGCATATGTCCTCACGATTGCTTCTTCTCTCGGATCAATCCACCAGTCGAGAGCTTCTGTACGCACCGTATCTCCTTCACGGAAAACAACTTTTGTCACGCTGTTCTGCATGAAGAGCGGAATATCCGCAGACGCTTTGAATGTACTGTCTTCACGAGTCATAGGGTAAGCCTCTTCACCCACATAGAGTGTTGCTGTAGTCCTTGATTCGCTGTATTCCTTCGGAGTCACGCTTGCATTAAGCTTGATCGTGAAGTTTTCAAAATCAGGGTTTTCGAGACTGTACGACTCTTCCGTAATGAGGCTTGCTTCCTCCTCCAATGCATTGTAAACATTTGAAGAAATGTTCATGATTTCGTGATTGACATTTGAAATGTTGTTTGAAATGTGATTGTACTTATTTCTCACTTCATTCCTGAGATCGCCAATCTGGAAGAGGCATACTACAAGAAGTATGCAGATGATAACGAGTAATACTTTTGTGAATTTGTCTTTCATGGTTCTACCCCCCCCCAATAATTCTTTAGCGCGCTAAAGCACATTTTATATATTTTAACATGGGAGGACTGTACCTGCAAGCAACTATCGGTTACGTAACAAAAAAGACTTATAGCACCCGAAAAGTGCGGATGCCATAAGCCGTCAGCTGTTCTATTATGTTATTTTGAAAGAAGCACACTGTCGTCAGCAAAGCTGCTGCCGCTTGCTTCGTAGAATTTTGCAAGAAGTTTTTCTACTGTGAGACTCTTCTTTTCTTCGCCCTTGATATCGAGAATGATTCTGCCGTTTGAAAGCATGATAAGACGATTTCCGTGAGCGATTGCGTCGTTCATGTTGTGTGTAATCATGAGCGTTGTAAGATTGCTTTCTGTAACAATCTTGTCTGTGAGTTCGAGAACCTTTGCTGCTGTCTTAGGGTCGAGCGCGGCCGTATGTTCATCGAGAAGAAGAAGCTTAGGAGCCTGAAGAGTCGCCATAAGGAGAGTCAGCGCCTGTCTCTGGCCACCTGAAAGGAGTCCTACCTTATCAGTAAGTCTGTTTTCAAGACCGAGGTCGAATTCCGCAAGCTTTTCTCTGTATATTTTTCTTTCAGCAGGAGTAATTCTCCACTTGAGTCCTCTTTTCTTGCCACGTCTTATAGCAAGAGCAAGGTTCTCTTCAATCTGCATTGTTGCTGCTGTACCAAGCATCGGATCCTGGAATACTCTTCCGAGATACTTTGCTCTCTTGTGTTCAGGCATATGTGTAACATCAATGCCGTCAATTATTACCTGGCCTTCGTCAGGTCTCCATACGCCTGCGATGGCATTGAGCATAGTTGACTTACCTGCACCGTTACCACCGATAACTGTGATGAAGTCTCCCTTTTCGATATGAAGATTAAGGCCGTTTAAAGCAACCTTTTCATTTACTGTGCCGGGGTTGAATGTTTTGCTGATATCTTTAAGCTGTAGCATTTTCATTTACCCCCTTTTCTTCAGTATTTACGGCAGGCTTATTAGCATGCTTGTGGTGTGGCTTGAAATACTTTCCCTTCCAGTATGGAACTGCAAGGAAGAGTGCAACGATGATAGCTGAGAGCATCTTTAAGAGCTGTGGGTCGAGTCCTCTCCAGATAACAACCTGAAGTACGAAGTAGTAGATAATCGAACCGATAGCTACGCATGAAAGCTTGTAAGCAAAGTTCTGTGAAAACTTACCGAATACTGCTTCTCCAATTACTACTGCAGCAAGTCCGATTACGATAGCACCTCTACCCATATTAACGTCAGCAAAGCCCTGATACTGTGCAAGAAGTGCGCCTGAGAATGCAACAATACCGTTTGATACTGTAAGTCCGAATACAGTATTGAAATCAACGTTGATGCCCTGCGCACGGCACATTGCCTGATTTGCACCGGATGCTCTGATCGATGAACCGAATTCTGTTCCGAAGAACCAGTAGAGGAATCCGATAAGGATTGCAACAATTACGAAAGTGATGAGAATTGTATTCTGACCGATCGGAACGTTTTTAACATTACGAAGTGAAACGAGCAGATCGTAGTTGCTTGCATTGATTGGCTGATTTGCCTTTCCCATAATCTTAAGATTTACTGAATAAAGAGCAAGCTGAGTAAGAATGCCGGCAAGAATTGCAGGAATTCCCATGAAAGTATGAATGATACCTGTGCAGAGTCCCGCAAGACATCCTGCGATGAAAGCTCCGAGAAGAGCTACAGGCATACTGAATCCTGCCATAAGAAGCATGATACAAGTTGCTCCGCCTGTACAGATTGAACCATCAACTGTAAGGTCAGCCACGTCAAGAACTTTATAAGTAATGTAAACACCTATTGCCATGATACCCCATATCAAGCCCTGTGCTGCTGCACCTGGAAGGCCGGAAATGAGTGCTCCAAAATCGCCCATGGTAAAAACCTCCGAATATCCGATTATTATTGTATAGCCGTAAAGATAGGCCATATCAGCCTATCTTAACAGCAAGTTTGTGTAATATCAACTCTTTTTAGAGAAAGATTTATTCGATTACGATGTAATCAGCTGGGATTTCAACACCGAGTTCAGCAGCGATGTCAGCATTGTACTTCTTTGTGAACTGTGGTGCGTATGCGATTTCCATTTCAGCGATATCAGCTTCGCCCTTTAAGATCTGAGCTGCCATAACGCCTGTCTGGTATCCGAGATCATAGTAGCTGATTGAGAGTGTTGCAACACCGCAACCACCGCAGATACCTTCTTCACCAGCGATTACAGGAACCTGAGCAGGTCTTGCGATATTATCAATGATACCAGTGTTAGCTGCTACTGTATTGTCAGTAGGAACATAGATAACGTCACTGTTTTCTACAGCTGTAGTTGCTACTGCAGCGAGGTCATTTGAATCTGAGAATGCGTATGTAGCGCAAGTCTTTCCGAGTGCTTCGAGTTCTGCCTTAACTACATCAATCTGGTACTGTGAGTTAGCTTCTGATGAGCAGTAGAGAAGTCCGATATTCTGAGCATCAGGGAAGATTTCTACGAGCATTGCTGCCTGCTGATCAAGTGGAGCAAGGTCTGATGTACCTGATACGTTTCCGCCTACGAGTCCGTCGAATCCTTCGATTCCGAGTGCTACACCATATTCTGTAACTGATGTTCCGAGAATAGGAATATCAACTGTTGCAGCTACTGCAGCCTGAAGAGCTGGAGTTGCGTTTGCCATGATGAGGTCAACGCCTTCTGAAACAAATGAGTTAACGATTGTAGCGCATGTATTTGTATCGCCCTGTGCATTCTGAACTTTGATGTTTACAGCGCCTTCACCCATTTCTGCGTTGAGAGCATCCTGGAAACCCTGAGTTGCTGCGTCAAGAGCTACGTGTTCAACAAGCTGTACAACGCCGACTGTTAAAGCTGCGTCGCTGTCTGTGTCTCCGCCACCACCGCATGCTACGAGGCCGAGCACCATTACGAGTACTAAAAGTGTTGCAATAATCTTCTTCATTTCTTTTTCTCCTTTAATATTTAAAAAAATTATTGATAATAAAAAAACGGCTGCACCTCATAGGATACAGCCGGGTTAAACATGATTAATTAAGAAATATCCTATAAGGCGGTCTGGAATTTTGATGGAACGAAAAGATAGCCTACGTAATAATAGTAAGCCTTGAAGTATCCGTAATAGAGTTCGTTCATCATCTTTGTAATAGCCTTCATGATAATTCCTCTTAAAAACAATTTGTTTTCAAAAACAATCATTTTAAAACTTTTATTGTTTTTGAACACAAATACAGAATACTCCTCCTTTACACCTTTGTCAACACCAAAAGCAAAAAATTTTAAAATTGTGTCGAAATTGTGTGTATGTAAATCTGAGCAATGCCAACCGGGATTTACAAACATTATCTAATCAAATATAATTAAGACTGTCATAAGCTAATACTTTTAACGAGGTCACGAATGAACGACAGATTCAGCAAAGCAAAAGTATATGCATCTCTTATATCGCTCGGTTGCTGCGGCGGAGCTATTTTTGTTTTGCCTTATTTAAGATACGTCTTCTATGATCTTCAGATTGGTGTATCGGGCATGAACAACGCACAGTCGGCATTCCTGATGACTATTTACACTCTCGTTTCTACAGTCCTTGCCGTGCCGTGCGGAATGCTGATCGACAGAATTCCAAGCAAGACTTCTGTTATAATCGCACTTCTTGGGACAGTCGGAATCGCTGTGTTCTATGCTTTTACTTTCACCTCATACAACATATCGCTTGCAGTATGGTCACTTCTTGCAATAACGACAAGCGGTCTTTACTGGCCTGTTTTTTCGAAAATACTCAATATAATCGGATCGAAATGTTTTGAAGGTGGAAGAAGCGGACTCGTCTTCGGTATTTATTACGCTTGTAATGGTTCAACATCAGCACTTGTAAATGCAATCGCTCTCTTCATAACTACTATGAGCGCCAACCCCGCTGTTTCATATAGAAATGTTGTACTTGTATCGGCCGCATTCACTTTTGCGGCTACTATAGGTGTGTTTCTCTTCCTTGACAGCGAATTGATAAAGCCGGAAGAGTATGCGACTTCTTCATCTTCCAGCGTGCCTCAGGAAACAATCAAAGGTTTTGAAGGTCTGAAACTCATCGTACGGAATCCTCTCATCTGGTGTATCATCATCGTGGTTGATAGTGCATACACGCTCAATGCTTTCTCAACATTCTTTAACCCGTTTCTTACTTCGGTAATCGGTGTTTCAACTGAATCGTCCGGCGTTTTTGCGATACTCAGAAATCATGTATTTCTCATACTTTCAATCTTCGGCGGATTCATCGCGGACAGAGTGTTCAGAAGTACTTCAAAATGGCTTGCTACAGCTTACCTGCTCGGAGCAATCGTCATTGCCGGATTCTTCTTTATACCTTCAGGTATAAATCCACTCATGGTGAGTCTTTATACACTTATTCCGGCAGCAATACTTCAGCTTTCGCAACCTGTAAGTTTCTCCGCAATCGGCGAAATCGGCATCCCTCAGAATCTGATGGGTACAGCAACCGGCTTCATAAGTGCTTTTGGCGTTGTCGATCTTATTTTTACACCTGTTGCAGGCATTGTAATTGATATTTACGGTAATGCAGGTTATTACTATCTCTTCGCATTTCTGATCGGCGTGCTCGCACTTGGTTCAGTTGCAGCCTTTATAATTTACAGAAGGCACCGTCATATTTCTTCATAGCTGCAAGTATATTTCAATGTTTGAATACGCAAAAAGTCGCAGGCTCATCACCTGCGACTTTCTTTTCTTCTTTTATATGTTCTGAATCCTAGTTGTAGCAGTTACAGAAAATAATCACGAGTAAAAGGAAGAAGAATAATAAACTAGTATCAATGCCTTCGCCATTGAAAAGTCCACAATTTGCCATATTTTTCACCTGCTTTTCAATAAATTTTGTTTGTATTATAAAGTATGTAAAACAGGTATAATGTGTTACTCATTACATGATTTTTTCGTAGTTACAGCCAGGAAAACTGATATCAAACCTGCATATGCTCTTGTAGCTGCAGTATCTGCAGGCCGTCATATCCCTGATTCTTTTCGGACGTGCTGCAACATCTCCTGAAACAAGTGCTTCTGCAAGTTCTTCAATCTTCTTATCAAACGCATCCTGAAGTTCCCTGAATTCGTCGCGCGTCATCACCGCACCTGTATATCTGTATCCCGGATCCGAGCTGCCGCTTCCATCTCCACCGTCCACATCTTCAGGTTTAGCTTTTACCTTCTGGAGATTTACAACTACCTCTGAATAACGATCCATCGAAGCTTCAATGTTTTCAACATTTTTGAAACTGTCAACTACAAGACCATTCATTCTGAATTCTCTTGAAATCTGCTTGGCAAGGTCATCCTTAAGCTGGTCGCTGCTCTTTCCGTCACTTGAAAGATCAACATCTTTAATGAGGAAATAGAAAATGCCGGCAGGTTCGCGTTTCATCCCATCTTTCGGATCTGTTATAGCCTTTAAGTAAAGCATCAGCTGTAGTCTCCAGCCTGTTCTTGCTTCCTCGGTATTCCACTTTTCATTTCCCGATTTATAGTCGATAATTTTTACAGCACCATTTGACAGGATGTCCACACGGTCAATTTTACCTTCTATGTATACTTTGCCGTGAGAAGTTTCGACTTCGATCGCAGTGAAAGCACGCTCATCGCCTCTTCCGAATGCTTCTTCGTAGAACATGCTTGCGATTTCACCGGCTCTTGCCTGAAGTACAAGTGACCACGCTGCTTCGCGGAGAGTCTCGTTCATACGACTCTTTCGGTATGATTCTTCGCCTCCTGAAAGCATAAGGCCCTCTTTATATAGACCTGCCTGCTGCTCTATAATTTCTTCGATAAGTTTATCGCTTTCTTCGCGAGTGACTGTGTTCCACCACATTGTGTCTTTTTCTTCATCAATCAGTTTGAGTTTCTGCGAAAAAATCATCAGACACTCGTGATAAACATCACCGATTTCTCTGCTTCCGGCTTCGAACACACGTCTCTCATCAAGGCGAAGTCCGTAATTAATGAAGTGTGCAAACGGACATCTGCTGAACTTCTCAAGTCTTGAAGGACTCAGTATTACAGACTCTTCACCTTCCCTTTTATAAAGTTTTTCCGTTACTTCTTTCTTAAGTTTTGAAGTTCTGTTTGTATATAAAAGTCCTTCGGTAGCCCTTTCGAACTTTTCTTTTTCATTTTCTTTGTACCAGTCTGTGAGTGAGCTCCATTCTTCAGAAAGGTTTCCACTTCTGCCCTCACGAAGAGCTCTTACAAGGTGATTCAGCGAACTATCCGGTCCTTCGATAAGTGCCATTGCGCTTCCTCTTCCATCAAGATCAGGAAGAACAGCAACTCCCGGGAATATCTTTCTGACAGTGCCGAAAATTCTCGATGGTTTCTGTTCAGCGCCCTCCATATTCGAACCTGCATAACTCATGTAAAGATAATCTACAGGTCTTGAAAAAGCTCTGTAAATCGCAACCTTTTCTTCCTGCATTCTGAATTTGTCAAGTTCGCAGATATCAAATCCTCTTTCGATGAGAGCTTCCTTTTCATCTTCAGTAAGAAGTTCTTCTCCCGGCTGTTCCTTCGGAAGAATTCCGTCATTTGCACCGATTACGACAAGTGCCTTTACATTTCCTGCTCTTGTACGCTGCATTGTTCCGAGCACAAGGCCATCAGCCGTAGGCGGAATCCTGCCGACCTTTAATGCTGAAAAACCAGCCGAAAGCATCTCTCCAAATGTTTCCATCGAAACATTATTATCTCCGATTACATTTACAATCTGGTCAAATATCTGCATAACTGCATCCCAGATCTGGCTCATATCATTTTCGTAGACACGCGCCTTAAGCACTTTGTCTTCGCTCATGAAATTATATAATGCCTGGATTCTGTCTTTTGCACGTCTGCTTTTTTTGAACTCCGCTTCAAACCCCGCGAGAGTTTCCATCACGCTTTTTCTTGTTTCTTCGATATTATCAAACTCAGTTTTTCCGTATTCGGAAGCACCGTATTTGAAAGGTTCTTTCCAGTATGAACTTCTGATACGATATTTGAGCGCATAATTCTCAAGCTCTTCTATCCTGTCTCTGCTTATACGTGAGAATCCCGTCTTAAGAAAACTGAGAACATCCTTCGTCCTGTAGCTGCCGGACATTATGTCGATAAGCGAAAGAACATAAACCACAAGAGGCTCGTGAAGGATTCCTTTTTTATCATCTGTATAAATTTCGAGTCCGTACTCGGCAAAAACACGCTTTATAATTTCGCTTCTGCCTGCAAGATCATTACATACTACAAGAATATCCTTGTACTTAAGCCCTTTTTCGCGAACGAGACCAAGGACATATGCTGCGGCCGTTTCTGCTTCACTATAGTAATTTGCAGCGCCCACAAGAGTAAGCTGTTCTGATATAACTTCATCAGTACAAGGCTTCATAGGGAATGCATATAACTCTCTTTCAAGAACGCCGGAAACCGAATTGTTTTCAATATCAGGCGTCGGTAATTCAATGCTTTCGAAACCGAAATTTCCTGCCACTTCTGACTCTCTGAATCTTTTTATAAGGTTTCGAGTCAGAGAAAAAACATCCTTGTCGCGTCCTTCATATGAAGCTGTAAGCATGATATTCACGTCAGAGAATCTGGCGAGTTCCTCAATGAGCTTATAATTTTTCGGTGAAAACGAATCAAACCCCCATACCCATATTTCTCTGTCCTTTACAATGCCGGATTCTGAAACTGCCGGAATATACATATCGATATAATCTTCCGTATCAAGAAATCTTCCGTCAATCTGCTTTTCGTATTCATCAAAAATAAGAATAAGGTCGTCAAGCTTACGCGTAAGGATGTCACGTCCGCTCATTTCTTCTCTGATCTTCGCAAGGCCCTCCGGTGTCACGTCGTGCTGCTTCATTCCGGAGATGAAATTGTTTACAAGCTCTATAAACGAAGTCTTCCCTGCGAGCTTTCCGTATGCTGTAAGCTTGCCTTTTTCTGATAAATCGTCTATTACCGATGTAAGAAGAATATGTCTTCCATATATGTCAATACGGCTCTTTCTGATTCCTCCCGTTTCCGAAAGCATTCTGAATCCGAGCCTTGAAATGCTGAGAATTTCAAGATCCATAATTCCGGGCGCATCAAGGTAGCGGATAGCTTCCTTTTCCGCTTCGAGTGTGAACTGATCAGGAACAAGAATAATCGCATCTTTGCCTGCGTTCTCAAATATGAACTTCGCTTTATCAACGTTTTCGCGTCCGTAATAAATTCTCAGCATGTTTAACTCCTCTTTTTATCTCCCTATACCCGTGCAGAACTTATTTGATAATGTCAATTAAGTCTTCAGCCTTTTCTATAATATAATCAGGCTTGTAATCGATTTCACCGCCGCCGAGTGTTACCGCTGCCGCTTCTGACCATCCTACAAGCACAGCCTTCACTCCTGCGTTCTGTGCACAGAGCACGTCAAAATGGCTATCACCGATCATAACAGCTTCGTCTGCTGAAATGCCGAGCTTTCTCAAAGCTACGAGTGCCGGTTCAGGATCCGGTTTATGCTTGTCTGTATCATCGCACGTTACGATTACATCGAAATACTTTGTGAGATCGAACTTTTCAAGAGTATTTATAGTACTGCTTGTAAGTCTTGATGTTACAACTGCATTCATGTATCCGAGAGCCTTCAGTTTCTTTATAAGTTCCGGCATTCCAGGATATGCTTCAATCATCTTGAAATAGATATCTTTCTGGTATTCTCTGTAAATTTTGACCAGTCTTTCAGACTCACCCGGGAACCATCTTTCCATTGTGATAAGAAGAGGTTCTCCGAAAGTCGCCTTGATTTTATCGACATCGCCTTCTTTACCGGTCATAGTTCTGAATACTTCCTGCCATGATTCGATAATTAACTTATTTGTGTCGAAAATAGTTCCGTCAAAATCAAATAAAACTGCTTTTATCATTAGTTTTTCAATCCTTTCATTGTGAGAGCAACCTTGCCCTTTTCATAATCAACAGAGAGAATCTTTACCTTTACAGTATCGCCTACAGATACTGCATCGAGAGGATGCTTGATATACTTGTCCGAAATCTGCGAAATATGAACAAGACCGTCATTCTTAACTCCGATATCTACAAACGCTCCGAAGTCAACAACGTTTCTTACTGTTCCCGTAAGTTCCATATCAATCTTGAGATCTTCCAGTTTCTTAACATCATTTCTGAAAATTACAGGAGGTGCGTCTTCTCTCGGGTCACGTGCAGGCTTCTTGATTTCTTCAACGATATCATGAAGCGTTACTGCTCCGATACCGAGTTTTTCAGCCATGTTTTTTTCATCCTTATAAACGAGCTTGATTCTTTCTTCGATATCCTTTGCTCCGCCGCTGGCAATCTCATCCTTGCTGATGCCGAGCTTTTCAAGCATGATTTCTGCTACTTCATATGATTCAGGATGAACCGCTGTCGCATCGAGAGGATTCTTTCCTCCGCTTATTCTCATGAAACCGGCGCACTGGTTGTATGTCTTTTCTCCGAGCTTTGAAACTTTGAGAAGCTGTTTTCTCTCTGTGAACGAACCGTTTTCTTCTCTGTACGCAACTATATTCTTCGCTATAGTCATATTAACACCGGCAATGTACGATAAGAGGGACGGTGATGCAGTATTAAGATCTACACCGACTCTGTTTACACAGTCTTCAACAACATTTGTAAGCGCGTTTTCGAGGTAGCTCTGATTGATATCGTGCTGGTACTGACCTACTCCGATGTGCTTCGGTGAAATCTTTACGAGTTCAGCAAGCGGATCCTGAAGTCTTCTTCCGAGTGACATTGCACCTCTTGTAGTAACATCGAGATCAGGATACTCTTCTGAAGCAAGTTTTGACGCCGAGTATACTGAAGCTCCCGCTTCGTTTACAATTGTATAAGCAACATTGTAATCATGCTTTCTTAAGAAGTTTGCTACAACTTCTTCTGTTTCACGCGATGCTGTTCCGTTTCCGATTACAATTGTATTGATTCTGAACTTCTCTATGAGTTTTTCGAGAACTGCCTCAGTTCCTTTGATATCGTTTTTAGGTTCAGTAGGGTAGATTGTAGTGTATGCGAGAAGCTTTCCGCCTTCGTTCAGTACTGCAACCTTACATCCTGTTCTGTAGCCAGGGTCAATAGAAATGATTCTCGCACCCTTTACAGGAGGTACCATGAGAAGTTTTTCAGTGTTCTTTGAAAATACTTTGACAGCTTCAACTTCTGCTCTTTCTGTGAGCGTATTTCTGATTTCACGCTCGATTGACGGAGCTGTGAGTCTCTTGTATGAGTCTGCGATTGTATCTGTAAGAAGTTCGTAAACTGCAGCCTTCTTGTTTGTGATGATTGCCTTTGCAATTTTTGCATGGATATCTTCAACAGGAGCGTTTACTTTTACCTTTAATTTCTTTTCTTTTTCACCTCTGTTTATAGCAAGAACTCTGTGATTCGGAATCTTTGAAACTCCTTCTGCATGTTCATAATACATTTCATAAACAGTCTTTTCTTCAGGGTCTACTGCTTCTGTTGTAATGATACCGGCTTCTGTTGTCATTTCACGGATCATTGCTGTAATTTCCGGGTCATCAGAAATCATTTCAGCGATGATATCACAAGCTCCCTGCACCGCATCGTCAATTGACGATACACGTTTTGTATCTTCGATATCAGCGTCCGCAGGAGTCACAAAAGGCTCTGCAAGCTTTGCAATTACAGCCTTTGCTTCATCTCCTGATGCGACTTCTTTCTGCGCAAGGAAAATATCAGCGAGAGGCTGAAGTCCTTTTTCTTTTGCCTTTCCTGCACGTGTCGCCTTTTTCTGCTTGAAAGGTTTATAAAGGTCTTCTACTCTCTGAAGTACTTCTGCCTTCTCAATTTCCGCCTTGAGCTCTTCTGTGAGCTTGCCCTGCTCGTCGATAAGACGTATTACTTCTTCCTTTCTTGTTTCGAGATTGCGAAGATATGTGAGTCTTTCTTCGAGATCACGGAGAGTCACGTCTGTGAGACCGCCTGTAACTTCCTTTCTGTAACGTGCGATAAACGGAATAGTATTTCCTTCATCGATAAGTGCTACAGTATTTTCAACCTGCGAAACTTTTATTTTAAACTCTTTAGCTAATTTTTCAGTAATGTTCATATTGTCCTCTTCCTGTGCTGCGTTTACGGCAGCCTGCCTTCCGGCTATTTCTGCTTAAGTTTTTCGTTGATAAAGTAGTCGATATTTCCGTCCATTACAGACTGTACATTTCCGACTTCGGCACCCGTTCTGTGGTCTTTAACCATTGTGTATGGCTGGAACACATACGAACGAATCTGGCTGCCCCATGTGTTCTGTGAGAAGTCACCTTTGAGTTCCTTAAGATTCTGCTTCTGCTGCTGTTCAGCAAGTTCCACGAGTCTTGACTTCAAGATCTTCATCGCCATGTCACGATTCTGGTGCTGGCTTCTTTCGTTCTGGCATGTAACCACTATATTCGTAGGAAGATGCGTGATTCTGATTGCTGAGTCGGTCTTGTTTACATGCTGACCGCCGGCACCGCTTGAACGGTAAGTGTCTACACGGATATCATCAGGATCAATTTCGACATTAATATCATCATCTATTTCAGGAGTTACTTCTATCATCGAGAATGACGTCTGGCGCTTGCCCTGTGCATTGAACGGCGATATTCGTACAAGTCTGTGAACGCCACGTTCATTCTTAAGATAGCCATAAACATTTTCACCTTCAACAAGAAGCGTAGCACTCTTGATTCCGGCTTCAGTATCATCCTGAAGGTCGAGCATCTTGACAGTATAACCCTTCTTTTCTGCCCAGCGGGTATACATACGGAGGAGCATTTCTGCCCAGTCCATAGCATCCACTCCGCCTGTTCCTGCATGAATCGAAAGAATAGCATTGTTCTTATCGTATTCACCGTCGAGAAGCGTCTTGAGCCTTAATTCTTCCGCCTGAACCTTGTATGTTTCATATGATTCAAGAGTTTCTGCCACGAGATCCTGAAGTTCCTCTTCAGGGTCGCCGCCATCCTTTATAACTTCTTCCGCCATTTCGATGAATACATCTATGCCGTCGAGAATTCCCTCGAGTTTCTCATATTCACCTATTGAATTTTCAAGAGACTTCTTTTCACGCAGGAGTTTCTGCGTCTTATCCTGGTTACCCCAGAAATCGTCCTTTTCAGTCTCCTTATTGATTTCTTCGAGTCTGTCCTTTAACCCAGCAAGGTCAAAGGGACTCACCTACCTCTGTAAGCTTATTTCTCTCGCCTGCAAGTTCATACTTTAACTGACTGAGTTCGAGCATACATTTCACATCCCTTCACAAATAAACTATTTTAGTATATGAAAACGCGGACTTAAAAAGCCCGCATTACCCATCAATATTACTTTAGCTTTTTAATCGTTCTTACATTTATGCGTTTTTACCGCAGCAATTCTTGTACTTTTTTCCCGAACCGCAAGGGCAAGGGTCGTTACGACCTACCTTTTCTTCAGTTCTCTTAAAAGTTTCAGGTTTCTGCTGACGTGGCGGCACTTTCATGTTCTGAGCAGGAGCGTTCGTTACTGAACCTGCCTGCTTCTGAGCACTTCCGTCTTCATATTCTTCCTTCTTTGCTTCACCGGCATTCATTACCTGCTTACGCTGGGCATTTGTCTGGATTGTTACGTTGTAGCAGAAACGTACTGTTTCTTCCTTGATCGCAGCAATCATAAGTTCAAACATGTCGTAGCCTTCCTGTGCGTATGCTGCTGCAGGGTCCTGCTGGCCGAGTGAACGGAGTCCGATACCGCTCTTGAGCTGATCCATATCATCGATATGATCCATCCAGTGATTATCTACAACTCTGAGGAGAATCATTCTTTCGAGTTCTCTCATTCTGTCTGCTCCGATTTCAGCTTCCTTTTCATCGTAGAGCTTAGCAAAAATATCATACATTTCTGCCTTGAATGATTCTTCTGTCATTACTGCCAGATCATCAGCAGTATATTCAGGGAGCACAAATCTTGCCGAAAGTCTTGTAAGGCCTTCCTTCACGCGGGCCATATCCCACTCT
The DNA here is from genome assembly GCA_015058155.1 of Clostridiales bacterium. Classification (GTDB taxonomy): domain Bacteria; phylum Bacillota; class Clostridia; order Peptostreptococcales; family Anaerovoracaceae; genus QAKD01. The sequence goes on along the minus strand of SVCW01000008.1, from coordinate 37,367 downwards.
GCGGCATTGCCTGAAGCTACAGTCACAGGATCGATAACTTCGTTTATCATATCCTGAGTCATGTGAGCAATGTATTCCTTAAGGTCTTCACCGTCGAGAACTCTTCTTCTTTCATCGTAGATGATTTCACGCTGCTTGTTCATGACATTGTCATACTGAAGCACGTACTTTCTTACTGAATAGTTCTTTCCTTCAACTCTCTTCTGTGCACCTTCAATTGATTTTGTGAGCATTCCGGCTTCGATTGCCTCATCATCGGCAAGGCCGAGCTTTCCTGCGATTCCCTGGATTCTTTCACCGCCGAAGAGTCTCATAAGTTCGTCTTCAAGCGAAATGAAGAACTGAGTCTGGCCAGGGTCTCCCTGACGTCCCGAACGACCACGGAGCTGATTATCGATACGTCTTGATTCGTGACGTTCCGTACCGATGATGCAAAGTCCGCCGAGGCTTCTTACCTTTTCCTGTTCTTCGCGTCTTTCTTCCTTGAATCTATCGTGAAGTTCCTGGAACTTAGCCCTTGCTTCATTTAACTCAGCATCATCCGACTGCACAAAACTTGTTGCGAATGAGATCTGTTCATCACTATATCCGAGTTTCTTCATTTCGCGCTTTGCTTCGAATTCCGGATTACCTCCGAGGATGATATCGGTACCTCTTCCGGCCATGTTTGTTGCGATTGTAACTGCACCGAGTCTTCCTGCTTCAGCAACGATTTCAGCTTCTCTTTCATGCTGCTTTGCATTGAGAACGTTGTGCTTTACACCGCGACGGATGAGCATCTGCGAGATGAGTTCCGACTTTTCAATTGATATTGTACCTACGAGAACAGGCTGGCCTGTTTCGTGAACTTCCTTGATTCTGTTTGCAATTGCGATGTACTTACCTGTTTCCTTCGCATAAATACTATCTTCAAGGTCACGTCTTGCTACAGGCTTGTTTGTAGGGATGACCATAACCTTCATGTTATAGATATCGATAAATTCGTCTTCTTCAGTCTTTGCAGTACCTGTCATTCCGGAAAGCTTTTCATACATACGGAAATAGTTCTGGAGTGTGATTGTTGCAAGAGTCTTTGACTCTGACTGAATAAGTACGCCTTCTTTTGCTTCAATTGCCTGATGGAGTCCGTTTGAGTAACGTCTTCCAAACATGAGACGGCCTGTGAATTCGTCAACGATTACGATTTCGCCGTCTTTTACAATATAGTCTACATCACGTTTCATCATGTTTCTTGCGCGGAGCGCCTGGTTAACATGATGGCTTATTTCCATGTTTTCAGGATCCGAGAAGTTTTCAATACCGAAGAACTTTTCTGCTTTGGCAACGCCTTCTTCATTGAGCGAAATAGTCTTTTCTTTTTCGTCAGTAACGAAATCCTGCTCAAGCTTGAGTGTTTTTACAAAACGGTCTGCAATATTGTAGAGATCTGTTGATTTGTCTCCCTGACCTGAAATTATGAGAGGAGTTCTCGCTTCATCAATCAGGATAGAGTCAACTTCATCGACAATTGCATAGCTGAGCTCTCTCTGCATGAGGTTTTCTTTGTAGATAACCATGTTGTCACGGAGATAGTCGAAACCGAATTCGTTGTTTGTTCCGTATGTGATGTCAGCATTATATGCAGCGCGTCTTTCTTCGTTTGTAATTCCGTGGATAACACATCCTACAGTAAGTCCGAGGAATGTATAGAGTTTGCCCATCCATTCGCAGTCACGCTTTGCGAGGTAGTCGTTTACTGTTACAACATGTACACCTTTTCCTGTAAGTGCATTAAGATATGCAGGAAGAGTTGCAACGAGAGTCTTACCTTCGCCGGTTTTCATTTCTGCGATATTTCCGTTATGAAGAACAATACCACCAATGAGCTGCACCCTGAAGTGCTTCATGCCAAGACTTCTTACAGCACCTTCACGACATACTGCAAATGCTTCAGGAAGGATATCGTCAAGAGTTTCTCCTGCTGCAAGACGATCCTTGAATTCCTGAGTCTTGGCTCTTAAGTCACTGTCTGAAAGTGACTGCATCATGCTGTCGTAGCTTTCAATCTGGTCTACTATTTTTTCAATTCTTTTAATCTCTCTAGTATTGTAATCTCCAAATACCTTGTCTAAAAATCCCATTTGTTTCTCCTTTCAAATCCCTTTACCCTTGTATTATTATTCCTCGTCTTCGTCCGCTTCAGGTTTATGTTCGACAACGAGGTTGATTTCCTTTGCTTTCTTTTCGTCGGCCTTTGTAACCTTTACATGGAAAATGTCTCCGCCGACATCATATGAAAATGAATCGCCTACGTTTGGAAGGTTGTCAATCATCATAACAACCCAGCCGTTGACAGTAGTAACGTTTGTGCCGATTTTTTCATCAATTTCTTCTTCGAAGTAGTCGAATACCTTTTCGAGGTTGGCTGACGCAAGAATTCTGTAGCTACCGTCCTTGAGCTGGATGATGTCCTGCGTTTCCTGATTATCGTGTTCATCGTAAATTTCACCTACGAGTTCTTCGATAATATCTTCCATTGTTACGATACCTTCGGTACCGCCGTATTCGTCAACTACTACTGCAATATGTGTCTTTACGCGCTGCATCTTTTTGAGAAGTGCCGCGATTTTCATGCTGCCCGCTACAAATACTACAGGCTTCACATATTCGCTGATTGACTTTTCTGTTCTCGAAATTTCGTTGTGGAAATCCTTCTGATTGAGTACACCGAGAATATTGTCGATTTCATCTTCATATACAGGAAGTCTTGAGAAGCCTGTCTTTCTGAAAATACCGGCTACTTCTTCCTTCGGAGTGTCTACTTCGATTGCAACAAGATTTACTCTCGGAGTGAGTACGTCCCATGCGATAAGATCATTGAATTCGATTGCATTCTGAATAAGTTCTGACTGCTCTTCGCCAATTCCGCCTTCAGTCTGAGCCTCTTCGACAATTGTAATGAGTTCTTCTTCAGTAATACCACTCTCTCCCGAAAGCTTGAAAATCTTTGTCAGAAGCTTTTTCCAAAGCGAAAATATGGCATTTATAGGGCCGAGCAGTTTCACAAGGATATTTATCAGTTTCGCGGAGAACATTGCAAACCTTTCCGGCATTTCTTTTGCTATATTCTTAGGCGAAATTTCACCGAAGATGAGTACAACGATCGTAATTACAACAGTTGAAAGCGTAGCACCAAGTTCAGGTCCATAGAGGTTTACGAAAAGAACTGTAGCGAGCGCTGTCATTCCGATGTTAACGATGTTGTTTCCTACGAGAATTGTTGTAAGAAGTTTGTCGTAATGATCTGAAAGTCTGAGAACGAGTCTTGCTTTTTTGTTATTGTCCGCAGCCATGTTCTTCATTCTGATCTTGTTGAACGAAGTGAAAGCTGTTTCAGTTGCTGAAAAATACCCTGAAAAAATAACTAATACTACGATTGCTATTATTGTTACTATCGTCTGGGTGTCCATTTAGAAAAATTTCCTCCTTGATTAAAAAGCACTTCAAGGACTTCCCTTATATGAGAAGTCCTTGGATTTTTTATGCTATAAATGCGCTGTAAATAACCTTTACTGCCTTTTCGAAGTCACTGTTTGCAACTCCGATGATGATGTTCATTTCTGATGAACCCTGGTCGATCATTCTTACGTTTACGCCACCTTCAGCAAGTGCTGTAAAGAGCTTCGCTGAAGTACCGCGTCTTGATGACATTCCGTGACCTACTGTTGCGATGAGTGCAATATCTTCGAATACGTCGATTGTTTCAGGAGAAAGCTTTCTTCTGATTTCATCAAGAATATCTTCGAGCTTTCCTTCAAGGTCCTTCTTGCTTACAACTACTGAAAGTTCATCGATACCTGATGGAATATGTTCAACGCTTACATCATAATCTTCAAGAATACCAAGGAGTCTTCTTAAGAATCCCTTTTCTGTTGACATCATGTTCTTGTGGATTGCGATTACGTCGAAGTCCTTTGTCCCTGCGATACCTGTGATTACCTGATCAGCGTGGTTTGCTGTATCTGTAATCATTGTTCCTGCATCTTCAGGTTTATTTGTGTTTCTGATGTTGATCGGAATATTTGCGAGTCTTGCAGGGTAGATTGCATCTTCATGAAGAACTGATGCTCCCATATATGAAAGTTCGCGAAGTTCCTTGTATGAAATGTTTGCGATTGTCTTTGCTTCAGGAACGATTCTCGGGTCTGCAATGAGGAATCCTGATACGTCTGTCCAGTTTTCATAAACGTCAGCATTTACTGCGCGCGCCACGAGTGCACCTGTAATGTCTGATCCGCCTCTTGAGAAAGTCTTGATCTTTCCGTCAGGGTTAGTTCCGTAGAATCCAGGAAGAACTGCAGTTTCATGCTTCTTTAATTCTTCAGCAAGAAGTTCGTTTGTTTCTTCCATTTTGAGGTTGCCCCTTGAATCGAAAAGAATAAGTCCGTGTGTGTCTACGAAGTCGTATCCGAAGAATGCTGCTGCGATAAGTGCATTTAAATATTCTCCGCGGCTTGCTACGTAGTCAGCTGATGCTCCGCTCTGAAGCTTTGCCTTAATCTTTTCAAAGTGAGGCATAAGGTCGATTGTTACGCCTAAATTTATTGCCATTGCCATATATCTGTCACAGATTACCTGGAAAATCTGTTCATAAGGCAGGTTGTTTTCAATATGAGCTTTGCAGAGATATAAGAGGTCCGTTACTTTGCTGTCGCCCTCGAATCTCTTGCCTGGGGCTGAAACGACGATATATCTTCTGTCAGGATCAGCTTCAATGATGCTCTTAGTTTTAGTTAACTGAATTCCGTCTGCGAGTGATGATCCGCCAAATTTTGCTACTTTTAGTCCCATATGTTTGTACCTCATTTCCTTGCCTCCGGCCTTTTCCGGAAGCGTTTCTTTATCACTAATGGCATCGCCGTTGATTACCATAATACTTTATTATACTACAGTCGCCACTTGTCCGCAACTTGTACGACTTAGATTTGTGTTGTTTTTCGTTTCGCGCAGGGTTTGCGCGTCTTGTGTTGCTTTTGCCTCGCAGGGTTTGCTAGTCTTGTGTTGTAATTCTCGCTCGTTTTTGCTTATTCAGATTTAGAACTTTTTAAATGATACCGGATCTCCGTTTTCGAATTCGATACTGTATCCGTGACCAGGTTCAGGTATCCACTTGAATCTTGGTTCATCGTTTTCTCCGAAGAGGTTGTGGATGATTCTGTCGATTACTCCGCCGTGACAGACAACAATCGTTACAGCTGGCAGCTGGCTGTGTCTGTGAGAAAGTTCCTTGAGTCTGTGAAAGCCTACGACTTTGTTCCAGCCTTCTTCGAGTCTTTCGAAGAAAGTCTTTCTGCTTTCACCGCCACCCGGGATTTCATACACACCTTCTTTATCTGCAAAGAGGAACTTGCTCTCCGGCATCGCGCACACTTCTTCATGTGTCTTCATTTCAAAAATGCCGTAGTGCTGCTCTCTTAAGTCTGTGATTTTTTCGTGCTCCGTTTCTGTACCGTACATATAGAAAAGTGTTTCTTCTGCACGGAGCATTCCCGATGTAAATACCTGAGCGTCGCTCGGGTCCGGATAAAGTCCGTCTGCAGCGAGACGTTTGATTTCTTCTACTCCTTCAGGCACGAGCGGAACATCACTACCACCGTAGTAATACTCTTTCTGATATGCCTCCGTAATACCGTGTCTTACTAAATAAACTGTTGACCTCATATTATTCTCCTGTTTTTTCACATATAGAATAATTTTACCATATAAATTGCTGCGATTGAATCTTTATGATAAAATATGTTAAGAAAAAATCCGGGAGGTTTCAGTATGAATACAACAAATAACTGGACTATTAAAAGGTTCGAAGAACTTACAACATATGAACTTTATGATATACTCGCGCTCCGTACTGACATATTCGTAGTTGAGCAGACTTGCCCGTATCCTGAAGTAGATTACAAGGATATCGGATCACTTCACATGTTTATACGCGAGTGCGATCTCAAGGATGCTGAACCTTTCAGCTGTGAAAGCGCTGATACATGTACATCAAAGAACTGTAACAAAATCGTTGCGTATCTCAGAATTCTTCCGCGCGGCTTCTCATACCCTGAAGTTTCAATCGGCCGCGTATCTGTAAGAGAAGAGTTCCGCGGAAACGGCATCGCACGCGAGATGCTTGAACACGCTATTGCTTACATCGCTGAAACTCTCGGCGAAAACGAGATTCAGATCGGCGCGCAGGAATACCTTCTTGCGTTTTACAAGAGTCTCGGATTTGAACCTATGTCTGAAGTGTATCTCGAAGACGGACTTCCGCACCTCGACATGCTTCGCCGCGGGTAGTAACGTTCTTTCGAGCTGGCTTTTCCGCGCAGGATTCATATTTTGATTATCAGGAGGAATTTGACTGGTCAAATTCCTCTTCATTTGTTTTCAGCGCCTTTCCGAGAGGATTTCGGCCATTTCCCTAGGCGAAATCGCCCGGAAATCACCAATTTCCATGTGTTTCAGATGCCAAATTCCTCTTGACCTTTAGTTTCGCAGTTCTCAAGAGGAAAACGATAATTACATCCACAGAGAGCCATGTGTCATACAACTCATCACGACTTTCGCCTCTATTCCTTCGTTTCAATCTTTAACTAGCAGCGTTTTGATTATGCTTTCGATTATCCCTGCATCGAGATTTCCGTCTTCATCGTCATAAGTCACAATCAGATTATTCCACATAGTAATTCCGGCGCTTGCATACAGTTCAAGTTTCTCCATATGTCTCTTCAGGTAATTCGGATTGCTGATTAACCCCGCATGCTCCCAGTAATACTTTTTGCCAGACCTCGTCATGATTACAAAATCCGGAATCAGCGTCTTCTCGCCAATATGCATAACTTCTTCATAGCGCAATGCCAGATAATCATCATACTGATATAATAACTGCGCAATTGTCAATTCCGATTTCGAGCGAACTTTCAACCCGCGCGTAGTTCGATGCTTTTTCTCCCACTCCATGTAATCAATACGTTCGTAATCCGCTTCTGCCCAAAGCCTCAATGCACGCATCTCCTCCTCTTTTATCATTCCCGCATCATAAACGCCAAGCGAATTGCAAAAGAAATATTCATCCGGCAAGTCTTTGTACTGAATAGGCATGTTTTCCATCACAGAATGCGCGCTGATTTCAACATGACTTTGCTGATACTGTTCAACACATGCGATATTCCGCTCCATGATGTCAATCAGCAAGAGCAAATATTGTTTCCTCGCGAGTCTTTTTATTAACTCTGGTTTTTTCGTAATCCATTTCCTTATGTACTTTTCATCGTCATAATATGCGTGAATATATAATTTGCGGCCATTCTTCTCTTCGCACAGAAGCTTTCCCGCCGGGAGCTTGTTCAATTCTTCTCTAGCTGCAATGAGCTGATTCATCAACCTTTTCTTATAATTCTCCATCTCAACCTACCCCGAAGCAATATGTAATTTCCATTATTTTACATTATTGTAAACTACTTTTGTCAAAATTGCAAGTCTCCTTCATCTCAAAGGTCATTCCTTTTATTGAATCAGATACGAAAATATGTTAAAGTATAGCGGTGATACGTTGCATTATTGTTGCCGTATCAAAAATGTTTAATGTTTCACGAGGTAACGATTTGAAATTTGATGTTAATAAACTTGAGTGGACAAAAGAGCCTGCCGTATATACGGTTTCTGATGATAAAATTGAAATCGTGACAGCTCCGAATACTGACCTCTGGCAGCGTACGTATTATCATTTCAGAAATGACAATGCACCTGTGCTTCAGATGGAAACAGACGAAAAGTATTTCTCATTTACGGTAAGAACTGAGTTTGAAAGCAAGCACCGATTTGATCAGTGCGGTGTTGTGATGTATCTCGATAGCGAGAACTGGCTCAAAGGCTCCATAGAATACGAAAATGATGTTTTCCAGCATCTTGGAAGCGTTGTTACAAATAACGGTTATTCTGACTGGGCAACTACGGAAATCAGCGCAGGCATCAAATCAATGTGGTACAGATTCAGTCGCCGAGAAGACGACTATTGCATCGAGTGCTCGGAAGACGGTATCAGATTCAAACAGATACGCATATGCCATATGCATAAAGGCGACGGAAAAATTCGTTTCGGAATATATGCGTGCAGTCCTGAAGATTCATCTTTCAAGGCCACATTCACAAACATGGAAATCACGGACTGTAAATGGCTTGCACACGATGGCCAACAGCCTGATGAAGAATAAACAAATACAATTCGACAATAAGAAAGGAACTTGAAATGAAAAAGGTATTATTAGTTTTTCTTGCATTAGTAATGATTTTATCTATGGCAGCGTGCGGAGAAAAACCAGAAGTGATTGAAAACTTTGATGATCTCGACACAACAAAATTTCATGGCGCTTTAAGCGGAGACGGAAATTTCCTCGTTATGTACGAAGGTTCTATCGACGAAGCTGTTATGGGTGCAGTGCTCGCAACTCCAGACGGTACAAGCATTACACTTTCAGAGGATACAATCGTCAAGAATCCTGATGGCAACAGCCTCCTCTGGTTTGAGCAGGTTGTAGTAAGCACAGGAGACACAGTTGCGCTTACACTTGAAAAAGAAGGATACGAAAAGCTTGAGTTTGACGTAATAGTTGAACCTTAAAAGACAGGCCCTTGCTTCCAGCTTACGGAGGCGAGGGCTTTTTTATCCTCACTACTTCTTCACTTGGCAAACGGCGCCAAAAATAGTATCATAAAGTGTTAGGACTTTTTTAACGATATCTAAAATTCACATACAAATCCAAGGGGAATTGATTCAAATGAATAAGACTTTGCAAGGTTACATACTAATCATTTCAGCAACACTCATCTGGGGTTTTTCATTTGTAGCGCAGAAATCAGGAATGGATTACGTCGGACCGCACACTTTCAACTTCCTTCGCGGTTTAATCGCATGTATTACGCTCCTGCCTCTCATGATTATTAATAATAAGAATAATAAAAAACTCGAATCAGAACAGACTCCAAAGACAGAAGAGGAGAAGAAAAAGGAAAAGCGTTTCTTTATGTTCCATGCCGTACTTAACGGGGTCATTCTCTTTGGCGGGATGGCTTTCCAGCAGATCGGCCTTCTCCACACTGACGCAAGTAAAGCCGGCTTTATTACAGCTATGTACATCGTACTGGTTCCGATTCTCGGAGTTTTCATAAGACAGAAACTCCGCTCAATTCAGATTCTTTGCATGGTACTTGCGACATTCGGTCTCTACTATCTTTGCATTCCTCAGGGAATGGGCCTGACTTTTGAAAAAGGTGACATTCTCGTTTTCGGCTGCTCACTCCTCTACGCAGTGCAGATTCACACGCTTGCGTACTGCTCCGACAAGGTTGACGGAGTGAAGCTTGCATATTATCAGTTCGTAGTAATGGGAATTCTTTCTTTAATTCCGGCACTCCTTTTCGAAGAAATAACACTCTCGGGAATCATTGCCGGCGCAGTTCCTATTCTTTATTCAGGTGTACTTTCATCAGGAATCGCATATACTTTTGAAATCGTAGCCCTGAAGAATATTCCGCCTATGGCCGCGTCATTCATCATGTCGCTTGAATCAGTTATCAATGTTTTTGCCAGCATAGTTCTTCTCGGCGAAACGCTCGCAGGAAGAGAAGCACTCGGCTCAATAATTATGTTCGTGGCGATTATTCTCGCCCAGCTCCCTGCAAAGGAAAAGGATAAACCATGGCAGCACAAAGAATAGAAAAACTGAATAGTCTTAGAACAATTCTCAACGAAATGGAACAGGTCGCCATCGCCTTTTCAGGCGGTGTTGACAGCACATTCCTTGCATATTTTGCTGCTGAGACACTCGGTCCGGAAAAAGTTCTGGCAGTTACAGCAGTTGCTCCGAATTTTGCTGACGACGAAATCTCATATGCAAAAGAAGTCGCAGAACGTCTCGGCATAAAACACGAACTCGTTCAGGTAGACCTTCCGGAGCTTTTCTGGCAGAATCCAAAAGACCGTTGTTATCACTGCAAGAAAGCAGTATTCGGGCAAATCATCGAAACAATCGCAACGGAAAAGGTGCTCGCAATCATGAAAAGCCTGCCGCCGGCTGATACTGAAGATTCGCCTGCTGCAATGCGACCGCTAGAAGCCGGAGATATTCCTGTCTTCTGCGACGGTCAGAACAAGGACGATGAATCAGACTACAGACCCGGCAGTATTGCTGCAAAAGAACTCGGAGTAAGAAGCCCTCTTCACGAAGCCGGCCTCACAAAAGCCGAAATCCGCGAAACGCTCCATGAAATGGGAATCGAAATCTGGAACAAACCGGCTTTTGCCTGCCTTGCATCACGAATCCCGTACGACACGCAGATTACAGAAGGAAAATTGCACGCAATATATGATATCGAGCTCATGCTCCGCGAAAACGGCTTCACTCAGGTACGAGCACGAATCCACGGCGACATCATCAGACTCGAACTCCTGCCAGAAGAAATGTCTTTGCTGACAGATAACCGAACACTCTGCGAAACTCTGAACCACAAAGCCGCTGAGCACAATTACTCGTACGTAACCCTTGACATTATGGGTTATAAAATGGGCAACCTGAACAATGTAATCTAACATATCTTCGCTTGGTAAAGTATTATATGCGCAAAAATAATTTGCCAAGCGAGTTATCCCGCAGGCCTCTGGCCGAGGACAACGAGCGGGTAAAATATTTTTGCGCCAGTAATTTAATCAGGAGAACCACATGCTCTTTTCATCACTCATATTCTTGGTAGTCTTCCTGCCATGCGCCCTCATGGGTTACTACGGCATCGCTCTTATAGCAAAACTGTTATCCCGAAAGAACGCTAAACCGGAAGATACTGAAGACATCATCGAAAACAGAATACCGGCCGGACGAAAGCTACAGAACATTTTTCTTCTCGTAGCCAGTCTCGGTTTCTATGCCTGGGGCGAGCCATGGTTCGTCCTCGTTATGATGCTTTCAATTTTGGGAAACTGGATTTTCGGACTTCTCGTAAACAAATTCCGCGAAAGCAAAACATCCTCCCGCGCAGTTATTATCGTGATGCTCGTATTTAATCTTTCAATCATTTTCATATTTAAATACCTTTGCTTCACGCTCGAACAGATAAATAGCATAACAAAAACTGAGATTGCAATTCCTGATATTGCGCTTCCTATCGGCATATCATTCTTTACATTCCAGGCTATCTCATATGTAATCGACGTATACCGCGAAAAAGGTGAAATGCAGAAAAACCTCCTCAACGTAGGCCTCTATATCTCATTCTTCCCGCAGCTCATAGCAGGTCCTATCGTCCGCTACGAAACAATCTCTGACCAGATAAACAACCGCCGCGAAAGCTGGGACGATTTCGCAGAAGGAACTTGCCGATTTGTAATCGGTCTTTCAAAGAAAGTGCTCCTTTCAAACAACTTCGCACTCATCGCCAACCAGGCGTTTTCATATGACGCAGCCGATGCATGCTCAATCCTCTTCGCATGGCTCGGAGCAATCGCATACACACTCCAGATCTACTTCGACTTTTCAGGGTATTCGGATATGGCAATCGGACTCGGTAAAATGTTCGGTTTCCACTTCCTCGAAAATTTCAACTATCCGTACATATCACTATCAGTATCTGAGTTCTGGAGAAGATGGCATATTTCACTCGGTTCATGGTTCCGTGATTACGTATACTTCCCGCTCGGCGGAAGCCGCGTAGACACAAAAGCCCGCCTCGTTTTCAACCTCTTCGTTGTATGGTTCCTCACAGGTGTATGGCATGGTGCCAACTGGACATTCATTTCATGGGGACTTATGTACTTCGTCCTCATCTCGATTGAAAAAGTTTCAGGCTTCGAAAAGAAGAGAATCCCAGGCGCAGTAAAGTGGCTCTACACTATGCTCTTCGTAGTAATCGGATGGGTATTTTTCCGTGCAAACTCAATGGCAGACGGACTCCACTATGTTAAGACAATGTTCTTCCTCAACATAGACGCACCACTCATCTGCAATCAGTTCACTGTTTTCTTCCGTGAAAACATTTACTATCTTATCGCAGGTATCTTTTTCTCAATGCCTGTAACAAAATGGCTCAGAAGAATCGTTGACGAAAAGACAAATGACGGCAACCCTGTCATCGCAGGCGCGTATACACTCTTACTCACAGCAGGCCTCATCTTCTCGATGGCCTACCTGATCAAGGGTGCTTACAATCCGTTCATTTACTTTAATTTCTAAAGGAGGAACGACATGAAACTTTTCAAGAAACATACAAGAGAAAAAGTCATGGCGATCGTATTCCTTCTTATAATTTTCGGAATGCTTTTCGGCATGCTCATAACATGTGGCGCTGAAGTCGGCGAAAACTTTATTATCACATACAGGACCGAAGTTCCGACAGGAGCTCCTGCACTCGAGCGAATCACCGGTGCTATCGATGCCATGGAAACTGCAGTAAATGAAGGTGCTTTTCACAGACAGGACTTCGTCGAGATGTATGGTCTTGCACAACTGGCGATGAACAAAAAGGTAATCACCGATTACAATTACGGATCGCTTTACAAGACAAACTACGGCCAGACTACCTTTGCCGTAATCGACCGCTACGTACCGGAATCATATATGGCAACATATGACCTTGTAAATGCTCTCAAGGAGGATAATATCCCGTTCCTCTACATACAGCTTCCGTTTAAAATCCCTGGAGAAGAGTACGGTGGAAAAGAGCAGCTCCCTGAAAACATCAAAGACAACTCAAACATCAATGCCGATAACTACGTATGGGGACTCGATGTTGCAGGTGTTGATACATACGACCTGAGAGACGACTTCTGGACTTCAGGCAAAACTCAGAACGAGCTCTTCTTCGACACTGACCATCACTGGACAATCGAAGGCGCGTTCATGACTACAGGCCTTATCGCAGATTTCTTAAATGAAAACTACGACATGGGAATCCCTGAAGACCTCTATACAGAAGAAAACTTCAACTTCGATACATACGAAGATTACTTCCTCGGTTCGATGGGAAGACGTGTAGGAAAGATTTACGGCGGCGTTGATGATTTCACACTCATAACGCCAAAGTTTGATACAGACATAAGGCTTGAACAGATTGAAGGAATGGGCTATGCAGAATTTGAAGGCACATTCGAAGAAGCAGTTCTAGAAATGGAATACATAACCGACCCGGACATCAAGACAAACCGCTACGCAGTTTACCACGGTGACTATCAGGAACTCCGATTCACAAACAACCTCGCAGAAAACGACAGCAAGATTCTCATCATCAAAGACTCATTCGGAATTCCTGTCTACAGTTTCCTTTCACTCGGAGTACATGAAGTACGTGCAATCGATATGAGACTTTTCGAAAAGAACGTTGCACAGTATGCAGCAGAATACGATCCTGACCTCGTAATCGTAATGTACAACGCAGACAGTTTCGTATATCCTATGTTCGACTTCAACCTCGACGTAAACAACGAAGACTTTGATTACTAGCTAAAGCAAGACACGCAAACGCCGGAGCAGTGCTCCGGCGTTACTTTTTTATTTTACAATTCCTTCTTCTTTGAGTTTGCTGATTTTTTCAGCACCGTAACCTATACTTTCAAGGATTTCATCTGTGCAGTCTCCCATAGGGCCAACAGGTGTAATCGGTTTTCTATCGTAGTTTGAAAGATACATTGGAGGAGTCGGCATCATTACCTTTGTTCCATCCTGATATGTAACCTCTTCAAGATATCCGTTTACAATCGCCTGCTCGTCAGTACAAACGTCTCTTGCATTTACTGCGACGTCACATGGTATTCCGACTGCAGCAAAAGCTTTCTTCCACTCAACTGCAGGCTTTTTCCTGAATGCTTCGACGAAGAGTTTTCTTACTTCCTTTGCAACGCCTGATGCTAGGAATTCTTCTTCAGTTGCACATCTCGGATCATCGATATATTCCTGAGCAGCTTCAAGTGTATTCGCATAAATAGGGAAGTCAGTCTGCCATGTATTGAGCTTATTTATAGCAAACCACTTGCCGTCGCCGCAGCGATAATATTCATTGAGAAGGTCAATTCTTTCGTCCGGAGCCGGATTAAGAACCTTCTTGTCAAACTGAGTCTGAACAACGCCCTGTCCGTTACACCAGATTGCACTTGCATAAAGTGATGTTTCAACCTTTGTTCCGACTCCGTACTGTTCTCTTCCCATAAGAGCAAGAAGAATAGCGCTGAAGAATGATGAGGCTGTTACTGTGTCACCAAATGCATATGTAGGGTTGAAAATGTACTCAGCATCTTCAGGACACCAGTCACCCATCTGTCCGCCTCTGAGCCAGAATACTGTTGAGTCAAAACCAGGGTCATCTTTGTTCGGACCCTTAGGTCCATAACCTGAAAAATGTGCATAGATGAGTCTAGGGAACTTTTCGCTTAAAGTTTCATAGTCAAGTCCGAGTCTCTTGAGTCCCTGAGTTCTTACATTTACAAGAAAAACGTCTGCGTCTTCAAGAAGCTTCATCATGGCTTCTTTTCCTTCAGGTGACTTGAGGTTAATTGAAATATGTCTCTTGTTAGCGTTCTGCACTGTATAAATAGGGTTACAGTCATCACGATAAGGAGTCTTTAAGTAGTCACCGATAAAACGCTGGTCATCTCCCTTCATGGATTCAACCTTTATAACGTCAGCTCCAAAAGCGCAGAGTAGTTCCGCTGCAGTAGGCGCTGCTACAACAGTCGATAAGTCAACTACCTTTATTCCGTTAAGAGGTAATCTCTTCTGTTCATTTGTCATTATCTTTTCCTCCCGTATATTTTAAATATGAGGAATCCTTTCGAATTCCTCATATTTGGAGATTGATTATATTGCACAAGCAAGTTATCGTTTTTCTTCTAGCAGTTAGCACCTTCCTGGAGGCAATCGAGGTTCTTTGGATTGTCGATTCCCTTCTTCTTGAAGTACTTTTCTACTGCAGCCTTGATTTCTTCTACTGTGAAGATATCAGTGTTTGCTGCCATTGCTCCGAGCATTACGAGGTTTGCTCCTCTTGGGTTGCCGCAGTTGCTCGCGATTGCGTTAACTGGTACTCTTACAACCTTGATGTCGTCTCTTACCGGATAATCTTCAGGAACTACGCCTGAGTCTACGAACATTACTGCACCAGGTTTTAATTCGCCCATGAATGAATCTACTGATGGAGTATTCATTGCGCATAAGATGTCAACGTTTCTTAAGAATGGGCTGGCGATAGCCTTGTCATCAAACTTTACTGAACAGTTTGCTGTACCACCTCTCATCTGTGAACCGTATGATGGATACCAAGTAACGTTCTTACCGAGGTCCATACCGGCAGTTGCGCAGATCATTCCTGTTGTGAGGATACCCTGTCCACCGAATCCTGCAAATCTGATTTCTATCATTTATGTAACCCCCTATTCCTTATCGCAACGTACGCCGAGCGGGAAGTACTTAGTTGCTTCTGTATGGATATATTCCTTTGCTTCCTGAGGAGTCATATGGAAGTTTGTCGGACATGGTGAGAGGATTTCAACCATTGAGAATCCCTTACCGTCAATCTGGTTCTGGAACGCCTTTCTGATCATTTCCTTTGTCTTGTTGATAGCTGGAATATCATAGAGTTCGCCTCTTGCGAGGTAAGCGCAGTTTAATTCACCGATAAGCTTGAATACATCAAGTACGCCATACTTGTCTGCATCCTTACCCTGTGGTGATGTTGCTGACCAAGCACCAGGAAGAGTTGTAGGAGCCATCTGCCCGCCTGTCATTCCGTAGATTGTATTGTTAATAACGATAACTGTAATATTGTTTCCTCTTAAAGCTGCGTGTACGAGTTCTGCTACACCGATTGAGTATGCTGCACCGTCTCCCGGCTTTGCAAATACGATTGCATCAGGATTAATGCTCTTGATACCGATTGCTGCAGGAATAGTACGTCCGTGTGATCCCCAGAAAGAGTCGATTGTGTACATACCCATAGCACCGCAGGCTACGTCTTCAACGATGATTGCCTTTTCAGCAACTCCGAGTTCTTCAAGAACTTCCATGATAAGTCTTGAAACTATACCGTGTCCGCATCCCTGACACCAGAGGCCAGGTTCCGGTAATGATTTTGGTAATCTAATATCTGGCATTTTATGACCTCCTTTTATAATCCAAGTAATTCTTTGGCTTTGGCAATAATCCTATCAGGGTCAGGTACACCCCAGAAATCGCCGACTGTATCTACAGGTACTCTGTCATGGATAGCAAGTCTTACGTCATCTACCATCTGACCGAGGATATTGATTTCTACTGTGCAGAATGCCTTAGCTGCCTTTGCTTCTTCGAAAGCCTTGTTAGGGAATGGCCAGAGAGTGATAGGTCTGATAAGGCCGAGCTTAAGACCTTCTTCTCTTGCGAGTTCTACTGTTTCTCTTGCAATTCTTGATGAGCAACCGTATGCTACGAGAACGATATCTGCATCCTCAACCATGTAGCTTTCCCACATCTGTTCAGCTTCTTCCATCTTCTTGCACTTATCAAGATAGTATTCAAAATATGAACCGTTATCAACCCAGTCCATTGCCATGAATACGTTTGCGAGGAGATGCTGATCCTTACCTTCAAGAGTAGGATTTCCTCTTACTCTCCATGAATCATGCTTCTTAGGATCGTGTTCTTCAAATTCAGGAAGAACTACTGGTTCCATAGTCTGTCCGATTGTTGCGTCTGATGCGATGATTACAGGGCATCTCCACTTTTCTGCAATTTCATAACCATGCTTGATCAAGTCAACGCTTTCCTGTACAGAATTTGGCGCAAGTACGAATGTTCTGTAGTCACCGTTTCCGCCGCCTCTTGTAATCTGCCAGTAGTCTCCCTGTCCCTGTCTGATGTCCCCGGGACCTGATCCGACTCTCATTACGTCAATGATGATTGCCGGAAAGTCATAAGCAGCAAGGAGTGAAATGCCTTCCTGATAAAGTGAGAATCCCGGACCTGATGAAGTAGTAAGAACTCTTCCGCCGGCAGCTGCTGCACCGATAATCATATTGATTCCGCTGAGTTCTGATTCAGCCTGATATACTGTGCCGCCTACTTCCGGCATTCTCCATGAGAGATATTCAATAATTTCAGTCTGCGGAGTAATAGGATATCCTGCGTAAAAACGGCATCCTACACGAACCGCAGCTTCAGCAAGGGCTTCATTGCCCTTCATTAAAACTTTTTCTGCCATGCTAAACCTCCGCCTTAGAATATTTCAAATACGTAATCCGGACATGCTTTGTAACATGATCCGCACTGGATGCAGAGTTCTTCGTTTACACCTACTGTATCGTAACCCTGATCACCGATTTCTCCTGTAAAAGCAAGAGCATTCTTAGGACAAGCCTGAATACAGTATCCGCAGCCTTTACAACGTTTCTTATTAATGTGTAACTTGCTCAAAGTAGCAATCCTCCTTCCAAATACTAGCTATAACTTGCATATTGCTATTAATATCACAGTGATGTATAGTTTCTCTGTTTACATTGTAAAATTATCGGAAAATTGTGTCTATATCGAGGTGCCTATTATAGTATCCTATTGAATAGGATACTTTTCTGTTTTTTCTGGCTTTTCTGTGCCATTTCTGTTATTATTTCGTTAGAAAGAAGGTGATACTTTGCTTAATCTCTCATATATTGCGACTTTTATAAAGGTTGCTGAGCTTGGTAGTTTCAATAAAGCTGCGGACGAACTTTACTTGTCGCCTAACTCTGTTATGAACCAGATAAATGTTCTTGAAGATGAACTTGGAAATGTAAGACTTTTGAGAAGGAATAAACGTGGCACAGAATTGACTTCAGTGGGAAAAGTTTTTTATTCTGAAGCTAAAGAAATACTGGAAAAGTGCGATGAAGCTAAGAGAAGGGTGCGTATTGCGGCTTATAATAGCAATACGGTTAAGCTAGTTACTTACCATGGCATGCCTCTTGATATCTTCGGAAATATCTGGAGTAAGGCAAAAGAAAAGTATCCGGAGCTCAATGTGGAAATGGTTCTGTATGATGGCAGTAAAGAAGCTCATTTAAGGTATCTTTCGAATATCGGGGAACAGGTAGATCTTCTGATTGGTACAATCGATGCTCGCTACTTTGATGAGAAAATCCATAGCGGGCTGGAACTCACAAAAATGCCGCTATTTGCTGTTATGAATATTAACCATAGGCTTGCTGAAAAAGAAGTTCTTACTGATGAGGATTTTTCAAATGAAACATTACTCTTCCCGAAAGACAGATGGAGTGAGGCTGTCGACATTTATCAAAGTCATCTCGTTAGTGCACACCCTGACATTCGGGTAAAGCGTTATGACCCTGAGGAAACATCAGATATCTATTCATTCTGTGCCGGCAGCAATGATATTCTTATAAATGCGCACTCATTCACAACAATGCATCCTTTCCTCAAGGCGATTCCTATCGCGGAGACACCTCTATCGTCTTTTGGAATTATATATGCCAAAAATCCTTCTAAACGTGTACAGAAGTTTATTGATACACTTGAAGAGTCGCGTAATCAATTGAATATATAGTGGCAACTTATAGTTCACAGCGAGTTAGCATAAGCGCGATAGACAACGCAAAGGGTAAGTTTATAAAATTAGAGTGTTGAGGATGTTTGGATTTACAGACATCTTCGAGGGTAATTATAGTTTTATTAGAAGGAGGCATTAATTATGCAGAAACAGAGCCCTTTAAAGAAATGGCTTATGCTCATTTCTCTCGGTTTCATGGGCGGTACATTCTATATGTCAGCATATGTAGGCTGGACATATTACACTCAGCTCCTTGAAGCCTTAAACATGACTGATACTCAGTACGGTCTTTCACAGACACTCCTCGGCCCTATCGGAATCATCCTTATTATTCCTGGCGCTTTCCTTGGAGACAAGTTTGACGCAAAGAAGACACTCTTATTCAGTATCGGATCACAGTCAATCCTTAATCTTTCATGGCCTCTCTGGGTACACAGCTTTGTAACTTATATTGCATGGAATGTAGTATATAACTTCATTACAATGGCTTACTGGGGAGCACTCATTAAGTACATCAACAACCTCGACGGCGAAGATTCAGCAGGTAGCTCATTCACAATTTACTACCTCATCAACGGTCTCTCAGGCGCTGTAGGTTCATTCATCCCTCTCTGGGTAGCAGACGCAATGGGAGCTGGCGTTGGAATGATCGTATTCGTAATGGGTATCATCACAGCAGTTGCAACAGTTCTTGTTGCAATCTTCCTTGAAGATGAAAAGCAGCTCGCACAGAGAGGTATCTTCCTCAAGGGCGACGATCCAATCGAAATCAAGCACATCTTCTACCTCATCAAGTACCCTGGTTTCTGGATGATGTTCTTTGCTTACGGTCTTGGTGTATCATTCTACAACTACATCTCATACTTCAACCCATACCTCACAGACGTATTCGGTATGAGCCCAAGCCTTTCATCAGCACTTAACATTATCCGTCAGTACGCTGTAAACCTCGTAGCTCCTGTTGGAGGATATATCTGCGACAAGGTGCTCAAGGCTACATATAAGTGGTACATCGTTGGATTCGGAATCCTTACTGTTATGTTCGCTGCTATGACAGTTCTCTTCAACGAAAACTCAAACGTAGTTATCGTTGGTATCTACACTGTTATCCTTGCTGCAATGGTAATGATGGTTTACACTACTCTCTGGTCAGTATTAAGAGAACTCCACGTTCCTACAATGGTTACAGCAACACTTTCAGGTATTGCTACAATTTCAGAACGTGTAATCGGTATGTTCGTTCCATTAATGTTTGGTAACTTCATCGATACAATGGAACCTGCAAAGGCATACAACTGCATCTTCTTAGGAATGGCAGTTATCGGTGCTCTCGCTGTACTCAACGGTGTTTGGATCGGTATCCACCACAAGAAGTGCCTCGCTGGCTTAAGATCATTCGCAAAGATGACTGGAATGAAGGAAGCAGAAGGAGCAGAATAAGCATAGCTTGTTTGGATTCATACAATAATATGGCTCTATATAAAAGTGCTGATGTGTTTACACACATCAGCACTTTTTTTACATTATTGTTTTCTGCGAATCGTCCTGTTTCGATGTTTCTACATTCTCGTCCGCATTGCTTGCGAGGCTCTTTCCATGATATGGGAAGAGCTGGACGTTGATAAGCCACGCTATGAATACTCCTACAATTGTCTGGAATGCTCTCAGAACCGCATATATATATGGGTCAGTATTTGCACCTGATGCAAAGAGTACTGCAAATACAGTAGCAGCAAGTCCTGTGAAACTGTCACAACCTGCTTTTTCAGCGACAATGAGTGTTAAAAGTACTCCGAAGAGAAGCATCCCGAGTTCTATCGCGATACCTAGATAACCTTCAGAAACATGGCTTTGAAGATACTTGCTTACGGCCAGTATCGGAAGTCCCAGCGAGAGCGCAATTACTGTGCTCTTGATTCTTTTCTTACCAAAATCCACCGTCTTTGATGAAGTATCTCTTATTTCTATAATCCCGTAAATGTATACAAACACCGGGTGCATCTCAAGATCAGGAAATGGTATGCGCACAAGTTGCCATAACCAGAATGCTACGAATACAGCAAGAACACTTTTCAATTTTCTTTTTCCTATGTGCATACGCTAATCTCCTCGTATTATAAAGTAGTAGTGTTTTTAGACCCTCTCCAAGGTCTGTATGCTATACTGTCTTAGATACTGTGGATTGTTTCTATTCTCCTACCACTTGATGGTTTCAGAAAGGCTACAACCACAGTCTCTTTGTACATTGTTGATCAGTTAGATACCGCATGACGGTTTATTTAGAACGAGGTTACATTCACAAGGAGTCCCTGTGGTTCTAAAACAGTATCAAATACTTTTTAAGGAGAAACTCTATGATTTATGTAGGAATTGACGTTGCCAAAGATAAGCACGACTGCTTTATTACTAACTCTAATGGCGAAGTGCTATTTCATGCTTTTACCATCGCTAACAACCGTGAAGGGTTTAAAATCTTGCTTCAAAGAATCCAATCCGTGTCAGATGATTTAACCAAAGTAAAAGTAGGACTCGAAGCCACTGGACACTATAGTTACAATCTTCTGGGATTCCTTCTTGATAGTGGTTTGCCGACCTTCGTTATCAATCCGTTACATACCAATCTTTACAGAAAAAGTCTAAGTCTTAGAAAGACCAAAACGGATAAGGTTGATGCCCATACAATTGCTTCTATGATTATGTCTGACGTAAGCCTAAAGTCCTACTCGGACACATCTTACCATAATGAAGAATTGAAGTCACTAACTCGTTATCGTTTTGATAAGGTAAAAGAACGATCAAAATTGAAATCTTCTGTTTCCCGCCTTGTAACTATTCTCTTTCCTGAACTAGAAAAGTTAGTACCAAGCCTTCATCTTGCCTCCGTTTATGCACTCCTTTCGGAATTCCCAAGCGCTAATGCTATTGCAACTGCTCATCTTACGAGACTATCTAATCTGCTTTATGAAAGTTCCAAAGGGCATTATGGTAAAGAGACTGCGACTATGTTTCGTGAGGCAGCAAGAAACTCTATCGGTTCAAACATGCCTGCAAAATCCCTCGAACTAAAGCACACTATCAAACTCATTCGAGAACTTAATTCTGAAATCAAAGAAGTCGAAGATGAAATCAAACGCATCATGGATGAAATCAATTCTCCGATTCTCACCATTCCAGGAATCAATTATCGCATGGGCGCTATGATCATTGCTGAAATCGGGGACTTTAATCGCTTTGATTCTCCAGATAAACTCCTTGCATATGCCGGTATGTCACCATCTACCTATCAATCGGGACAACTTAGTAATTGCTATGCCCACATGGAAAAGCGCGGCTCACGATATCTCCGTTATGCTCTTTACAATGCCACAAAATATGTCTGTCATTGGGACAGCAATTTTGGCGACTATCTTTCAAAGAAACGAGCCGAAGGCAAACATTACAACGTGGCTTTGTCACATGCTACTAAAAAGCTCGTCAGAACCATTTATGCCATGGAAAAATCTGGCCAAGCATATCTGCCAATGAATTAATCATTTTCTGTGAAATTCTCCTTCTTGAGTGCCACAAATGACACTCTATTTGTCATGCAGTTTTCAATGTGCATTGCTTCCTTTTATCGCTTAATTTCTTCTTTCAGGCCAACTGTAGCGTAGCGAAAGGCGGTAGCATATTTTTTAAAATTACCCTTGACTTTTAATAGTTAGTCTTTCTGATACTAACTATATTATACAGCAAAAGAGGCTCGCAAGCGAGCCTCTTAAAATTTGTTATAATATTATGCTATGTCAGAGTCCACATAAAACAATCTGAAGTTATGCGTCCTGTCCTTCTGCTTCCTTCATTCCTGTCATCTGTGCGAATGATCTTAAGCCAGCGAGGCACTTCTTGTGGTGGATACCGATCCAAACACCGTTGAGTACTGCGAGGATACCAATGATAGCCATTCCTAAGAAGATGCTGTTGTAAGCCTTGATAGGTTCCATTGTATCAATAAATCTTCCGAAGATAAGTGGAACGAACATACCAACGATACGTTCTGAGATTGTAGCGATACCTGAAAGTGTTGCTGTAACCATTGTAGGAACGTGGAGTTCTCTTAATACTGACCAGAGAGTTGTATAAACCATCATGATCATTCCTGCGAGGAGAACAGTGTAGATACCTACAACTACAACGTTTGAGTTCTGGTTGAAGAGAACTGTCATAAGTATGTACATTGCAGCAATGATTCCGAATCCAAGGATGTACCACTTATATGTAGCCTTGAGCACCTTGTCGCAGATATATCCACCGATAGGAGCTACGAGGTTAACACCGTACTGACGTACGATATTGAGTGCTGATGAAAGGCTTGGGCTCATACCGAATACGTCTACGAGGTATGGGTTGAAGTATGAGATGTAGTTGTAGAATGATACACCAAGACCATAAGCAAAGAACATCATCCAGAAACCAGGATACTTAATGAGGTAGAAGATATGCTTAACCTGAATTGGTTCGTCACCCTTGAGGTAGATACCTCTTGCTGCGAGTTTCTTTTCGTCATCGAGGAAGATCATTACGAGGACAGATGCAAGTCCAGTGATGATACCCATAACGAATACGATCATGTTTACGCTACCGTTGAAGAACTTATCAGCGATTACGAGTGGAATGAATGATCCTACAGCACCTGACATACCGTTGATGAGGTAGTAAATAGTGAATGAGCTACCTGCTGAATCTTCGCCATCGAGGTTGTTGATGTACTTGATGAGAGCTCCCCAGTAAGCCATTGTAACAACACTGATAACTACATTCCATGCAACGTATGTAACAAAGCTGTTTACCCAGAGTGGCCATGAGAGATTGAGAATTGTCTGTGAAAGTACACTGAATACGAGTGTTTTCTTTGCTTCATATTTGTCACCAAGGTATGCACCAGGGATAATAAAAATAATACCGATTGTACTCATGATTGTCTGACCAAGTCCGAACTGAGTATCGGTCATATTCATGGCTGTAAGAAGCTGATCATAATATGTCCAGCCAACGAGAAAACGAAAAACAGGGACCCACTTTTATGAGTGAGTCCCTGATGTATTTACTGCTCATTTTATAAGCCGTTTTAAAAGTTTTTTATTCTTCTGCTACCTGAGCCTTTACAATACCGTCAAATCTCATAAGCATTGTTGCTGCTGCAGCTCTTGTGCTTCCGTCTTCAGGATTTAAGTTGGCATTGTCATCACCTTCAACTACGCCTGCACCGCAAGCCCACTGGATTGCAGGAACTGCATATTCGCTGATTTCGAGAGCGTCATTGTAGCTTAAGATATTTGTATCTTCACCAACACTTACATCAATACCCTTGTACTGTGCATATCTGTAAAGAATTGTAACGAACTGTTCTCTTGTAACCTTTCCTGTCGGATTAGTTCCGTCTGAAAGTTCATTTTCAACAGCCCATTCAACACCCTTAGTATACCACTTGTCGCCGCCTGCAGTATCAACACCGTCAAGACGTGCAAGTACTGTCATGAGCATTCCTCTTGTCATATCAGTTCCAGGTGCGAATGTTGTATCGCCTGTGCCTGTGAACATACCATTGTCATAAACGTACTTAACTGCATCTCTTGCCCATCCGTAACCCTTGAGATCAGTGAACGGGAGATTGTCTGTGTAAGTAATTCTGCCCTGAGCCTTTGCATATTCCTGACCTACAACTCCGTCGAGTTCGTCAACGATATAGTTGATGAGAACCTGGTTGTCAATCATTACTTCGTCGAGAAGAATCTTGTTGTCCATGAACATTACAAATCCGTCTCCACCGCTCTTGAGCATATAGTTGTGTGATGCAAGAGTGTAGATTCTGTCGAGTTCGATAGGCTTGCCGTCTACCATTACATCCTGAACTCTTCTTGCGCCTTCAACACCTACGAATGCGCCTGTTTCGTCTGTTACAACTGTTGATGCGATATCAGTGTTGATCTTGTATGAAAGTCCTGATACCTGAAGGAATCCGCCGTTTTCACCTGGAGCCGCCTTTGCACCCATTTCGAGAGCATCGATGATTTCCTGACCTGTTGCTTCTACCTTACATGCAACATTGCCGAATGGATGAACTGCGATGATTTCTTCATATGTGATATCACCGATATCGATGTTGTCACGTACGCCACCACCATTTACAAATGCGATGTCAGCATCGAGCATAGCTCTGTATGCATCTGCGCAGAGGTCTCCGAGGTTAGTTTCAGCCTTTCTTACTGCTCTGTTTCCATCAGCGCCCTTGATTGTGAGTTCTACTTCTGTCTTTGCTACAACCTGATTTAAGAGAGCTTCGTAGCCTGCCTTGATTCCTTCAATGTATGCTACTGTGTCTGCATCCTTTTCTGCAAATTCTGTAACAAGTCCTGTTGTGATAACGCCGTCATCGATTACCATTTCACCAATTGCGGCAAGCTTAGTTCCTGTTGATGTGAGAACTACTTCTTCACCGGCCTTGTTCTTTACCTTGTCACCGGCAATTGTGCTGTGTGAATGACCGTCGATAAATGCATCAATACCCTCAGTATTTGCAATAACGTCAGTTGATCTCCAAGGAGCGCTTTCTGCGTCAGTTCCGAGATGACCTACAGCGATAATATAATCTACGCCTTCAGCTTCGAGAGCATCTACTGATGCCTGAACGTTTGCATAGAGTTTTTCACCAGTTAAGTCGTTGCAGAAATCATAGATATAGTTTCCGTTTCCATCCTGGAAGTAAGTCGGAGTAGACTTTACAAATGTTTCAGGAGTGTCGATTCCTACATAACCGATCTTAACATCTCCGTATGTCATGATTGTATAAGCATCGAATACTGACTTGCCTGTTTCCTTGTCTACAAAGTTTGAGCAGATATATGTATATGGAGCGTTCTTTGCAATTTCAAGGAAATTATCCATACCGTAGTCGAATTCGTGATTGCCAGGTACTGCAATGTCATATCCAACAAACTTCATGATGTCAGCGATATACTTACCATCTGAAATTGTACCGATTGCTTCACCCTGGATTGAATCTCCGGCATCAATAAGTGTTACATAGTCTGTTTCTGCAAGCTTCGCAGCTTTGTATGCAGCGAGTCCCGCATATCCGAGTCCGTCCTCGATACCGCAATGTACGTCGTTTGTGTAAAGGATTACAATCTTGTCATCCTTTTCCTGAGCTGCAGGATTTGGTGCGATAAGAAGTACATCTTCAGCCGCAAAAGCAAATCCCATGCTTCCGAGTACCATTACAAATACGAGGCAAATGCTAACTATCTTTCTTTTCATGTCTACCTCCTTATATTGTGAGTCGCTTACTTATTAATATGATTATACGATAATGTGCAGCTATTTCCAATATAATTTTCTGACAATTTGCATAAACTACTACTTATGAAAACAACACTTTATATGCGTGAAATAACATTATATATGCTGATCTTTCTTTCCGGGGCTTTTGGCTACGGACTTGTCGAGCTTCTTTATCGCGGATATACTCACTGGTCTATGATTATAGTAGGAGGCGCATGTCTTCTGTCGTTTTACTTTATTGAAAAAGGCTTACCGAATGCCGGTATTGTCACAAAAGCGATTATCGGCGCACTCGTTGTAACCTTTTACGAGTTTTTCGTCGGTTGCATTGTAAATCTGCACTTCGGTCTTGGTGTCTGGGATTATCATGACCAGCCTTTTTCTCTTCTCGGTCAGATCTGCCCGGCTTTTTCATTTCTATGGTTTTTATTATGTCTCTGTCTTGCGTGGATTTATCGTTTTTTATATAATGTTACTAGCCGGTCCGGTTAAAACACGGCAAAATCAAAAGTTAGTACATTTTCATAAATAAGGAGATTTTCATGGAGACTTTAAACTATAAGAAACTTCAGAATGGAAGCGATATCAGAGGAGTTGCACTTCCCGGCGTTGAAGGCGAAAACGTAAACCTCACAGTTGAAGCCGCAAAAAGACTTACACTCGGCTTTATAAGATGGCTCTCGGAAAAGACAGGAAAGGCTGCAAAAGACCTTACAATTTCAATCGGTCACGACCCTCGTCTCTCAGGAGAAGACTTAAAGTATGCAGCTATCAGTGCAATGCTTTCTGAAGAAGTTCTTGCGCTCGACTGCGGACTTGCATCGACACCTGCCATGTTCATGTCAACAGTATTCGAAGAATATAAGTGTGATGGCGCAATCATGATAACTGCAAGTCACCTTCCATTCAACAGAAACGGTTTCAAATACTTCGATAAGGACGGCGGTCTTAACAAGAAGGACATTACAGCAATCATCGAAATCGCGGAAAAATCAGAGCTTCCCGGCCCTGCCGTATGTCTCTCGCAGGAATGTGACCTTATGGAAACATACGCAAGCCATCTCCGTGAAATCATCAAGAAAGGCGTAAATGCAGAAAATCCTGCAGGCTGCATGGCTGCAGTAAAGGACAACATTCCTACATACGAAAGACCTCTTGCAGGACTCAAAATTGTAGTGGATGCAGGAAACGGCGCAGGCGGTTTCTACGCAGAAAACATACTCGCACCTCTCGGTGCTGACGTGTCAGGAAGCCAGTTCCTCGACCCAGACGGAAGCTTTCCTAATCATGCTCCAAACCCTGAAGACAAAAAGGCTATGGCCTCAATCAGTGCCAAAGTTATCGAAACAGGAGCTGATTTCGGACTCATCTTCGATACAGACGTTGACAGATCAGCCGCAGTTGATGAAAATGGTAAGGAAATCGCCCGTAACGGAATCGTTGCTCTCGCAGCAGTTCTCGCATCGGAAGGCCATCCAGGCACTACTGTAGTTACTGACAGTATCACAAGCGACCAGCTCGCAGTATTCCTCGAAGATACTCTCGGCCTCAAGCATCTCCGTTTCAAGCGCGGATATAAAAATGTAATCAACAAGGCTATCGAACTCAATGAAGCCGGTACTGACTGCCAGCTCGCTATCGAAACTTCAGGACACGCTGCACTCAAGGAAAACTACTTCCTTGATGACGGTGCATATCTTGCGACAAAGATTGTAATCAAGGCTGCTCTCCTCGCAAAGGAAGGCAAGAAGATTTCAAGCGTTATCGCAGAGCTCGAAGAACCGCTTGAAGCAAGAGAAGTAAGATTCCCGATCCTCGCTGAAGAATTCGGTGACTACGGCAAGACAGTCATCGAAGCATTCGAAAAGGCTGCTGAAGCAAAAGAAGGAATCGAAGTTGTAAAACCTAACTACGAAGGCGTACGTCTTACTTTTGACAAGGAAAACGGTGACGGCTGGTGTCTCCTCAGAATGTCACTCCACGATCCTATCATGCCTCTCAATCTCGAATCAAACATTGAAGGCGGAGTAGCAATCATAGCAGAAAAAGTTCGCGAAATCCTTGCACCATTTGACAAACTTGACATCTCAAAACTTTAATATAAAAGGCGTTCCAGAAGGAACGCCTTTTCAAAAACAGCGATATTTCAAAAACAACAAAAGCGGCATTTTTCTGCCGCTTTTTTTATACGATTAAACTGTGAACCAAGGTGCGATTCTCTTAACTACTCTAGGAATATCCTTATAGGAAAGATTGAGCATGAGGTCATAATTCTCCTTATCTCCCCACTTCTGGTCAGTATAGAATTCGTAGTACTTTCCTCTGTCCTTATCGAGATTGAGGATATGCTTTCTCATTTCCTTTTCATTGAAGTTTTCATTTTCACGCTTCTTTGCCATACAACGTGAAACTCTGCTGTCTATGCTTGCATATACGAAAACTCTGAGCGGATCATAATCCTTAAGGATAAAGTCTGCACAACGTCCAATGATAACACAGTCAGTCTTTTCCGCAAGGCTACAGATAATTTCACTCTGTGCCTGGTAAATTGACTGGATCTGCTTGTACGCTGGATTATCCACCTGGAAATTGTCTATGTGTGCAAAACTGTGTCCGATTGTGATTGGCATGAGTTTCTGGCCCTTTCCTTCGATGAATGATTTTATATACTCTTCAGACATTGAAGTACTCTTCGCAATTTCAGTAATGATTTCTTTGTCATAATAGCCGATACCGAGTTCTTCAGCAAGACGACGACCGAATTCACGACCTCCGCTTCCAAACTGACGACCGATAGTTATAATTCTGTTCATAGTACTTCTCCTTTCATAGGATTCTTATAAGTAATGTCATTTTAACATATTAACGCACAAAAGAAAAGTGCGAGTTACCCTCATGCATACAATTTGTAAATAATATTCTAAAAAATATTTGCAAAAAATATTTTTTGTTCTTGCATTTATGTTTCAATTTTGCTATATTGTAACTATAGAAGCACCAGGTAATTGGTGTTTTTAGTGATACTCGTTTTGCAAAGGAGGTTTATCATGAAAACTAATGGTCATAGCAATTTATTTTTATATATTGTAGCACTTATTCTCATCTACCCTTTCATCAAAGCGAGCGAACTTTTTAAAAGAGATTAAATGCAAACTGCATAACATTACACAATCCCGAAGAGGTATATCGCTTCGGGATCTCCTATTTTTTGACGCAAAAAGGCTCTCCGGATCAGTCCGGAGAGCCTTTATACTTTTATTTTACTCTGCAAATCTGCCTGTAAGATCAAAATTATGCTTCATCGGTCCACTGCCTTTGCCGAGGTCAAGCATTGCTTCAAGAGCACCGGAGATATACTCCTTAGCCTTCTTTACTGCTTCGTCAACGGAATAACCCTTTGCAAGATTTGAAGCTATCGCACTTGATAATGTGCAGCCTGTTCCGTGAGTATTGCTGTTATTGATTCTCTTACCGTAGAACCACTTAAACTCACCGTCTGCATAGAGAAGATCGTTTGCATCATTTATGCTGTGACCGCCCTTAAGAAGTACAGCACAACCATAATCATCTCCTATTTTCTTTGCAGCTGCAAGCATTTCTTCCTCAGTTCTGATTACCATGCCCGATAAAATTTCAGATTCAGGAATATTCGGAGTAACAAGAGTAGAAATCGGAAGGAGTTCTTTTACCATTGTTTCAACCGCATCATTTTTAATGAGCGCGCTTCCGCTTGTTGCTACCATTACAGGGTCCACAACAATATTTTCAGCACCGTATTCCTTAAGCTTTGATGCAATTACCTTTATTAAGTCACTCGATGCAACCATTCCGATTTTTACTGCATCAGGTCTGATGTCAGTGAAAATCGAGTCGAGCTGCAATGCAAGAAACTCTGGAGTCACTTCTGAAATGCCAGTCACACCCGTAGTATTCTGCGCTGTAAGAGCAGTTATTGCACTCATTGCGTATACGCCGTTCATTGTCATTGTCTTAATGTCGGCCTGGATTCCTGCGCCACCGCTGCAGTCACTTCCTGCGATTGATAATGCTGTCTTCATAATAGAATCTCCTTCTTAAATCTTCTGTTACCCTTTAATAATTACATAATCTTGTACTTGCCTTTTGCTTCAAGCTCTTTGCCGCTAAGATTATAAATGGCGTCGATGATGTAGTTTCTGTAGCTTGAGTTACCATCCTTTTCCGAAAGACGTGCGTAGGCGATTTCGCCGGCAACTCCCATTGAAATAACTGCTGCCGCTGCCGCTTCAAACAAGTCGTCAGGGTTTGATGCTGCATATGACGCTGTGAGAGCTGACAACATACATCCTGTGCCGGTTACTCTGCTCATCATTCTGTGACCATTGTAAATTACGTAAGCCATTTCTGCACACGCAACGATGTCAATCGCACCAGTGATTGCAATTACAGAACCAGTCTTCTTCGCATATGCCTTTGCAAATTCTACTGCTTCTGCAAGGTTTTCTTCAGTAACAGCATCTGCAACGTCAGCATCCACTCCTTTTGTATTGCCTTCGCCCTTGATGATAGTTTTTATTTCGGAAATGTTTCCTCTTATTACCGCAAAATGCACTTTATCAATAAGGTCAAGAATTATATCAGTTCTTACCTTTGATGAACCTATGCCAACAGGATCGAGCACTGCAGGGAGTCCGATTTCGTTCGCTTTCTTTCCTGCAAGAAACATTGCTTTTGTTGTTTCCGCTGTAAGTGTTCCTGTATTGATATTGAGACCGCCACATACGGTAATAATTTCTTCAACTTCATCAGGATTGTCGCTCATTACAGGTGATGCTCCGCATGCAAGCGTGATGTTTGCACAGTCATTTACTGTAACGTAGTTTGTAATATTGTGCATTACCGGCTGCTTGATTCTGATATTTTCAAGAGCAGTTCCGAGCGCTCCGTTTTCAACAAACGTTTCTGCACAAAGTTTGAGAAGCTTTGCTGTCGCTTCGCCAGGATTTTCCTGCGCAAAGATTGCTGAAACAACTGCTACTCCGTCAATACCTGTGCCACCGAGCTCTCCGAGATTAGCGGCTCCGATACCACCGATTGCCACTACCGGAATATCTATAGCATCTACTATTGCCTTGAGCGTTTCGTTTGTTACTGAATGAGCGTCTTTCTTGGTACCTGTTGCAAACATTGCTCCCACACCGACATAGTCAGCACCTGCCGCCTGTGCAAGAAGTGCCTCTTCAACAGTAGATACTGAGATACCAAGAATCATATCAGCCCCGATAATAGCTCTCACGTCTTTTCCTGCGATGTCAGACTGACCCACGTGTACTCCGTCAGCTCCGCATTTGATTGCAATATCGATGTTGTCATTAACGACAAAAGGTACTCTGTACTCATTACAGATTTCCTTCATGCGTACAGCTTCATTATAAAAGTTCTCATCATCGAGTTCCTTTTCTCTAATCTGCATGAATGTAGCACCATTCTTTACTACTTCTTCAACAACATCGCAAATATCTTCGCCTTCCTTAAGCCACATTCTGTCTGTCACAGCGTAAAGAAGCATGGATCTTTTTATCTCTTCTTTAGAAAACTTCATCTTATTCTCCTTACCATTACTTTTCAATCTGATTCATCAGATGCTTGAGTGTTCCTGAGCGCTTTAAGATAAGAATCACGCCAACGCCCATAATTGCTCCCATAATTGCCGATGGTGTATAAAAAGGAATGTAGAAATATGGCGGAACATCAAGACCATATACAAATTTCATAAACGGCCATACAGTCACAGCACTGACGATTCCTGTTCCGAACACTTCGCCAACACCGCAAAGATAAATATTCTTAGTCTTTCTATATAGAAGGCCTCCGAAAACAGGTCCCCACATTGCACCGATTACCGCCTGGATATCCATTCCGTTGAGAACAATTCTCATTGTACCGCAGATAATTCCTGCGAGAGAACCGTACCACGGACCAACAAAAACTGCGGCGAGTACATTTACAAAATGCTGGAACGGTGCCATCTGAGGGAAATGCACAAATACACAAAGTACAAAAGAAAGTCCTGCGAGCATCGCAGTAAGTGTAAGTTTAATCGTTTTCACTACACTATTCCTCCATTCTATGCTTTGTTACCTTTTCCTCCATTGTGAGAACTCCCTCATCTGAGTAGTTTATCTTTACATAAACCATAGTTCCCGGAGAACCGGCTTCTTCGCATACTTTCGCACAGCCTTTAACGATTTCCATAAGAGTGTCGTAATCACCTTCAATAGTTGTTTCGAACGGGCCGACCTCCATGTTTAAGTTAAAGGATCTTATGTAATCGATCGCTGCATCAACAATAGGGATAAGTTCTTCGTTTGTTGCCACACTTGGCAATACCTGAATTGCTACACTTGCGTTCATTTTTTAATCCTCCTTATTCATAAAGTCGGTCGAGACTCTGGTCTCCTCTCAACCCGGTACACGGGCTCCCATCGCTGTTTAACACTGTACAGACCTAGGGCGCTCCCCCTCTGTCCGCTGCGACTTACGCAGATGCCGGTAATCCTCCTTTCGTTTCTTCATATTTTTTTACCGGAAATTCATGTTTTTCATATTCCGGACAAATAAAAAACGGAGATTCCTTCTGCGGTATCTCCGTATCTCTTAAGTACTGTTTTCAAGCTTTTGCTTGAGCATATGCTTCCTACGTCGGCATTATCCGCATCAGGTTTTAAGGGTCGGGCACAACAGCCACCTCTCAGCCTGCTCACGCAAGCTCCCCCGTTTTCAATTTTCTATATTTTATTCCTGTAATAGAAACTTGTCAATAACCTTAAGAAAAATTTTTAAAACAAGTCTTCCCAGTCAGACACAAGCTCGTCAGCAAGCTCTGTGATATCATCCCATACAAGAACGTTCGATTCATCTTTAATTCCAAAAGTGTAGAATCCTGCATATTTTGCTGTCTTCACTGCGTAAAGTGCATCTTCATAAACTGCAATTTCCGAAGGCTCTGCACCGAGCTTTTCGGCTGCAAGAAGATAGATGTCAGGCTTAGTCTTTCCGATACCGATAGTTTCGCAGGAAAGCATGAATTCGAAATAATCGAATACGCCGAGTCTCTTAAGGCACTTTTCTATTAAGTGATGCGGTGTCGCCGAAGCAACACACATCCTTACGCCTTCGCCTTTGAGTTTCTCAAGATAAGAAACCACTTCACCCTTGAGAGGTACATCATTCAGATAGTGCCATTCCATAAGGTCGTCCATGACTTTTCTCATTTCATCAGGACTTGACTCGATACCAAAAGTTGTTTTGAAAAGGTCACAGGCTTCAGCCATTGTCATTGTGTAAATCTTTTCGAGAACTTCTTCCGCACCTTCAGTAATTCCTTCGCTCTCAAGATATTCTCTTGTTAAATTGTGCCAGTAGCCCATCGAATCTACGAGCGTACCGTCCATATCAAAAATTGCAAATTTCTTATTCATTACTTCTTTTTCCTTACCGCTACGAAATCCTTTTCAACCTTTGTGTTCTCGTAGTTTCCATCAATCCACATTCCGATAAATTCATCAGCATTTATCATACGAACCTGATTGTAGTATGGGTCGTAGAAAAGAAGCTGATAATTTTCCATGTTATCATGCGGTGCTATTGCGTAATAGCCGAGGAGTACCATCCAGTGTGCATAGTTTACCATACTTTCGAGCATGATGTAGTAACCTTCCTTCATCAGGTCGAGTATGTCTTCAAACTCGATTTCAGGATGGTCGATACCATAAACTACATCGTATTCCTCTTCATTCAAAAGCCCCTGAGTTTTTACACCACCTGAATAGCAAGGTCCCGGCTGCATTCCGCAGTTTACCACAAAACTATCTTCAGCAGGTACTTCGTCCATAAAGGCTGAGAGAATAGTTCTGAGACATGCAACTGAGCAAGTCCAGTCTCTTTCCTGACGATAGAGTCTCGGAGGTGTAAGTGAAATTGATTCATTATGAGTTGTTGTTCTTCTAGTAAATACTTCGTGTCTTCTCATTTTTAAACCCCTTAATTTTTATTTTTACATGCAGTATATAATTATACTCTGCCTATATTTTTAATCAAGCGCCTTTATATTTTCTTATCGCTTTCTTTTGCCTTTTGTTTTACGCCGAGCTTGAACACTGCAAATCCGATGATTACGATAACAACTGAGATGAGATATACGATAAGTTCACTCTTGTTGTCGTTTATTACTGAGCTTATAAATTCGCAGATTGTGCCCACTGTTGCGATAAATGACAAGATGAGGAGGAATCTGTTTTTGATTTTGTTTTCACGTGCTTCCACTCTTCTCTGATTTGCCTTTATCATCTGAGTGAGGAGGTCTTTGTTCTGCTCATACTTTTCAAATACTTTGTCGATGCCGAAGCCTTTTGCAACATTCTTTGCCGATTCACGTGTTGTAGGGAACATGAACTGGTTGTAATCTGCAAACTTTACGGCCTTTGCCATGTCGAAACTTATCTGTTCGAACTTCTCTACATCAACGTCTTCCATACTCTGATCACGCTGAAGGTCCTGCTCTGCCATAAGGTCTTCGTAAACTTTATCGATTGCTGCATCCTGGAAAAGAAGCAGCTCTACAAAGAAGATTTCAATAACATGATAAGCGAGTCTGCTTTTGAGAAGAAGCATGATTTCGTTTTCTACGTTTCTGATGCATTCAATCATAGTAACGCCGGAAACATAAACTTCCGCTTTATTGTACTGGGCAATATTTTCTTCTCTTACTCTGCGTGCGAAATCTCCGCCGATAGTTCCCATAGGATATTCTTCGTTTGCAAGAGTGTTGATAACTGACTGTTCTTCTACGTCGCCATAAGCAAAAACAACACTTCTCTTTTCCCCGTATGGTCTTATTGAGAAAAGTGCAAGAAGCTCGTCGAGAGAAAAAGTTTCACCGTTATATGTAAACCTGAGAACGCCTCCGCGATAGTAATTCAAGAGTTTGTTACCGCCGATAAAACAGTTGTGTACAAGAATTTCAACTACGCAGAGTCCTGTTTCGTGCTTCACTACTTCGATGATTGCCGGCTGTTTGAAATGTCTTCCTTCGACATAGTCGCAAGGGATTTCAAGAAGAACAGTTCCAAGGCAGATTCTTTCAACCGAATCTCCGAAGTTGTTTGTGTATTCTGCCTGAATAGTTGCAGCTATATGTTCTTTGAAGAAAGTAAAGATTTCATTGTCGTTGTCAATGTAGTTCTTCCAGAGCTCGTCTGTGTTTGCGGCATCTCTTCCTCTCATCTTGCCCGGAATTGTGAGATATACGTCACACATGTCGAGCTGGCGAGTGAGATCAGTAAGCGCTTTCATTTCTTCCACGCTGTAGAAGTATTCGGGATCAATGCGTTCATTTCTCTTGAAATATGCAAACTCAGGGAGCAGACCTTCCTGCATGTTCTGGAATGCAGTTTCTTCGTCAAGTTTTTCAAGAACTCCGTCAATTACACGTACCGCACGTCTTGCGTACTGGATACAGTTCTGGAATTTGTCTAGTTTCCACGCGTCTTCGAGGCTGAGTTCCACCTTGATTATTTCGTTTCCGGCTGCAGCCTTGATTTCCTGCTTTTCTTCGTAAGTCGGAACCAGCATGTTTCCAAGCTTTGCATATGATTTTACTCTTGGCTCGTCTGTCGCTTCCGGATCATCGAGGTTTTGCGGCTCTTCTTCAATCGGTGTCTTTGGCTTTGCCAGATAGAACATGCCTTTTTCGTCATACTGGATAATATATTCCTTTATATGATCTCTGTCGATTTCCTTATATGAAATTCCGAGTGGGTTAAGTACTTCCCTTATTACTGTCTCATTTACATAGATAACCACGACTGTCCCTCCGCTTGTGCTTTTACTTTTAAGTGTTGTGAGTTGTTGGTTTGTTTGTTGTATTTGCCGGGGTGGCGGTGCCATTTGCCACCTATACACTTCAGTTTATCATAAGCGCAGGCTTTTTCCAAGTGTTGCTTGTGTATTGACAGGTTTTAGTTACTGTCTGCGTTGTTTTCTGGCTGGCATTTTGAGCTGGCGTTTTGGAGCGAAAGGGAAATGCTCCAAATACTCCAATAAAGCTGCGCAAAATATCTGTTTGCTCGTGCCGAATTGTCTGTATGTGAGTATCGGGAGGTCCGTTTTCTTTTTTTCAAAACAAAAAGACATCAGCGCACGGCATTTTCGGTGAAAAATGAACTGTACCCCAAAAAGTAGAGTCTACAGAAATATGATATAATAAAGGTAGATTGGAGGGTACAGATGTCCAGAATTAATTACAGCAAAGAACTCAAGATGCGAGTTGCAAAAGAAGCATTACGCCCAGAGAACAATGGTCTGGAACATGTGATAGCAGCAAAGTATGGTATTAAAGCAAGTACGGTAGTAAACTGGCTAAACTGCTATCTTGAATATGGCGAGGATGCATTTAAAAAGGGATATGGAAAAGCAGGTAAGAAATCAGCCCGAGAAAAAGAACTTGAAAAGGAAGTTGAAGAACTTAAACAGGAAGTAGAAATATTAAAAAAAGCAGCGGCCTTCCTGGCGAGTGTAAAGCACGAGTAAAGTACAGCTTTATGTATTTGCACAGAAGCGAATACAGTATCGCGAGGATGGCCAAAGTTCTAGAGGTATCTGAAAGTGGTTACTACAAATGGCAGGAAAAATATACTTCTGGGCCAAGCAAAAGGGAACAGGAAGACCTTGAATTAGCAGAAGAAATCTATGTAATCTTCTCTCGTTCAAAGGGAT
The DNA here is from genome assembly GCA_015058155.1 of Clostridiales bacterium. Taxonomy (GTDB): domain Bacteria; phylum Bacillota; class Clostridia; order Peptostreptococcales; family Anaerovoracaceae; genus QAKD01. The sequence goes on along the minus strand of SVCW01000008.1, from coordinate 710 downwards.
CATATGGCTCCAGAAAGGTAACGCGAGTACTTAACAGAAATCGTGAAAAGCCCGTTAATCACAAGCGTGTAGAGCGTTTAATGCGCGAATATTGTTTGTTTTCAAAGACTAAGAAGATGTTTATGTGTACAACAGATTCGAATCACAAGGAAACGATTGCAGATAATCTTATCGGAAGAGATTTTGAGGCCGAAGGACCAAACGAAAAGATGGTTAGTGATACAACAGTAGTTGTAACTAAGCAGGGAAAGCTTTACGCAGCTGGAATACTTGATCTTTATGGTAGGATGCCAGTGGGACTCGCCTTAAGCAGAAACAATGACCACCGTCTTGTTATTGATGCCCTTGAAGATATGATAGTGCGAGGATATGGAAAACCGGGATGCTTCATGCATTCTGACAGAGGATCGACATATGCATCGGTTGAATATCGAAAAGCACTAAGTAAAAAAGAACTGCTCTGTAGTATGAGCGGAAAAGGTGACTGCTGGGACAATGCCCCTATGGAAAGTTTCTGGGGCAAGATGAAGTCCGAATGGCTTAAAGACAAATATGACACAATTGAAGAAGCAGCTAGAGATATATATGAATACGTGTGGCATTTCTATCCGATAGAAAGACCACACGCTACAAACAATTATTTAACTCCGGTAGAGTATTACATGCAAAAATAGTTTGTTTTTTTACTCTACTTTTAGGGGTACACTTCA
>SVCW01000050.1 GCA_015058155.1 Clostridiales bacterium | reverse complement strand
CCCTAACCTTGTCGTATAGTTCCTTATCACAGTACATGTTGCGATAAGGGTCATCTGTCAGCATGATGTCGCCGTAATCCATGCCCCATTCGTCAAAAAATTCTTCATCAAACGAAGCAGTTCCTATACGAGTTGAAAATGCATTATAAGGGTAGATATCGTAATTGTACTTATCAGGCTCAGCATCAATCATTTCGTTAATCTTCCTGAGCGCCTCATCCATATTACCCATAGCGGCCATACTTCCAAGATGAGAAATCTGATACTTCATAGGTTTTCCTTCTGCGAGTGCAAAGAACTCTTCAATTGGCTCGATGTCTTTCACGCAGCCACCTCTTATATGCGCAGTTACAAGGAGATTCGGATCATTTATATCCTTCAGCGCATATATCATCTCTTCAGTAGTAATGCTCACATCATATTCAATACCAAATGAGATTCCGAATGAGCCTTCTTCTTCGATTTCCTGCTTGATGATTGCATTGATTTTATCGCGCTCTTCCTTGCTTGCTTCTCTCTTTTCGATTCCAAGCCATTTTCTGTTTGAATTATATCCCGAAAGCATAGCGTAGTTGATAGGAGCACCGCCGAGTCTTTCAAGAACTTCCTTGAAATATCTGAGAGACTGACGTGAGTTTCCGCAGTTACCGCCGAGAGCTGTAGTAACTCCCATTTCAAGCATCATCTGAGCGATTACATACTTTTCGCCTTCTGCCTCAAAGTTTTCTTCATGCATATGAATGTCAATGAAACCTGGCGATATTATATGACCGCATACGTCTATTACTTCCTTTGCGTCTGGAGTATCACTACCTATGTATGCAATCTTTCCTTCCGATACTCCGATATTTCCATCTTTAATCAAACCTGAATCAAAATCAGGATACCTTCCGTTAACTAATAGTAAATCAAGCATCTGTACACCTCCCGAGTTCGTAAAAACCATGCCGAATTATAGAAATATTAAAAATGATAAGGGTAACGTTTTCTGAATTGTCTGATATTTAGATGTTAACATTAAGTAAATTTTTTATCAAGAATTATTTTTTGACGCTGTAAATTCTAAACGGACACAAAAACGATGTTTTGTAAATATTTTTCTTTACATCAAATCGGCATTATGTTAATATCTTGTTAATATTAGCAGATAATTGTGAAAATTTTGTAAATGATAAAACGTTCATTTTTATCGCAAATGTTACTTATCGGAAAGGAGGTAGTATGAAACATAGAGACAGAATAGACGCACTGGTAAAAGATCTTGCGCCTGAACTTAAGGATCTGACGAAGAAAATCCACGCAAATCCTGAAATAGGCATGAAAGAGTTCAAGGCGTATGAATGGCAGGTAGAACTTCTTAAGAAATACGGCTTTGATCTTGAAGAAGGATACTGCGACATGCCTACTGCATACAGGGCAACATATAGAAGTGACAAATCAGGACCAGTGCTTGCAACTATCGCAGAGTATGACTGTCTGCCAAAGATCGGACACGGATGTGGTCACAACCTGATTGCTATGATGGGCATCGGTGCCGGAATTGTACTAAAAGAGTTTGTTGACATGTATGGCGGAGAAATTCGCGTATATGGTACACCAGGAGAAGAAAACGCAGGTGGTAAAATACCAATGGCAGATGCCGGTGTATTCGACGATGTAGATGTATGCATGGAAGTTCACCCGGCATGTCACTATTCAGACTCATGGAATATGAGTGCAATAGACGGATTCTTCATCGAGTTTTTCGGACAGCCTACACATGCTGCAAATTCACCGGAAAAAGGTGTTAATGCACTCGATGCTATGATACTCCTCTTCCAGGCAATCGGTCTTTTAAGACAGCAGACAAAAGAAGATGCTAGAATTCATGCTATCATCCTTGAAGGTGGTACAGCAGTAAATGTAATTCCTGATTACACTAAGGCTGAAATCTGCACTAGATCATACAGAGCAGCAGATGTTCATGACTTATCAGACAGAGTAATCAAGGCGGCAGAAGGCGCTGCACTTGCGACAGGTTGTACATTCAAGATGACAAGACCTGCTCCGATGTGGCCGGATCTTGTAAGTAACCAGACTCTTACAGACAGAATTGCTGAATATATTACAGAGGTTGTAGGAGAAGAACCTAAGCGTCTCCACGGAAAGTACAAGTCAGGTTCTACTGATCTTGGAAGCGTATCATACAGATGCCCGACTACTCAGCCGAATGTAAAAATAGGCGACGCACCTGACGGCACAATTTTCGGTATGCATACTCCGTATTTTGCTGAATTCGCAGGAAGTGACGAGGCAATTGACGCATCAATTGAATTCATAAAGGTAATCGTAGGAACAGGAATAGATGCTCTTACTGAACCTGAATTCCTTGCAAAGGTTAAAGAAGAATTCGAAAACATGGACAAGAAATAAGGGGTATAGAGCACAGGTCTGGGATTGAGAGATTGGTATCAGAAGAAAAGTTTACGAAAGGAAGTGAAAAAATGCCAGCAGAAAAGAAAAAGAAACAGTTTAAGGCGCCAAACGTATTTACACTCCTACTCGGTATCATTCTCGTATGTGCTATCATGACATACATTATACCGGCAGGACAGTATGATATGGTTGTCAACAGCAGTGGCAGAAATGTAGCTGACCCGGAATCATTCCATTTTATTGAGAAGACTCCGATTGGAATCCTTGCAGCAGCAGCAGCTCCGTTTAACGGACTTATCAAGGCAGGATCGATTGTATTCCTCGTATTTATATGCGGTGGTGCATTCGGAGTAATTATGGATACAAATGCCTTCCAGGCTGCACTTGTAAGACTTGCACTTTTTATGAACGGAAAAGAAAAACTGATCGTTCCTATTCTTATGATCGCTTTTGGCATTATGGGTGCAACAATCAATACTGCAGAAGACAGAATTGTATATATACCTATTGTCATGAGCTTGTGTCTGGCAATGGGATTTGACTCCATGACGGCAGCAATGATAGTAATTCTCGGCAGTAACACTGGTTTTACAGCTCCATTTATTAACCCATATACAGTTGGTGTTGCACAGGGTATTGCAGAACTCCCTCTCTTCTCAGCGATGTGGTTCCGTGTAGTAATGTGGTTTGCATATATGGTTGTATCAACGATTTTTGTAACGAGATATGCGCTGAAGGTTAAGAAGAATCCTAATATTTCGTGTATGCACGAGTTTGACAAGACAAGAGATGAAGTGCTTGAACTTGACCCATCTCAGTATCCGTTCGGATTAGGCAAGAAGCTTATCTGCTTATCATTCCTTGCATCAATCGTGTATCTTGCATACGGAACTGTAAAGCTCGGTTGGGATTATGATAAGATCAGTGCTCTGTTCTTCCTCCTTGCAGTTTTTGCGGCTGTAGTAGATAGAATGTCACCAAACGAATTCGGTAAGAAGTTCGCAGCAGGGATGGCAGATATCGCGACTGGAGCTCTCGTAATAGGTTTTGCAAGAGGTATCCTTGTTGTTCTTGAAGCAGGAAACTTAATCCATACATTGCTTTTCTTCGTAGCAAACTTACTCGACGGACTTCCTGGTGTTGTTTGTGCTGAAGGAATGTTCTTATTCCAGTCAATCACAAATTTCATTATTCCATCAGGTTCAGGCCAGGCTGCTGTAACTATGCCGCTTATGACTCCGCTTGCAGATATCGTAGGAGTTACAAGACAGACAGCAGTAACTTGCTTCCATCTTGGTGATGGTATTTCAAACGCATTCACACCTACATCAGGTGCGCTCATGGCATCACTTGGTATGGCTAAGATTCCTTGGGACAAGTGGGCAAAAGCAGTACTTCCTCTTATTGGGTTACAGTATTTATTAGGCGCTATATTTGTAGCAGTTGCTCATTCGATAAACCTTGGGCCTTTCTAAAGAACTTGAACGGTTCGTGATAGAATAATAACGTATAGTCTCGACCCATACTCTGGGTCGAGACTTATTTGAATAGAAAATATGATGCAAAGGAGGGAAGTATGGTTACACTTAATGTTGAAATGAAAGATGTTGTTCAGGCATATTCCCGTATTCGAGATTATGTTGCGAAAACACCACTGATATATTCTAAAGAAACTTCAGAGAGAGTTGGCAGCGAGGTATGGTTCAAGATGGAGAGCCTGCAGATAGTAGGGTCACATAAGATAAGAGGCTGCATGAATAATATTCTTCAGTTGAGCGAAGAAGACCTTAAAAAGGGCGTTGTCGCTGCATCTTCAGGTAATCATGCGCAGGCGCTTGCATATGCTGCAAAACTTCTGGGCACAACTGCAGTTGTATGTGTTCCCGAATCAACACCGATGATAAAGAGACATGGTGTCCTGAAATATGGTGCAAAGCTGGTTGTATACGGCGCAGACTATAACGAAGCTGAAGCGAAAGCCCATGAAATCGAAGCTTTAGAAGGAAGAAAATATGTACATTCTTTTGAAGCAAACGAAGCAGTTGCAGGGCAGGGAACGATTGCAATAGAAGCACTCCTTGAAAAAGGTGATTTTGATGTAATACTTGCGCCAACCGGTGGCGGCGGACTTGTTGACGGACTTGCAATAGCAGCAAAAGCACTTAATCCGGATATTAAGGTTTATGGTTTACAGACAGATACATCGCCTCCTTGGTACAAGTCATTCTATGAAAAGAGGCTTAATAATGATTGCGATTTCCTTCCGACTTGCGCAGACGGACTTGAAGGAGAAATCACATGGCCGAATGTGGATCTCGCAATTCGCTGCGGCGTAGATGGGATTATAGTTGTCAGTGAACAGGCAACAAGAGAAGGTGTTAAGTGGATGGCTGCAAAACACCACTTCATGATTGAAGGATCTTCAGCCGTATGCCTAGCTGCACTTTTTGAAGGTCATGAAGAGTTGAAAGATAAGAAAGTTCTCTGTATAATTACTGGTGGTAATATTGATCTTGATAAATTCACTAAAATATGTGCAGACAAGTATGACTGGGAATAGATAGTATCAATGCAGAGAAACAATTGTATTGGAGAAAGGAGATATTTTAATGGATTATGGCAAAGAATCATTAAAGCTCCATGCGGAATGGAAGGGAAAAATAGAAATATCGACGAGAGTGCCGGCAGCAAGTGATACGGATTTGTCGCTTGCGTACACACCGGGGGTTGCTCAGCCATGTCTTGAAATACAAAAGGATGTAAGCAAAAGCTACGAGCTAACAGGGAGGCACAATCTTTGTGCAGTAATCACAGACGGAAGTGCAGTGCTGGGACTTGGTGATATCGGTCCTGAAGCGGGCATGCCTGTTATGGAAGGAAAGTGTGTGCTCTTTAAGGCCTTTGGTAATGTAGATGCTTTTCCGCTTTGCATAAAGTCAAAAGATGTAGATGAAATTGTTAATACTATATATTTGATATCGGGTTCTTTCGGCGGAGTGAATCTTGAAGATATTTCTTCTCCAAGATGCTTTGAAATTGAGCGGAAGCTAAAAGAAAAATGCGATATTCCGATTTTTCACGATGACCAGCACGGCACTGCGATTGTAACACTTGCGGGCCTTACAAATGCACTTAAAATAGTTGGTAAAAGTAAGGAAGAGGTAAAGGTTGTTACTTCAGGAGCCGGAGCTGCTGCAATATCAATTGTGAGACTTCTTCTTTCGGCAGGTTTCAGAGATATAATAATGTGTGACAGCAACGGCGCAATTTATTCGGGAAGAGAAAATCTCAACTGGATTAAAAGTGAAATGGCTGAAGTTACAAATCCTGAAAGAAAGAGCGGTACACTTAAGGAAATGCTTGTAGGAGCAGACATTTTCATAGGAGTATCGGCACCAAATGTTCTTAAGGCGGAAGATATCGCAAAAATGAATAAAGATGCTATTATTTTTGCATGTGCAAATCCTACTCCGGAGATTCTTCCTGACGAAGCAAAGAAAGGCGGCGCAAGAATCGTGGCAACAGGCCGAAGCGATTACCCGAATCAGGTAAATAATGTACTTGCTTTTCCTGGAGTTTTCAGAGGAACTTTTGATGTAAGAGCAAGCGATATAAACGAAGAAATGAAAGTTGCTGCGGCAGAAGCTCTTGCGGGACTTATTTCCGATGAAGAGCTAAGCGAAGACTACATAATTCCGAAAGCTTTTGATCCGCGTGTCGGAGAAACAGTAGCAAGTGCTGTAGCAGAAGCAGCGAAGAGAAGCGGAGTCGCAAGAGTATAAGGCTCAGAAGTAAAACGCAATTTACAAAACAGGGCAGTCGTCATATAATTATGTAGTAAATACACATGATAATCGGAGGACAATATGAAAAAGATTGCAAGTTTTACAATTGACCATATCAAGCTCGAGCCGGGCCTTTACGTTTCAAGAAAGGATCACATCGGAGCTGAAACAGTCACAACTTTTGATATAAGAATTACAAATCCAAATGAAGAGCCTGTAATGAATACTGCTGAAGTGCATACAATCGAGCACCTCGGTGCGACATTCCTTCGTAACCATAAGGATTACGATGAAAAGACAGTATACTTCGGACCTATGGGCTGCAGAACAGGATTCTATCTTCTTCTTGCAGGCGACTATGAATCAAAGGATATCACAGGCCTCATGACAGAAATGTTTGAGTTTATCCGTGACTTTGATGGCGAAGTACCTGGTGCGGCAGCAAAAGACTGCGGAAATTATCTTGATATGAATCTTTCGATGGCAAACTACTACGCAAAGCGCTACCTCGAAAACGTGCTTTATGTAATCGACGAAGCACATCTTGTATATCCTGAGTAAACGAAAATAAAGAAAGAGACTTCGAACTGTGATATGTACCCAGTTTCCTGGACACATTGATTTTGCTTAAACACACATGGATGCTTCACGGAATTTTGCCGGAGGCATCCATTTTGTTTTTACTTGGATCCGTTCATTGTTGTAATAATTAATATAGTCTGCGACTGCTTTTGAAAAACTATTGAAGGAGTCATAATCTTTCTCATATCCATAGTACATTTCATTTTTCATTCTTCCAAAGAATGTTTCCATAATGCAGTTATCATAGCAGTTGCCTTTTCGGGACATGGATTGAATAATTCCATGCTCTTTTAATGTGTTTCTGAAATATTCGTGTTGATACTGCCAGCCTTGATCTGAATGGAAAATCAGCCCTTTTACAGATGGAAATTTCTCAAACGCACCATTAAGCATGCGACGAACCTGATCAAGACTTGGACTTAATGATAAATCATACGAAATAACTTCATTTGTGTTCATGTCCAGAACGGGTGACATGTAGCATTTTCCCCATGAGAAATTAAACTGTGATACATCTGTTGTCCATTTCTGTAATGGTGCTGTTGTGCTGAAGTCCCGGTTTATGATGTTATCGGCTATTTTCCCAACTTCTCCTATGTAGGAGTGATATTTCTCTTTTGGTCGCTTTCCAAGAAGGCCCATACTATGCATGAGTCTCTGAACACGCTTATGATTTACATTGTGGCCACGATTTACAAGTTCTCTGTGTACTCGTCTTACACCATATCTGCCTTTGTGATGTTCAAAGATTTCTTTGATTTCATCCATTAATGCTTGGTTTTTTGCCTGAACCACATCTTTTTTACTAATTTCATAGTAGTATGTAGATTTAGCCAGCTTCATAGCTCTAAGTAGATGTTTCAGTTGGTGTCCTTGGCCACGGAGTTCTTTGATGATCGCTGCTTTTTCGCCTTGAGTCGCGCAGCTTCCTTTTCTTCTCTCAAGGCGATCTCTTTTTTTATGACTTCGTTTTCTGCCCTCATGTATTCAACTTCCGCACGAAGACGAATCAATTCTTCGCGTTCCGATTCTGTAAGTGGGGCTGGTGTAATCTTCTTTTTCATTTCGGGTTCCTTTGAAGGTCTACCTTTCTTCATATTTACAAGCCCATTATATCCTAAAAGTTTGTACTTGCGAACCCATTGGTATAGCATACCATCATTAATTCCGGCAGAAATGGCTACTGATTTACATGATTGGCCAGCTAAAACTTGCGCAACTAATTCGTAGCGTTCTTCCGCAGTCCATTCTCTGTTCTTACTTCTGTGACGTAATGCCTCAGGACCATTTTCTTCTTCAAGACGAACCCAATCACGAATTGCCTTGCGAAAGCGTGCATCTGATATCCCATCAGGTGTTTCTGCCCATATTCCTTGACGATAAAGCTCGACACATTTTCTCTTAAATTCATAACTGTAACGCATAGAAAAACCCCCTCTACTGGTTTTGTCCAGTAAAGGGGGTACATATCA
>SVCW01000049.1 GCA_015058155.1 Clostridiales bacterium | reverse complement strand
AAGACAGATGTATGAAAGATACTTGAAAAATGCTTTGAAATTGCTATAATTATGATACAAGGCTGAACCTCGATGCTATCCATGACACCGTCGTTGAAGTCACGAGCGTTAGCGAAGTGACTTATGAGATGGCCCGTGACGAAGCCCGACACGGCGCTGCATTCAAGGGATTACTCGACAGATACTTCGGCGACAAATAAATTGCATCAAAAAACCTCTCCAGATGGAGAGGTTTTTTTATATTCCTGTAACATACGTTTTTTCAGGATTCTTTTCTATTATGTCTTTGACAATCTGAACAAAAAGCTTTACACTTTCAGTCGGTTCTTCAGGATACAATATTCCGAATGCTGATTTCTTTTCATAATTTAGCGGAACTCGCTTCAGGAACGGATGTGTATTCTTGAAGTTTCCGATTCCTATCATTATTTCATCGCTGTTTGCAACTTCATCGTACACTTCCATCGTGTATGCATCTATCAGTTTTTCCCTGAAAGTAATTCCTTTTTTGTTCAAATCCTCAATGAAATCATCAATCGCACGCATGAGGCCTTTTCTGTATACGAGAGTCTTTCCCGCAAGTTCTTCGATTCCGACTTCCTCTCTTTCGGCAAACTCGTGGTTTGTCGAAACAACAGCATGCATTGCGATTCTTGTGAGTTCTATTCCTTTTGCGTTAAGCTCTTCCAGCGTGTACTCATCAAAAGCATCAATTACAATATCCATAATGGTTCCCGGATTAGGAATCATAAGATTATTGCTCTCTGTTTTGACGTTTTCAAACGGTATAAATTCAAATCTTATTCCCGGATACTCTTTTCTTATTTCATTAAGAAGAGGATTCAGCGGTTCTATCGGTGTCATTATAGAACGACCCACTCTGACTTTGCTGATTTCACTTCTTGCAACATCTCGCACTTCCTGAATAGTACTGGCGGCATAATTCAGAATTCTGACCGCGTTCTTATAAAGGCACTCACCCGCTTCTGTCAGGTTCTGCCCTCTGAAAGTTCTGTTAAAAAGAGTTATTCCAAGTTCCTCTTCAAGATTGTTTATATGTTTCATCACCGCATTCGGTGTCACATAAGCTTTTTCGGCTGCTTTATTAAAGCTTCCTGTTTCAGCAACTAGTCTGAACATTTCAAGCTGATTTATGGTATACATCGTCATTCTCCCTATCTAGTCATTCAAAATATCTTTCACCATTTCAATAAAACGACTTACCTTATGTGTAGGATTTTTAGAATAAATTATTCCATACGCACAGTCTTTGTCCCATCGTATCGGGATACGTACGAGAAGCGGATGTATTTTTGAGAGATTACCCATTCCAAGCATGATATCGTTACTGTTTGCACATTCGCTGTATGTATCAGCATCGTAAGCAAAAATCTGCTTGAAATTAACATCGTTCGCCTTGGAAATATAATCGCAGAAGTCATCAAGATAACCATGCTTTCCACGAGTTGCAACCATGAGTGTCTCGCCTTCAAGATCGTCATGTTCAAGAATCTCTTTGTCGGCAAGTCTGTGATTTACTGACATGATTGCGTACAGTTTCGCTTTTTTGACTTCAAGAGCGTTCAGATTTCTGCTTTCAATCATGACCTCATCATATGAATTGGCATAGATGTCAAAAGTACTGCCCGGATAAGGTACAACTATGCCCTCTTCGTTTGCTTCATTTGTAAACGGAACAAGTTCAAAAACCAGCTCAGGATGCGCCTTTCTGATTTTTACAAAAAAGTCATCGATAACATCAAAAGGTGTCAGTACCGATGTTCCGATTCTGATTACATTTTCATCATTCTTATCTGCAAGCTTTACTTCAGCGACTGCATCGGAGCACATGTCAATGAGCACCTTTGCATTTTTATATAATTTTTCGCCGGCAGATGTCAGTGACTGCCCCTTGAATGACTTTTCAAGAAGTTTTACACCGAATTCCTCTTCCAGAATTTTCATCTGTTTTGCCACGGCATTTGCAGTAACGGAACTGCCTTCAGCAGCTTTACTGAAGCTACCTTTTTCAGCCACATTAATAAACATAACGAGCTGATTCAAAGTATACATAAAATCCCTCCAAACTCATAAGTCCAACCAATATAATTATAATCACTTATTTTCAAATATTCAATAGACCAAAAAAATAAAAAAGGAAGTCCGGAAACTTCCTTTTCTATTTTAGTTTTATTATGCAGTTTATATAGGAGTGTTGATATTATTCTGCTGCCTGTGCGTTTGCAGGAATCTTGCCACCAACCTTCATTACTCTTCCGTTCTTGCACTGCTTGTCGAGTCTCTTAGCCCAGAGAGCTACGAGGATACCGCCTACGCATGAAGCGATGAGGAATAAGAAGATGTAAGTGAATCCCTGGTTACCGTACTTGTCGATCCATGAACCGAACATTGCTGGATATACACCGTCTACTGGCATTGAAAGCTTGCCTGAGAGACCGATGAGAGTACCTGCTACGATTGGGTTAACATGGAGTTCTCTTAAGATTGAGTATGTTACTGAGTAGAGAGCAAATACTACAAGTGATGGTAATACTGAGTAAATTGATACGAGCGTAGGGTTCGAGTTTTCATTGAACATGAGCGGTATAGCGAACATTACTGCTGAGATTGCGAATGCTACAATCCACCATGTTGATGTTGACTTGAATACCTTGTCAGCCATATAGCCTCCGAGTGGAGCTACTACCATCGCGCCGTATGATCTGATTACTGAGTATACTGATGATGCATCTGGGTCAATTCCGATAACGTTGATAAGGTATGGATTGAAGTATGATACATTTGAATATAATGTGTAAGTGAAGAGATATCCGAGTCCGAGGATCCAGAATCCAGGCCACTTGATTGCATCGAGCATGTACTTGATTCTGATTGGTTCGTCGCCCTTGAGGTAGATTCCGTCCTTAGCGAGTTCCTTTTCATTCTTAAGGAAGAGTGCTGCCATTACTGTAGCAACTGCTGTCATGAGTCCGAGAGCAACCATAGCGCCCTTGAATCCGAAGTGAGTTGATACTGCAAGAGGAATAGCATTTCCGAGTGCTCCTGAGAGACCGTTGATCATGTAGTAAGTACCGAATGCGTTACCTGCTCCATCTTCTCCGCCGAGGTTGTTGATGTACTTAATGAGACAAGCCCAGTAAGGCATCATACAGATTGGCTGTAAGAACCAGATAACGAGTGAAGCCTTATAGCTTTCACATACTACTGCGAATGCGAATGTAAGAACTGTAATCGCACCAATCGCAAATGTGATAACTCTCTTTGCATCGAGTTTGTCAGCAAGGTATGGTCCTACGAGGAATAAGCATAAGCTTGTTGTTGATGATACTGTAGTGAGGAAACCAAGCTGTGCATTTGTACATCCCATAAGCTGAATCATCTGATCATAGAATACGTATCTGATGTACATGAGGCAGTAAATAGTTCCGCCTACATAACCGAGAGTTAATAGTCGCATGAACTTTAAGAACGAGCTGTCACCTTTAATCATAATTGCACCTTCCTTCTTCTAGTATAGATATTATTGCGTTTTAACTCTTTAGCTTGATAAAATATTAAAATAATCTGAATCTTTTGTCTATATCCCACTCGTTAGTCAGTTTATACTTTTAGTACGGGTATGAAAATTTAATATTAACTTTTAGTTAGGTACTACTTACTTATAGTTTTCAATGCATTAAAAAAGAGGAATTCTTGCGAATTCCTCTTTAGTCTTTTGAATTGTTAATCGAGAGTGATTAGCAGTTAGCACCTTCCTGGAGGCAATCGAGGTTCTTTGGATTGTCGATTCCCTTCTTCTTGAAGTACTTTTCTACTGCAGCCTTGATTTCTTCTACTGTGAAGATATCAGTGTTTGCAGCCATTGCTCCGAGCATTACGAGGTTTGCTCCTCTTGGGTTGCCACACTTTGCTGCGATTTCATTTACTGGTACTCTTACTACCTTGATGTCGTCTCTTACTGGGTAATCAGCTGGAACAACACCTGAGTCTACGAACATTACTGCGCCTGGCTTGAGTTCGCCCATGAATGAATCTACTGATGGAGTATTCATTGCGCAGAGAATGTCAACGTTTCTTAAGAATGGGCTAGCGATAGCCTTGTCATCAAACTTTACTGAACAGTTTGCTGTACCACCTCTCATCTGTGAACCGTATGATGGATACCAAGTAACGTTCTTACCGAGGTCCATACCAGCAGTTGCGCAGATCATTCCTGTTGTGAGGATACCCTGTCCACCGAATCCTGCAAATCTAATTTCAATCATTGTATTTTCCTCCTATATCCTATTTGTCTACGAATTCACCTGTTGGGAAGTACTTAGTAGCTTCTTCATGCATGAACTTCTTGCACTGAAGTGGAGTCATGTGAAGGTTAGTTGGGCATGGAGCAAGAACTTCTACGATTGAGAATCCCTTACCGTCGATCTGGTTCTGGAATGCCTTCTTGATGTAGCTCTTAGCCTTAGCTGTAGTTGCTACGTCATAGATTTCTCCTCTAGCGATGTATGTAGCGTTGAGGTTTCCGATGAGGTCTACTAAGTTAAGTACGCCGTACTTATCTCCATCCTTACCATAAGGTGATGATGAAGTCTTTTCTCCTGGGAGTGAAGTTGGAGCCATCTGTCCACCTGTCATTCCGTATACTGTATTGTTTAAGATAACAACTGTGATGTTGTCGCCACGGAGAGCTGCGTGTACGAGTTCTGCTGAACCGATTGAGTAAGCAGCACCGTCTCCGAAGTAGCAATAAACGATTGAGTCAGGTCTAGCGCCCTTAACTCCGTTAGCAACTGCGATGTCACGACCGTGAGCAGCCATAACTGAGTCAATACCCATACCAGCACCAAACGCCATTGCATTTGAGCAGCAAGCTACGTCTGTAACTGCAACTGTATTCTGTTCAATTCCGAGTTCGTCAAGAACTTCAGCGATGAGTCTTACAACTACACCGTGTCCACAGCCCTGGCACCAACCTGAAGGGCCGAGTAATTTCTTAGGTAATCTTACATCTGGCATTTTATATTTCCTCCTACAATTACTTTAATAATCCCTTAGCGTATTCGATGATAACTTCTGGATCAGGAACCTTGAAGAAGTCGCCTACGAATCCAACCTTAGCTCTGTTGTCGATAGCGAGCTTAACGTCGTCCTGCATCTGTCCGAGAATGTTAACTTCTACTGTAGCGAAAGCCTTTGCAGCCTTTGCTTCGTCGAATGCCTTCTTAGGGAATGGCCAAAGTGTGATAGGTCTGATGAGACCGAGCTTGAAGCCTTCTGCTCTAGCGATATCAACTGTTTCCTTAGCGATTCTTGATGATGAACCATAAGCAACGAGTACTACTTCAGCATCTTCTGTCTGGTAGCTTTCCCATCTCTGTTCATCTTCAGTCATAGCATTGTACTTGTTTGTGAGGTATGTAGGATAATCTGTGCAACCACCATAGAACTTTTCTGCATAAGCATCATTCCACATGTTGTAGTATACGTTCTGGCAATATCTTACCATTTCGCCGTCCTTAGTTCCTCTTACAGCCCATTCGAACTTGTTGATGTCGTGTTCTACGAAATCAGGAAGTTCTGCAGGTTCCATCATCTGGCCGATACCAGCGTCTGATGCGATGATTACTGGGTGGCAATACTTTTCAGCAAGGTCGAATGCGAGAACTGCCATGTCTACGTTTTCCTGTACTGAGTTTGGTGCGAGTACGATTGTGTGGTAGTCACCATGTCCACCACCACGAGTGATCTGCCAATAGTCTCCCTGACCCATGAAGATGTCACCGAGACCTGAACCTATTCTCATTACGTCGATGATTACTGCTGGAAGATCGTTAGCGCAAAGGTATGAGATACCTTCCTGCTTGAGTGAGTATCCAGGACCTGATGAAGTTGTGAATGCTCTTGCGCCTGTTGCAGCAGCACCCATAACCATGTTGATACCACAAAGTTCTGATTCAGCCTGTACGAAGAATCCGCCTACTTCAGGCATTCTCCATGCAAGGTATTCAAGAATTTCTGTCTGCGGAGTAATAGGATATCCGCTGTAGAAACGTGCGCCAGCTCTGAGAGCAGCTTCTGCAAGGGCTTCATTACCCTTAATTAATACTTTTTCTGCCATTACTAAAACCTCCGCTTAAATTAGAAAATTTCAAATACGTAATCTGGGCATACTCTGTAGCATGCTCCACACTGGATGCAGAGTTCTTCATTAACACCAACTGTGTCATAACCCTGATCTCCAATTTCACCAGTGAATGCGAGTGCCTTCTTAGGGCATACTTCGATGCAGTAGCCGCAGCCCTTACATCTTGTCTTGTTAATGTTTAACTTGCTCAACTTTTTTCACTCCTTTTTTATAATTCAAAAGTGCATTCTAATAACAGAACGCCTTTCGTTCCGTGATTATAGTATACGCTTCCAAGTGTCGAATGTCAACACATACTGGCGAAATTTAGCCTTTGGCGACAAGCCCTCATTCCTACGATTTCAACGTTTTTCGGTCATGGGCTTCGTTATTGGTCTTACAACCCACGCGTTTACAAGCGCTCGTCAAAAATTTAATTAAGTGAGTTTCAGATGTGCATTTCCAATGTTGGAATTAAGGTGTTTTTCTTACATTTAATGCCATTATTTTTATTGGTATTAAATCCTGCTTTTAGAGAAATTCCTCATGAAATTTATTTACAAATGCATTTCACAGGCATATAATTACTACTGTACGAGTCGCCATGGTCAAGTGGTCAAGACGCTAGCCTCTCACGCTGGAATCAGGGGTTCGACTCCCCTTGGCGATACCAGGAAAAAGCAATGCCTCGGATAATCCGGGGCATTGCTTTTTTCTTATGCTTTTGTCAAAGGGGAGTCGAACCCGAAAGGGCGCGAGCGTCGGGAGAGAGTCCTGTGGACTCTCGAGCAGCGAGCGGTCCGAGGCGCTCAGAGGAGCGCCGAAGGACGGCAGACTTGCAAAGCAAGGATGCTAACTCCCCTTGGCGATACCAACTATACACACTTCGGTTTATCCGGAGTGTTTTGCTTTTTTGCATAAAAAAACCCGGATTTCTCCGGGTCAGACTGTAGACAAAAGGCCTTCGGCATTCAATTGCCGAGGGCCTTTCTTGTTACACCTTCTTCTTTGCTAAGCGAAACTGAAGATATTTTTAGAAAAACAGTCTTTCATTATCCTGCTTTTCTCCCTCATATCGAGGATGTTTACCAGTTTCTTTATGTTTATGCATGTAAAAGTCATGCCGACTTTCATCGCCATTTTCTCTTTACCTATCTGCTGTGTGTATCGCATCCCGTGATGCTCTTTCGCAGTACCGAAGATCCTCTCTATTGTTTCTTTTCGTTTGTTGTAGAGTTCCTTCATACCGATTGTGTACCTGATGTCTTCACATATTTCCATGTAGTCATTCCATACGTGCTGCATGATGACCTTTTCATGGTTTTTGCTCTTTGTGCACTCATTCAGTCTAGGACAATTTGCACAGATATTACCGTTACTCTTGTACTCACGATAGCCTTCTCTGTTTGTTGTACGGTATGTTAGGATCTGATTCTCAGGGCATATGTAGCAATCGTGATACTCATCGTACACATACTGATTCTTTTTCATAAACCCTTTCTTTCCGGCGTGTCCCTTGTATGGAAATACCGGTGTGAGATTTGCGTCAAGAAGTAGTTTTGCTATTGCTGGTGTTTTGTATCCTGCATCGAGAATTAACTTGTCGAGTTTGAATAAACCACTAAGCTTTTCGTAGAGTGCTGGGAATGTCATACTGTCATGTTCATTTCCAGGATGTATTGTGTATCCCAGAATCCAGCCGTTCTTATCACACGCTGCTTCTACTGCGTATGCAAAGACTTCTTTGTGCTCTCCTTTATGAAACCATCCGCTTTCAGGATCTGTTGTACTCACTTTACGTTCCTTTAAATCAGAGTTGCCTTCTCCTCCGGTGCCGCCTGGAGTATTGTCACTGTCATCATCATCCTTATCCTCATCATCCTTGAGTGGTTTCTTGCCGTGAGCTTCTCTGTCACTCTGAATTTCCTGCTTAAGTGCTTCGTCGTAAAAACGTGCTGCCTTCTTTGCTACAAGGATATTCTTTGCCTTCTTTCTGTTTGCGCAGGCTTTGACATGAGTAGCATCGATAAAGACTTCGTCAGTAGAAACAAGACTGTGACTCATACACTGCATGAGTATCTGCACAAATATCTGCTCAAAAAGATCAGTGCCTTCAAACCTTCTCTTGTAATTCTTACCGAAGGTGCTGAAATGTGGCACATCGTCGTAGAAATCAAGGCCCAGGAACCATCTGAATGCTACATTAACTTCAATTTCCTTAATTGTCTGTCTCATACTCTTAATACCATACATGTATTGAATGAGTGGAATCTTTATGAGCATAACAGGGTCAAGGCTTGGACGACCTGTATCAGCAGAATATTTTTCTTCTACAAGGTCATAAATGAAGCTGAAATCAACTGCTTTATCAATTTTTCGAAGAAGATGCTCCTGTGGAACAAGCTGATCAAGAGAAACCATCTGGACTTGAGAAGTATTTTTTTGATTCTTAGAAAGCATATCGGCACCGTCCTTTCTAAGAATATTTTATCATAAAAACGTTGAAATTTCAACGTTTGTTGCTGCGAAACACCGCGCTTCAACCCAAAAGAAAAGCCCCGCAGCCTTGTGAGCCACGGGGACTTTGTCTACAGTCTGA
>SVCW01000048.1 GCA_015058155.1 Clostridiales bacterium | reverse complement strand
TGGGGAAATCAGTCATCCCACCATGCTGGCCCACCACTTTGTGCAAACCACCATCTCAGCCCACCAAATTCTATCCCACCATCCTGTGCAAATACCCGTTTTTTATTTAAAAGAAAAATATGAAAAATTTTCTGTTTTATGGGCATTACACTTGACTGTGAAAAGACAATACAGTATACTCAAAATATCGATAATTGTTGTTTTTTCATAATAAACGTCAAAGAATTTCATGATTGATTACAAAATTGTGACAATTTTCTTTTGCGTAACTGCCAAAATAACAGAAAAAAATTCTGTTTTTAAGGAGGAAAGAAAATGTTTTTTGATCTTGAATTTATGAAAGAATTTACAGGCAACATTGGTAACCTTATGGGTTCAAACTGTGAAATCCTTATTCACGATTTTGAAGGTGATCTTGACCACACGATAATACACATTGTGAACGGTCATGTATCAGGGCGTGAAGTAGGAGATCCGCCATCAACACTTTACTTCGAAACAATCAAAGATGTTGAGAAGTCAAAGCTTGAACTTAAAGATTATTATTCAACAACTGATGACGGTAGAATTCTCCGCTGTACAACGACTCTTCTCTGCGACAGAAGCGGAAGACCGAGAGCAGCAGTCTGTGTGAATATGGATATCACAGATATAATCAAAACGGCGGATTTGATGAAAGAAAAAATCGGCGCATCATATGAAGGCCACCATTCTATTGGTACTGAAAAATACATAACAAATGTAAATACAATGCTTGATAACGCACTTGCTGAACTTGAAATAAGCTTTGGTAAGCCTGGCAGTGAAATGAACAAGGAAGAACGTTCAGAAGCCATTGCCCGTCTTGACGAATACGGAATGTTTGCAATTTCAAAAGCACACGTCAAAGTATGTGAATTTTTCGGTATCTCAAAGTTTACTCTTTATAACCATCTCGATTCAATAAGAGGAAAATAAGAATAGTAAACGTTAGTGGCTGGAGTTTTGATTTATTATGGCTTGCCCATTATAAATATAAAAAAGTATTCAATTATAGGAGGAAGTACATATGAAGGCTAAAAGAATTCTCGCTTTAGTACTCGCTGTTGTAATGATGTTATCATTAGTAGCATGCGGCGGCGGAAGCTCAGACGGAGAAGCTAAGACTGAATTAACTGCAGCTGTTAATGCTGTTCCAGGTAACCTTGATATTTCAGTTACAATGGGTACACCACTCTTAAGCATGACTCCACACGTTTACGATTTCCTTATCGGTATGGATGAAGATTATAACTTTATTCCAAGTATCGCTACTTCATGGGAAAGAGTTGACGACACTACATGGACATTTGAATGTGATATCGAAGGATATACATTCTCAAACGGCGATCCACTTGAAATGGATGACATCATCTTCTCAATCGATCACCTCTGGGATTGTGCTCCAATGGCATCATACATGAGCAACATTGAAGATTACTACTATGAAGGAAATACTCTTACTGTAAAGATGGTTGAACCTAACCAGCTTACAATCAGAAACATTTTCCCTACATTATGCCCAATCTTAAACAAGTCATACTGTGAAGGCAGCGAAACTGCTATCACTAACATGGAATGCGGTACTGGTCCTTACGTAGTAAGCTCATACATTCCTGGAGATAGCGTAGTTCTCGACCTCAGAGAAGACTACACTGGCGATGTTCCTGCTTTAACAAAGATTACTTTCAAGCAGATCAATGAACCTGCTAACAGATACATTGCTCTCGAAACTGGCGAAGTTGATTTCGCAACAGAACTCGGATACAGAGATTACTTAAGAGCACAGGACAACGCTGACCTCTCAACTAAGGAACAGCTCGCTACAGGATTATCATTCTATGTATTCGATACATCAGAACCTCCATTTGACGATGTAAGAGTAAGACAGGCTCTCTGCTATGCAATGGACCGTGAATCATGGTGCGCTATCACTGAAGGCGTAGAACCTCTCTACACAATGGTAGCAAGTGCATACGAAGGCGCTGCTGACAAGCCAGAAAATTCAATCGAATACGATCTCGACAAGGCTAAGGAATTACTTGCTGAAGCAGGTTACGATGAAAACAATCCACTTTCATTCGAACTTCAGATTTACGTTTCATCACCAGCAACAGAAGCTTACCAGGCTACATTAAAGAGCATTGGTGTTAACGCTACAATCAAGCAGTACGACAGAGGAACTGCAATCGCTATGACAAGAAGTGGAGATCACGAAATGATGCTCCTCTCACTCTACAGCGTAGCTGGTAGTGCATTATTCGAAGCAGGTGCTTACAGAAACGGAAACATGAGAAACTTCGCTCTCTATGAAAACGATGTTCTCGACGAAATTATCCACCAGGCAGAAATTCAGCCAACTGAAGAAGAAATGAATGTATACATCAACAAGGCACACGTAGAAGCTGTTAACCACATGCCATTCTTACCAGTTGCAAACATGGTACTCTACAGTGCAAATGATGCATCACTTCAGGGCGTATTACAGAGACCTGACTGCTCATTCGTATTCCTTGATGCATACTTTGAATAATACGAGTAAAATAGATATCTTTAATTTGTGAAAGAGTAGTTTTACTACTCTTTCACATTATTTAGGAGAGTATTATGTATAGATATATAGTACAAAGATTAATAATGATTATTCCAATACTTATCCTTGTAAGTATTGCAATTTTCCTTCTTTTATCATTAAGTCCAAACGATCCGGCAGTGCTCATCTTAGGCGCAAATGCATCGGATCTTGAACTTGACATGTTCAGAGCTCAGCACGGACTTGATAAACCACTTCATGTTCAGTATCTGAACTATATGCTCGGATTACTTCATGGCGATATGGGTGAATCATATTCGACTATGCAGGATGTTTCCTATATGATTAAGATTCGTATCGGAAACACTATGATTTTATGTGCCGGCGCATGTGTTCTTATTACAATTCTCGGTGTTCTTCTTGGAGTATCAATGGCTTTAAGACAGAATTCAATCTATGATAATATCGCTCGTGTTTGCGTACTTATTTTCTCAGCGATGCCGCAGTTCTGGCTTGGTATGATGCTTATCCTGCTTCTTGCAGTACAGTGGGGCATACTTCCACCTCAGGGCTTCAGTACAATCAGACATATGATTTTACCATGGATATGTACTGCGATGGGCGGTATTACTGTTGTATCGCGAACTACAAGATCTTCAATGCTTGAAGTTGTTCATCAGGACTATATCAGAACAGCTCGTGCAAAAGGTCTTAAGGAAGGCTACATAGTAAGAAAACACGCTCTTAAGAATTCACTTCTTCCTATCATCACTGTTCTCGGAAGATACGTTGGTGCAAGCTTCGGTGGTGCCGTAGTTATCGAAAACGTATTCCAGATTAACGGCATCGGAAACATGATGGTAACAGGATTAAGACAGAAGGATATTCCGCTTGTAATGGGATGCGTTATGATTTCTGCACTCCTTATTGCTATAGTAAATCTTTTGACTGATATTGCATACGCGTATGTTGATCCTCGTATCAAGTCACAGTATGAAGGAAAAAAGAAAAAGAAAAAATCCAAGGCAAAGGAGGTAAGTGAAGCATGAACAGAAGAGAAAAGAAAGCTTTAATAGCAAGATCAAACAAGCTCGAAATCTGGTATCGTTTAAGACACAATACTTCAGCGATTGTTGGTTTTGTTCTCTTTGCAATAATTCTTCTTGCTTGTTTTACTGCACCTCTTTATCTTGATTATGAAACAGACATTATTCAGATAGATGCAGCAAATAAATTACAGGGACCTTCAAAGGAACATATCTTTGGTACTGATGAAGTCGGAAGAGACGTACTTAATCGTATTCTCTGGGGAGGTAAAACTTCCATTACAATGGGACTTCTTGCTCTCGGACTTGCGTTCCTTGTAGGTACGATTCTCGGTACAATTGCAGCGTACTTCGGTGGTGTAGTTGATATGATTATAATGAGACTGATTGACGTTGTAATGGCGGTTCCAATCCTGATTCTCATGATTACACTGGCCGGGGTAGTTCCACCGACAAATGTTAACCTTGTGCTTATTATCGGCGTAGCACTTGTACCGCAGGAACTCAGACTTGTAAGAGCACAGGTACTTCAGCTTATTGATAAAGAATATATCGAAGCTGTAAAGATTCAGGGAGGCTCAGGTTTCAGAATTATCGTTATGCATATCCTGCCAAACGCAATCGGACCTATCATCACTACAGCCATGATTGATATTGCATCAGCAATCACTACTATTTCAACACTCAGCTTCATGGGACTCGGTGTACAGCCACCTGATCCTGAATGGGGCTCAATGCTTGCAAACGGTAAGCTTGTTATTCGTGATGCATGGAATATTTCAACATTCCCTGGTATTGCTCTTTTATTAACCGTTATCGCCCTTACACTTATCGGGGATGGTCTTCGTGACGCCCTTGACCCTAGAATGAGGAGGTAACAGAAATGAGCGATAAAGTATTAGACGTAAAAAATCTTACTGTCCGTTTTGAAACAGACAGAGGTACAGTATATGCAGTAAACGGTGTGGACATAAGTCTTGAAGCCGGAGAAACTCTCGGTCTTGTAGGTGAAACAGGAGCAGGAAAAACTACAACTGCGCTTGCACTCTTAAGACTTCTTGACAAGTCTACAGCAAGAGTTGAAAGCGAAGCTATGCTCTACTGCGGAGAAGAAATGAGTGAAATGTCAGAAGATCAGATGAGAAAAATCAGAGGTCGTGATATGACTATGATTTTCCAGGATCCGATGACAGCACTAAACCCTGTAATCAGAATTATTGACCAGATTTCTGAAATTTTCAGAGCTCACCACAACATGAGCAGACACGATGCTGAAGAAGAAGCACTCAAGACTCTTGAAATGGTTCGTATTCCAAGAGAAAGAGCTTATGAATATCCTCATCAGTTCTCAGGTGGTATGAAGCAGAGAGTTATCATCGCGATGGCACTCGCTTGTTCGCCAAAGCTTCTTATTTCAGACGAACCTACAACTGCACTTGATGTTACTATTCAGGCACAGGTTCTCAAGCTCATTAAGGAGCTCCAGACAAATCTCAATACTTCAATGATTATGATTACACATGATTTCGGTATCGTTGCTGAAACATGTGATAAGGTTGCAGTTATGTATGCAGGAGAAATCATCGAATCAGGTTCTCTTGAAAGCATATTTAACAACGCATCACATCCATACACTGTAGGACTCTTCCATGCAGTACCGAGTCTTACATCAAATAAGGAATTCCTCTATCAGATTGACGGCCTTATGCCTGACCCGATGATTGTTCACGAAGGATGTTCTTTTGCAGACAGATGTAAGTATGCCAAGGAAGCATGTTTCAACAAGAGACCTGAAAACACTTGCCTTAATGGTAAGGAACATTTAGTAAAATGTCACATCTACAGCAAGGATATTCCTTATGTGGATGTTAGAAAAGAGGTGGAAAACGCATGAGCAAGCCTTATTTAGAGGTTAAGAATTTAAAAAAGTATTTTAATATTCCTGCCGGCACACTTCATGCGGTTGATGACATCAGTTTCACTCTGGAAAAGGGCCAGACAATAGGTATAGTTGGAGAATCCGGATGTGGTAAGAGTACAATGGGAAGAGTTATCGCAAGACTTGCTGATGCAACTGACGGCGAAGTACTTCTCGATGGTAAAAACATTCTCGGAGTTAAAGGTAAGGAACTCAAGAAGCTTCGTAACGAAGTTCAGATGATCTTCCAGGATCCTTTTTCATCACTTAACCCAAGAAAGAGTGTATATGCAACAATCGAAGAACCACTTCTTATTCAGAAGAGTTATAAGGACAAGGAAGACTTACAGAGAAAAGTTTATGAACTCATGGATAGCGTAGGTATCGCAAGACGTCTTGCAGGAAGTTATCCTCATGAACTTGACGGCGGAAGAAGACAGAGAATCGGTATCGCAAGAGCACTTGCTCTTGATCCGGGCCTTATTATCTGTGATGAACCTGTAAGTGCACTCGACGTTTCCATTCAGGCGCAGATTCTCAACATGCTCAAGAGACTTCAGCAGAACAATGGATACACATATATCTTTATTACACATGACCTTAGTGTTGTAAGACACTTCTGTCAGGAAGTTCTTGTAATGTATATGGGACAGATGGTAGAAAAGGCACCGGTTAAGGAACTTTTCGAAAATCCTATGCATCCATATACAAAAGCACTCCTCGATGCAGTACCGATTCCGGAAATCAATAACAGAAGAGAACGTAGCCTCATCAAGGGCGAAATCACTTCTCCGATTGATCCGCCTGATGCATGCAGATTTGCAGTACGTTGTGACTATGCAACAGAAGAGTGTTCAAAATCATGTCCTAAGTTAATTGATGTTGGCAATGGACATTTCGTACGTTGTTTCGCTTGCAATAAGTAAGGAGAGATCATCATGGAAAATATAACTAGTGTATATCAGATGATGGAATGGCTTTCAAAACGTAACATTCCTTATGAAATTGCCGGAAAAACAAGTATGGGACTTCCTATTATCGTAATAAAAAAAGAAGGCGTAGGACGTCCGGTAATGATAACAGCAGGCGCACACTCTCCTGAACCGTCAGGAGTAAGTGCAGCTCTTCAGATTCTCGAAAACTGGAATTATTCATTCCCGCTTTATATGATGCCGCTCCGAGATCCGCTTGGATGTCAGTCATATGCAGAAGTTTTGTCACATGCAATAAACAGAGAAGTAAGCTTTGATAATGATTATGATAAGCTTAATGAGCTTCTCCATAAGTATGCTGACGAAGTATATGTTGACAACGGTGACTTCGTATTTGTAAGAATAGGCGAACTTCTCTTTGTTAATCTCAAGTTCAGAAGAGAAGATGCAGGTTTCAGACAGAGCGAAAGATATGTAAACGAATTCATTGATAAGAATCCTCAGTTGCTTGATGAGTTTGTCGGCAGAAGAGTAATATGCCCTGCAAATATGGTACCTGAGTCAGAAACTGTTCGCAGTTATGAAAGAGCATTTACTGCAGAAATCAGCAGAACAGGTATCGTAGCAGATAACAATCGTCGTTTCGGTTCTGACAATGAAAATCCGGAAGTACGTATCTGCCGCGAATTATGTGATGAAGCTAATCCTGCTCTTGTACTCGACCTTCATGAAGGAATGTCAAATACATATTATTTCTTCGTGTCAAACTATACTACTGATCCAAGGACAAAGTTCTTTGTAGACCGTATGGCAGCAGCTTGCGCAGAAGAATTTCCTGCAGGTCCATGGACACTTTCCGACCTTTGCGGAATTATGCCTGAATGCAGAATCGAGTTCAGAGAACCAATTCCTGGAGTTCTCGAGCATATTCCTGGAGGAAAACAGCCGAAGGTAATCGGATCAGGATTTACTGATTATGCTGCAAAGTATTGTCCTAGTACAACAGTAGAAGCAGGTACAGCAGCTTCGCTTGAACAGAGAGTAAAGGTACACCTCATCTGCGCAAAGGCAGCACTTGACTACTACGAAGAAGAAATTAAGAAACAGGAGGCTTGAATATGAGCATTAATGAAAAGTTAAATGAATTAGGCATCAGCCTCAGTGAAGTTGGCGATCTCAGCCCTTATGTAAAGAGCTACACAGTAGCCGGCAAGATGATTTATACTTCAGGTCTTATTCCTTTTAATGCCGATGGTTCAATCGCAAAAGGAAAAGTAGGTCTTGATTATACAACAGAAGAAGCAAAGGTTTATGTGAAGAACATTACTGTTCAGCTTCTTTCCGCTCTTAATCAGGCAGCTGGCGGACTTGAAAATATCAAGCAGATTGTTATGTTACAGTGCTTTGCAAATGCTGTAGCAGATTATGATGAACATGCGGTATTATTCAATGCTGCATCAGAAATGTTCACAGAAGTACTTGGAGATGCGGGCAAGCATGCAAGATTTGCACTTGGCATGGGCTCACTTCCAATGAATGTACCGGTAGAAATTGCAGTAACTGCAGAAATGAAATAGAAAAGTATCGAAAGGAGAAATTAAAATGCCAAAGATTATAGGTGAAAACATCGACAGACTCTGTAATATCGAATACAGACCAAGTGTAGGCTCAGGACGTGGAGAAATTATCCACTACTACAATGCAGCCAGAGAAGCGCAGGGAGATCCTTTAACTTACCTTGCAGCGAAGGCTTTAATTGACAATGTTAAGCCTGGAGATACTGTACTTTTCGTAACAGGCGCAAGATTCCCTCACATGCTTCCTTACGGCGAAACTGACGGCCCTCTCGGAGCAGCAGCGCTCGCAAAGGCAGTTGAAAGAGGACTTGGAGCAAAGACGGTTGTTACTGTAGAAGAAAGCAACGATGTAGCAACTCGTGAATGCATGCTCGGCGTTGGATGCAATCTCCGTACTCTTGAAGATTTCGACGGAACAAAGAAGGGTTCATACCTCGACTTTTATCCACTCGGAGAAGAAGAAGGCCCTAAGCACGCTAAGTGGCTCGTAGAAAGATTCAAGCCAAAGGCAATCGTTTTCTGTGAAAAGCACGGCCCTAATGAAGTCGGTGAATGTCATAGTGTAATGGGAGCAAGAATTCCTAAGGAAGAATTTGCAAACACTTGGCACTTACTCGATGAAGCTAAGAAGCATGGTATCGTAACAATCGGTACTGGCGACGGCGGAAACGAAATCGGTAACGGAGTAATCTACGAGGCAGCAAGAGAAATCGCACCTTACGGAAAGAAGTGTCAGTGCGGATGTGGCGGCGGTGTTGCAACAGTTTGCAAGACAGACGTATTCGTAGCAGCAGCTATTTCAAACTGGGGACTTTACGGCGTAAGTGCTATGCTCGCTTATATGCTTGGTGATGTTGACATCATGCATACAGTTGACGAAGAAAGACGTATGCTTGAAGGAGCAGTAAGAGGCGGAAGTGTTGATGGAATGGCAATGACTCCTATCTGCGGAGTTGACGGCGTTTCAATGGCAGGCGGCCAGGCTCAGGTTACACTCCTCAGAGAAATGGTTAAGAACGGCCTTTCAAAGTGCGACAGAACTGAATAATTCAAAAGAAACTAAGGCTCCTCACAGAGGAGCATTCAGACTGTAGACAAAGTCCCCGTGGCCGACAAAGCTGCGGGGCTTTTCTTTTGCGTTGAAGCATGATGTTTTGTGCTAGTAAACGTTGAAATTTCAACGTTTTTATGATAAAATATTCTTAGAAA
>SVCW01000007.1 GCA_015058155.1 Clostridiales bacterium | reverse complement strand
GCATTTTCAACTCGTAGGAACTGCTTCGTTTGATGAAGAATTTTTTGACGAATGGGGCATGGATTACGGCGACATCATGCTGACAGATGACCCTTATCGCAACATGTACTGTGATAAGGAACTATACGACAAGGTTAGGGCTGAATACCCGAACATGCTCGCAGTTGGCTTCATAATGAAGGATCACGAAATAGTAGCTGCGATGCAGAACAGACACGGTATGATTGCGAGCGATGCAACTATCGCAAACGGCAAAGGTCATCCGAGAGCAGCCGGTACATTCCCGAGATTCCTCGGCAAATATGTTCGTGAAGAGAAAGTAGTGCCTCTCATAAGAGGTATCGAAATGATTACTCTCGAGCCGGCAAAGAGACTCGGCCTCGACAAAAAAGGAAGAATAGCACTCGGTGCAGATGCTGATATTACTGTATTTGACCCTGATACAATTCTTGACGGCGCTGACTTCTCAACACTCGATATCAAACCTACCGGTATTGATTACGTATTCATTGGCGGAAAACTGGCACTTGACCACAATGTAACAATCAATGACAGACTCGGAAAGTATATTCCTAGATAATCATACGGATACTAAAAATGGCGGAAATCCTGTAATTACAGGACTCCGCCTTTTTTTATTCTTTTATGACAAATTTTTCCGGTTTGCAAATATTCCGGATTTTAGTTTCTGATTTTTTTGATGACCTCATCGCCTACTTTTTCTGTAGTAGCCTCACCGCCAAGATCCGGTGTAAGATACTCGCCTTCAACGAGTATTTCTTCAATTATGTCTATGAGCCTTTTTTCCCATTCCGGATATCCGAGGAACTCAAGCATCTGAGCACACGACCATATTGTTGCAAGAGGGCTTGCTATCTTCTTTCCCGCTATATCAGGGGCTGAACCGTGAATCGGTTCAAACATTGATGGGAACTTTCGTTCAGGGTTAAGGTTTGCGCCTGCCGCAAGACCCATGCCTCCTGCGATAGCAGCTCCGAGGTCTGTAAGTATATCACCGAAAAGATTTGATGTTACGACAACTTCAAAACGCTTCGGGTCTTTTACCATGAACATACTTGCAGCATCAACAAGATATGAATAAGTCGTTACATCAGGATATTCTTTTGAAATTTCACTGAAAACCTGATCCCAGAAAACCATCGAATAATTGAGAGCATTTCCTTTGCTTATGCTTGTAAGCGTTTTCTTCTCTTTTCTTGCGAGTTCAAATGCATATCTTATTACTCTTTCGCACCCTTTTCTTGAGAAAACGCCATTCTGAATTACTACTTCGTTTGGCTGACCTTTGTAGAGCCAGCTTCCGCTTCCCGCATATTCACCTTCGCTGTTTTCTCTTATGAAAATCATATCGATGTCGTCGCATGTAGCATCTTTGAGCGGTGTCGGTGCACCTTTTAAAAGTTTTACAGGACGAACATTTATGTACTGGTCAAATTCCTTTCTGATTGTGAGAAGAAGATCCCAGAGTGAAATATGATCAGGCACTCCCGGATAACCTACCGCGCCAAGAAGAATTGCATCAAATCCTTTTAGAATCTCGATTCCGTTTTCCGGCATCATTCGTCCTTCTTTTAAGTAATACTCACATCCCCACGGGAAATGCTCAAATTCAAAAGAAAAACGTCCGTCTTTTTCTGCAACTGCTTCGAGTGTCTTTACTCCTTCTGCTATTACTTCAGGTCCTATACCGTCTCCTGCGATTACTGCAATTCTGTACTTCATGCTATACCTCACATTCAAAACCTATTTACATCTTACAAATTATTCAAAGCATATTTTGTTAGCTTTATATTAGCAAGGATTCTCGGACGATTCAATCATATTTGCATTATTATCTGTTGTGACAGTTTCCTGCTTTTTCGTGGTTCCTGCGATTTGCTGGCGTTTTGAATTTTTAAAAAAATTTGCCAACATTGTTTCGCAAGATGTTGGCATTTCTTTGTATTTTTTCGAAAACGCCAGCACAAAACAGGCAAAAAACGTTTCTGACACCTGAATGCAGAGCAGAATCAGCGTTCACACCACGTTTTCATGCTTCATCCGGCTTATTTTGTTGGCATTTCTTTGTATTTTTTCGAAAACGCCAGCATTTGACGGAACACACGCAGATTATCCGGGTATTCCCTAACTCATCAACGTTTCCGGCATATAAAAAAACGACCCACAAGTGGCCGCACATATAAAAACGACCTTTAAATCAAAACAGTCCTGTCGTATGACAGGACTGTGTTAATTTCGTGGTTGCGGGGAGGGGATTTGAACCCCTGACCTCCGGGTTATGAGCCCGACGAGCTACCAGCTGCTCTACCCCGCGATGTTGGGTTGTATTAAATTGGTGCCGGAGACCGGGGTCGAACCGGTACGTCCAAAAAGGACACGGGATTTTAAGTCCCGGGCGTCTGCCTATTCCGCCACTCCGGCATTGTTGGCTCCAAGGGTGGGGCTCGAACCCACAACCTATCGGTTAACAGCCGAGTGCTCCACCATTGAGCTACCTTGGAATACCAGTCGCCATAAGTCTGACAACATAAGACATTATACAGTATATATTACTGCTGTGTCAATATAATTCTTTCCAAAAATAAGTTTTTTATTCATGTTGCTTTCGCAACATACTTGTTTGTTTAACTCTATTATATTAGGTATATATATATTTAAGAACCACCATTTTTAGAGAAAAGGAGATTCATCATGATAAGACAGATTATTAAAATTGACGAAGATAAATGTATCGGTTGCGGACTTTGTGCATCAGCATGTCACGAAGGAGCAATAGAAATGGTTGACGGCAAGGCAAAACTTACAAGAGAAGATTACTGTGACGGTCTCGGTGACTGTCTCCCTGCATGCCCTACAGAGGCCATCACGTTTGAAGAACGTGAAGCACCTGCATACGACGAAGCTGCAGTACTCGCTGCAAAGGCTATCAAGGAAGCACTTTCCGGCGGCTGCCCTGGCTCTGCTGCAAGAGAAATTAACAGCGGCTGCCCGGGATCAGCATCAAAGGAACTAAAGCGTGTCGTATGTTCTTGCGATGGAGCATCATCATGCTCATGCGAAGAAGTTGAAGTAACTGAAGTACCGAGCCAGCTCTCAAACTGGCCTGTTCAGATCAAGCTTGCTCCTGTTAAGACACCTTACTTTGATGGTGCTAATCTTCTCATTGCAGCTGACTGCACAGCATATGCGTACGGAAACTTCCATACAGAATTCATGAGAAACAGAGTTACTCTCATCGGCTGCCCGAAACTCGATATGGTTGATTACAGTGAAAAGCTCACAGCAATCATCGCCGAAAACGATATAAAGAGTGTAACAATTGTAAGGATGGAAGTTCCTTGCTGCGGAGGCCTTGAAAATGCTGCAAAGCGTGCACTCCAGGCAAGCGGCAAGTTTATCCCTTGGAGCATCGTTACGATCTCAACTGACGGAAGAATTCTTGATTAGTTTCAACATGCCAAAGTCACATATCGAAACTTGAAACAATATAAAAAAATCAAGGCCCGCAAACAGCGAGCCTTTTTTATTGTTTTTATTACTTTCCGAGCTTCTTTAAGAGCATCTGAGTGCAATCAATCTGGTTAGGGATGTTGCCGTTTTCGTCGCGAACTCTCCAGATGTCAGGAGTAATTTCGTCTACAACATACATCTTGCCTGATTCATCATAACCTACTTCAATCTTGAAGTCGATGAGCTTGAGATTTAAAGTTGCAAGTTCATCTCTTAAAACTGCGCCGACTCTTTCAACGATATCGAGAGCTTCATCGTACTGACCTTCTCTTAAGATACCCTTCATGATGCAGAGTCTTTCTGAGATGAGCGGATCGCCCTGTGCGTCTGACTTAAGAGTAACTTCCTTGTAGCAAGGATCGAATACGATTCCTTCAGGAAGATCAAAACGTCTGCACATTGAACCTGCTGTTTCGTAACGGAGTACGAATTCGAGAGGTGGAACTGTGAGCTGGCGAACCTGCATAAGTCCCTTTTCGATATCTGAACCGAGGTAGTGTGTAGGGATTCCGTTCTTTTCCATGAGTTCGAAGAAGTAGCATGATACTGTAAGACCTGCCTTACCCTTACCTTCTACGCTTCCACCAACTGTGTTTGAGCCTGGATCGAACACGCCATCTTCACCTGTAGCGCTGTCCTTGAATAATAAATTAACTACGCCTGTTTCTTCATCAAGAAGTACTGTCTTTGTCTTTCCATCATAAAGCTGCTTCATATTTATATCTCCCTTCGGAACAAAATTAACAACTGAAAATTTACTGGAATATTATATCACTTGTTCGTTTTCATTGCAATATCAACGGACAAAAAATGTTATTAATTGCAATAAAATTACATAAAATGTAAAATTTCCGAACTATTCACCCTCTTTCCCCGATAATTGTTCTAGCAATTTATAAGTACTTTTTCTCAGTTTTGTTACAATTCGTTAACTTTTTAACTTTCTCCCCCGAAACCCCTTGTTTTTTTGTAAAAATGTGTTATTATACATGCGTATTGTAATTATATCTCCGGGATGGAGAATGATAGCAAGGAGGACAAAATTTAATATGAACAAAAAGAAATTCAGTACTTCACAGCTCGTACTCTTAAGTTTACTTACGGCAGTACTCCTGCTGATGTCGTACACACCGCTCGGGTACCTCAACATAGGACCTCTGGCAATCTCTTTCAATGTAATTCCAGTAGCAGTTGCCGCGATAGCTCTCGGACCTACAGGCGGAGCAATTGTAGGCGGAATCTTCGGACTCACAAGCTTTATGCAGTGTATCGGAATCGGAGGATTAAGCGCAATGGGTGCTGTACTCTTCGAAATCAATCCGATTCTTGCGTTTATCCAGCGTTTTGTACCGCGTGTTCTCGATGGTTTTATCATCGGCTGGATCTACAAAATCACTTCAAAGTTTTCGACTACATACACAGCAAGTGCTATTACAGGATTTTTCTCAGCATTCCTCAACACAGTATTTTTCATGACTGCACTCGTAGTGCTCTTCGGGAATACTGAATACATGCAGAACCTCATCGGCGGAAGAAATGTTATAGTTTTCATCTGCACATTCGTAGGTATCAATGCAGTATGTGAAATGTTTGCATCAACACTTATCACAGGTGTTGTAGGTGCTGCTCTCGGAAAGGCAAAGCTCGTCCCTCAGGGCAAGCAGAAGGCAAAGCCTGCACCTGAAGCGAAAGAAATCCCTGCATCAGTCGTAGAAGTTGAAGCAGAAGTTGTTTCAGAAGAAGCTCCTGCAGATCCTGAAAATAATTAAGAAACAAAAATACTAGTTACCATATATCATATTTACAATACAAAAGGACGCACTCAGGCGTCCTTTTTCTTTGTTTTTATTTACCTGCTGGGAAGCGTACTTCCACGCTTGTGCCACCGCCGACAACACTGTTTAAAGTTATTTCAGCGTTGTGAGCTTTTGCGGCATGTTTCACGATTGAAAGTCCGAGACCTGTTCCTCCGACTTCCTTAGAATGGCTCTTGTCTACGCGATAGAATCGTTCGAATATTCTCGCCTGATGTTCAGGCGGGATACCGATTCCGGTATCTGAAACAGTCAGAACAACATACTTTTCGTACGTTTTATCATCATATTCCGCATTAACAGATATGCTTACACTTCCTCCTTCACGATTATACTTAATCGCATTTTCAGTAAGATTATAGACTATGCTGCTGACAAGTCTTCTGATTCCGTTGATACTGTACTCGTCCGTAATATTATCACAGACAGGCTCGCACAAAAGGTCGAGTGTTACGGAAGCCTTTTCTGCTTCTGCAGAAAGACTTGAAACAGTTTCCTTTGCGACGTCATAAACATTAATTCTCTCACGCTTCATATCAAGCGCGCCTTCATCAAGCTGCGATAAATATATGATATCGTTTACAAGCGTCATCATTCGCTGGGCTTCAGTATAAATCTGACTGGTAAACTGCTTTGTATCTTCAGGCTTCACTATATCATTCAGAAGAAGCTCTGCGCATCCTGAAATCGAATGAAGCGGTGTTTTGAGTTCATGCGAAACATTTGCAGTGAACTCGCGCCTCATCTGCTCTGCCTGATTCTTTTCAGTAACATCAAAGAAAAGAACTACTGCACCTGAAATTTCATCGTTTGCGTATATAGGGTTAGCATCAATCTGATAATCACGCTCGTTAATCTCTATAATTCTCTCAATTATATTTCCTTCGAGCGCAGCCTGAGCAATCTTTCTGAATTCAAGAATCCTGCTTACCACAAGAATATTCTTTCCTGCAACGAATTCACTTACTCCGAGAATTTCTGAAGCTGCCTTGTTAATGCTGAGTACATCGCCATCTCTATTAAGCAGGAGTAAGCCTTCGCTCATACTCTTTGTAACGGCTTCAAACTCTTCCTTACGCTTACCAAGCTCTATTTCCTGAATTCTGAGCTGTCTCTGCTGGCTATGTATTCTTCTCATGAACGGAGCCAGCTCGTCAACATTTTCATTTTCAAGCGGATTGTCAAGGTCGAGATTATTCAGTGGTGCCACAACGAGCTTCGACACTTTTGATGCCATAAAAAGTGCAATCGCAAGCATTGCAATTATCACGAAAAATATCGGCTGAATCATCCCGAAAAACAGCTGGATTATCGAGTTTTGTTCGTCAGATACTCTAATAACCGTACCGTCACCGAGAAGCTGTGCTGAATATACGCTCCTCTTCATAAGCGTATTTGAGAATCTCACACTTTCTCCGAATCCGACATCAATTGCTTCTTTTACTTCTTCTCTTTCAAGATGATTTTCCATATCACCCGGATTAATTGAAGTATCGTATAAAACATCGCCTTCCTGATCAATCCAGGTGATACGATACCCTCTCACATCAAGGCCTTCAAAATATGATTCACCTTCATTTGTAACTCCCTGTCCAGCGAGTGTAGTTTCTATTCTGAGTTGTTCGAGCTGCACGTCAGTGAAATAGTTGTAAAGGACACCCATCACAAGAACAAGACACGCAAGGAGTACAACCATCGCAACAGTTATAATTGCGCGAAAAATTCGTTTCGTCATACTCTGGCCTCCATACGATATCCTACACCTCTTACAGTTTCAATATATTCTCCGCATTCTCCGAGCTTTGTTCTGAGAGTTCCTACATGTACATCAACAGTTCTTGTTTCTCCAAGATAATCTGACTCCCAGATATACTCAAGAAGTTCTTCACGTGTGAAAGCGCGTCCGAGGTTTTCCATAAAGAGTCTGAGCATTTCAAACTCTTTAAGAGTAAGCTTAAGTCTCTCATTATCAATAACTACTGTATGTTCGTTAAGGTTCATTTCGATTCTTCCGACCCTTACGATTTTTGCTTTTTCCTTTGGTTTTGATCTTCTAAGAACCGCTTTTACTCTTGATACCATTTCCATCATACCGAATGGCTTTGCGAGATAATCGTCTGCCCCCATATCAAGACCGACGATCTTATCAAACTCAGTTCCCTTTGCAGTTGCCATGATTACAGGTACGTCTGCCGTTGCTGACTGTGAACGAAGTTTGCTTAAAATAACGAGTCCGTCATCACCAGGAAGCATAATATCAAGGATTACGAGATCCGGAATATTTTTTTCAAGTGCAGCAAAAAACTCACTTCCGTCCGAAAAGCCTTCTGCTTCAAAACCTGAAGAATTAAGTGTATATGTCATCATGTTGCGGATTCCCGCATCGTCTTCAACACAGAAAATCATAAAACATTCTCCTTTTTAACCAAATCGTCCGGTAATATAATCTTTTGTTCTTTTATCAACCGGATTGTTAAAGATATCTTCCGTTTTTCCGAACTCAATCATTTCTCCGAGAAGGAAAAATGCAGTCCTGTCCGATATACGCATAGCCTGCTGCATGTTGTGCGTTACCATGACTATAGTATACTGTTTTTTGAGTTCTGCCGCAAGTTCTTCGATTTTGGCTGTCGATATAGGGTCAAGGGCTGAAGTAGGCTCGTCCATGAGAAGAACTTCCGGTTCTACTGCAAGCGCTCTTGCAATACAGAGTCTCTGCTGTTGTCCTCCGGACATTCCAAGTGCTGATGTTTTGAGTCTGTCCTTAACCTCGTCCCAGATTGCTGCTCCGCGCAGTGACTTTTCTACGATTTCATCAAGCATTGCTCTTGATTTCACACCGTGAGTACGAGGTCCGTAAGCGATATTATCGTATATACTCATCGGGAAAGGATTTGACTTCTGAAATACCATACCTACTCGCTTTCTGAGCAGATTCACATCCATATCACCGTGAATATTTTCTCCGTCAAGAAGGATTTCACCATTGATCCTACATTCAGGAATAATATCATTCATTCTGTTAAGTGACTTTAAAAGTGTCGATTTTCCGCAACCTGAAGGTCCGATAAAAGCTGTGATTTCCTTTTCCGGAATTTCAAGATTAACATTTTTAAGTGCCTGGAAATTGCCGTAGTAAAGATTAAGATTTTTAATATCTATTATTCCCATTTATTTTCCCTCCAGTTTACCTGCAATATATCCTGACAGTGCATTGATGATTGCCACAAGTATGAGAAGTACAACTGCTGTCGCATATGTCTGGTTTATATAAAGACCTTCTCCCGATATGACGTACATATGAACGGAAAGCGTTCTTGCTGATGAAAAAATATTTTCAGCAACCACAGCAACTGTACCTGCCGTAAAGATAAGAGCTGCTGATTCTCCTACGATTCGTCCGATTCCGAGAATTACTCCCGACAGGATTCCGGGAACTGCACTAGGAAGCACAACCTTCCAGATAGTACGGAGCTTTCCTGCTCCAAGCCCGAAACTGCCTTCTCTGTAACTGTCAGGAACTGCTATGATTGCTTCTTCCGCCGTTCTCATTATAAGAGGAAGTATCATGATGGAAAGAGTAAGTGCTCCTGAAATCAGTGATAAACCCATGCCGCAGAACTTTACGAAAAAAAGCGATCCGAAAAGTCCGTATACGATTGAAGGTATACCTGATAATGTTTCAGATGTTACTCTTACTACTTCCACAAGCTTGTTTCCCCGCCTTGCATATTCACAAAGATAAATCGCTGATCCGATTCCTGTCGGCACCGATACTGCAAGTGCGATAACAATCATAAAAATTGTATTTATAAGTGCCGGAACGAGTGAAACATTTTCCGACGTATATTCTATTTCAAAAAGACTCGGTGTAAGATGCGGAATTCCCTTTATAAAAATGTATCCTACGATAAATACGAGTACTGCTGCTGTTATTAAAGCCGCACCATAGACTGCAGTTCTGATTATCACAACATGCTTTCTCTTTTTCACAGCTTAGCCCTCCTTTTTATAATCGAAAATGTAATGTTGATTATAAGGATGAAGATAAAGAGTACAACTGCGGTTGCAATAAGTGCTTCTCTGTGAAGATCAGTCGCATATCCCATTTCAAGTACAATATTTGTTGTAAGAGTTCTCACTCCGCTTGTAAGTTTTGCCGGAATAACAGGCTGATTTCCTGCAACCATCATTACTGCCATAGTTTCACCAACCGCTCTTCCGACACCAAGTACGATTCCTGCAAATATACCTGACTTTGCCGCAGGAAGAACTGTTGTAAATACACTTCTTTCATGTGTAGCTCCAAGCGCAAGTGCTCCCTCATAGTAACTTTCAGGCACTGCTTTTAATGCTGATTCCGCAACTCCTATGATTGTCGGAAGTATCATTATTCCAAGAAGCACTGATGCAGCGAGCACACTTGCTCCTCTACCGCCGATGTTATCACGGATAAAAGGAACAATCACCACGAGTCCGAAGAAACCATATACAACAGAAGGAATTCCTGCCATAAGGTTCACAGCCGGCTTCATAATTCTGTATATTCTTTCTGAGCAGAATCTTGATAAGAAAACTGCTGTAAGAATAGCAACCGGAACACCTAAAAGAAGTGCACCTGCTGTAACATAAAGGCTTCCGATTATCATCGGAAATATTCCGAAAATCTCGTTTGATGGTCTCCATTCCTTTCCGCCGAGAAACTCAGCCGGTCCGATTTCCATTATTGCCGGAAGGCCCTTTGCAAAGAGGAATACACAAATTACTACTACGGCCAGTATCGAAACACAAGCCGCAGCAGTAAATATTCCTTTGAACAATCTTTCTTTGAAATCATTCATTTCATGCACCTTATTATTCAGAGATAATCTGATCCCATGTTACAGTTTCACCAATGAATATTGACTTTACCTGTTCCTTTGTAAGATTTGTGACAGGGTTTTCGTTGTTAACGATTACTGCTATTCCATCCATTGCAATTACTGTAGGAACTGCACCCTTTTCAATTTCTGATTCCTTAAGATTTCTTGATGACATACCGATGTTGCTTGTTCCGTCAAGTGCATCGTTTACACCTGTTGATGAATCGCTCTGCTGTACTTCAACAGTTACGTCAGGATTCTTAGCTACATAAGCTTCTTTGATCTTTTCCATTACAGGTGTTACTGAACTTGAACCTGATACAACAATTTTGCCGCCTTCAGGTCTTCCTGTGTAAGGTTCGCCGGTAGTAATCGCAATGTAGCCTGCTTCCTCAACTATACTCTGTCCTTCTTCGCTGAGTATGAAGTCGATGAAGTCTCCTGTAAGATCTGAAACTTCGCCCGATGTAACAATGTTGAATGGTCTTGCAGCTTCATATGTTCCAGCTTTGATATTGTCCGCACTTGCTGTAACTCCTTCAACCTCTACTGCCTTTACCGTATCATTAAGTGAGCCAAGTGAAATATAACCTATTGAATACTTGTCTCCCTGTACAGTTGTCATCATTACTGCTGTTGAATTAGTAATGCTTGCAAGAAGTGTTGTATTGTCAATCTTCTCACCAGCTTCATTTTTCTGCTCGATGTCGAAAAGTTCGATAAATGCGCCTCTTGTTCCTGATCCGTCTTCTCTTGAAATAACTCCGATTTCATTTGATGCGCTGAATCCTTCATCGCTTTTCCCGCAAGCTGCAAAGCTTCCCATAATAAGCACTACTGCAAGCATAATTAATACAAGTCTTTTTGTTCTTTTCATTTTCTTTCCCTTCACTTTCGTTATATTATCAGTATTCCCCCTCTGACAATTACATCATACTTTTCAAATGTAATATCAAATATCGCGAAAGTATAAAGTTTCTGTAAAGAATTATCGGTAAAGGAATGTAAAGTACTCAGAAAAATGT
Source organism: Clostridiales bacterium (assembly GCA_015058155.1). Taxonomy (GTDB): domain Bacteria; phylum Bacillota; class Clostridia; order Peptostreptococcales; family Anaerovoracaceae; genus QAKD01. Next base: position 50,975 of record SVCW01000007.1, on the reverse strand, counting down.
AGAAAAACAATCTGCACTATGGTATACTTTTATGTTAGGAAAATGTTAATAATATCTTTCAAATGGAGGAAAAATAAATGAAGATTCTCGTACTCAATAAAGCAGATATGCAGGAAGTTTTCAACGCATCAAAGGCTATCGCAGCTGACAAGGAAGCTCTTTCACTCTACGCAGCAGGAAAGACAAACATTCCTTTAAGAGCAAACCTCGATGTTCCTGAACATAATGGACAGAGCCTTTATATGTACGGATACGCTGCTCCTGCAAATGCACTCGGCGTAAAGATCGTTTCAGTATATCCTGATAACATCAACAAGGGAATCCCTGGAGTTCCTGCAACAATGGTACTCTTAAATGCTGAAACTGGTGAAACTTGCTGCATGATGGACGGAACTTACCTTACTCAGGTAAGAACAGGCGCTGTAGCAGGTCTTGCTACTGATTACCTTGCAAGAAAGGATGCCAAAGTGTTCGCAGTATTCGGTACTGGCGGACAGGCTCCCGGACAGATTGATGCAGTTCTTACAGTAAGACCTGAAATCGAACTCGTTAAGCTTTATGACATGAACCTCGAAAGAGCAGCTGCTTTTGCAGAAGAAATGACAGCTAAGTTTGCAGGTACATTCAAGGCTAAGTTCGTAGCAGCACAGACTGCAGCAGAAGCTGTTGAAGGTGCTGACATCATCACAACTTGCACAACTGCAAAGGTAAACGTATTTGACGGAACTCTCGTTAAGAAGGGTTGCCACATCAACGGCGTTGGATCATACACTCCTGAAATGTCAGAAATCGACGAATACATCGTTGTAAATGCTGACAAGGTTTACACTGATACTCCTGATGCAGTTGCTGAATCAGGCGACCTCATCAAGCCAATAAACAAGGGTACATTCTCAGAAGACAAGATTACAGGTCAGCTCGGAGATCTCATCAACGGAATCATTCCTGGAAGAGAATCAGACGACGAAATCACATTCTTCGAAACAGTAGGAAGCGCAGTTCTCGACATCGTATGCGGACAGGCTATCTACGAATCAGCAGTAGAAATGGGAATCGGACAGGTTATCGAACTCTAATCAAAAAATATCAAAGGCGCTCATATGAGCGCCTTTTTTTCATGTATAAAATGTTTCTATCCGCATTTGGAAATGTTTATTGTCGCCGTTATTCCGGTACTACTTAATGCGGAATAATAAGAATTCTTCAGTATCGCCTGTATAGTATGTGTTGATGTATCCGGCATTACCGTCTGCGAGGAGTTCCTGGTTTACGAGTCCTACAACGATTCCGTCATAGCCTGCAGGCATGTGTACTTCAAATGTGAGATCAAACGTTGCTGAATAATCGTCGTTCTGAGTGAATCCACCGCCCTGACGGAGATATACAGGCATATCTTCACCGTTTACGTTTGCTGTGTATACTGAAATGTCAGGATCACTGTGATCTGCAGAATCATCATGATCCTTTATATTGTAATAATCTTCACATAAGAAGTTTACTGCAACTCCGCATGTTTTCGCATTATCGTCGTCAAATAAAACGTTGAAATCTACTTTGTGCCATTCGTAGCCTTCTTTAGCTTCATGCTCTTCATCATCAGGAATTACTGCATGGCTTACTGTTGCCTTTCCTATAGTGTACATACTTTCATCAAGCATACATATTGTCTTGTAGTTATAAGTGTTTCCAGGTTCCATATATGCTTCGATTCCATAAGTTTCAAAGTCAGGAGTGAGCACTTCACCTTCAGTTACTCCGCAGAGTGTACATGTTGCAGGTGTCTGATAGTTTGCTTCTGTGAATTCGTGTTCACATTCCTTAGGACCGCAACCTGTAAGGATTGTTCCCAAAACCATTACTACAACTAAGATTGCTAAAGCTTTTCTTTTCATTTCTAGTCTTTCCTTTCAATTATTTGAGCTATTTATAATGTCATTATATTACTTCCGTAACAAAACACAAGGCATCACTATTAATTATCAAGCTTTTCAAGTTCCATGTTATTCAGCACGCGGACAATTTTGTCCGCATACTTTCTAGCATTTACTCCGTCGCCTGTAATTTCATAAATCATGCGGAGTTCTTCCATTACATCAACATTTGAAGGGCTCAGGCTGAGTGCACGCTTAAACGAAAGTATAGCTTCATCAGCATCTCCCATGCTTGCATATCCTACTCCGATATAATAGTGGAGCGGCCACCAGTTTGCGTAATTACCTTCTTCGTATTCGCTCAGGATTTCAAGTCCCTGGATGTATTTGCCCGATTCGATTGCCATAACACCTTCTTCAATTCTCACAGGGTCCTTAAGCGTTGCGATTCTTTCCTTGATTTCGTTTATTTCATCAAAAGCCTCGTCTTTTGCCGGATCTTCTTTTATATAGTCGAGGAAGCAGTTCCAAGCAAGCTGAGTCTTGAGATAGAGTCCCATGTTGAGATATGCGTATCCGAGATAATAATACGCAAACGGGAACTTCGGATGGTGAACAGTGATTGCTTCCATCGTTTCCATGAATTCAGCCTTGAAATCGCCTGTTTTCTTTTCGTCTTCAGAGTTTTCATAGATTTCGCGGCAGCTGAGCCCGTAACCGTAAAGTGCATTCTGAGATGCGGGATCGATTTCAAGCGCCGCTCTGAAATAGCATGCTGCTTTCATGAAGCACATTTCGGTATCAGCTGAGCCTTCTTCATACGCTGCTTCTGCATCAGCGTTTCTTGCTCCTGCCTGCACTCCCTCGTCAAAGTACTGGCTGGCCTGCATTTCGAGCGTTTCAAGGGCTTTTTTTGCCCCTCCGAGCACTTTTATCAGGAACTCCTTATATGCGCCTGAATACGGAAAATCAGGCACAGCACCGAGCACAAGACCGCAGGCTCTTGCAATATCAATTCCCTTGATTTCTGCCTTTCCTGTCGCGAATTCAGCGAACTGAACAGCCTCAATCGGAACTGCAACTCCGTTGAGAATATCTTCTGCTCCGAGTTTTTTTGTGAATCCCGGTGAAAGTTCATCAAACACATAGCCTTTTACAAGATTTTCGAGATAAGGTTTAATTCTGTCCTTTTCTGCCATAGGTTAAATCTCCCATCCTTTATTAACAAACTTCTTTATAGCATCGAAGTTGAGTGTGTCTTCCATATCCTGCATGAGAAGCCCGCGAACGTGCCCTGTGAATCCGAAACTTCTGTCTTCTATGCCTTCAAAAGCAGTATCGGACTCTTCGCATCCGTCAGCACCATCACCCGTAAATGATTCGGCATATTTGTTCAGGATGCGATAAAGGTCTTCTTTTTTGTGTGATACATGCTGAAAACCTTTTTCGTAATAGTAATCTGCAAAATCTTCGTAGAATTCAAACGGTCCTGCGAACTTGGTTTTAATTATATATTCAAGCGTTCTCCCAAAACCTTTGCGATTGAAATAGAGGTCAAGAACGGCTTCAATTTTCTTGAGTCTTATGAGTTCCTTCGCCGATATGAAATCGTTTGAAATGACTTCATACGGTGCTTTTTCGCGATATATGTATCCGTACTTTTCAGCGTCGTCTCGCATCGAAGTCCCCTTCAGAAGCTTAAGGAATCCGAGTGCGAACATGTCCGCGCCAAGAGCATAGACATCGTCAAATGATTTTCCGAATGTCTTGTATCCTTCATAAGGAAGTCCTGCAATGAGATCTACATGAACTTCTGAATTACCGATGTCGATAAGGCGTTTTGCCATATTTATGGTTCTTTCAAGAGTGCCGCCTCTGTTTATAGCCTCAAGCGTCTTCTGGTTTGTCGACTGAACACCGATTTCGAACTGGAATAGCCCCTTTCTCGCTCTTCTGATAACGTCAAGCGTTTCTTCATCGAGAAGATCGGAACATATTTCAAAATGAAAGTTTGTAACTCCGTTGTCGTTTGCGATAATAAAACCAAGTATATCTCTTGCACGCTGACTGTCGTAGTTAAATGTTCTGTCGATAAACTTGACCTGCTTGATACCGCTTCTTATAAAATACGAAAGTTCTCTGAAAACACGTTCAAGAGAAAGCGGTCTTATAGTCTTTTCAATTGATGAAAGGCAGTAAGCGCATCTGAAAGGGCATCCTCTTGAGCTTTCGTAGTAAACGATTTTGTCCTGAGGGATATCGAAATATGTGTATGGGAATACAGCGTTTTCAAAGTCGTCAGGATCCTTTTCTCCATTCACATAAATCTTTCCGTCATGTCTATACACAAGGTTAGGGATATCAGCGATAGTATATCCAAGGAGCAGGCTGTAATCGAGTCCCGCACTTCCGCCTGTCTCACGTCCGAGATCAAAAGCAATACCGTCATCGATATCGTCAAACATGTCACGCGGTTTCTGGAATATCATTTCCGTATCGTCGTAAACCCTGAACATTCTCATTAGCATAGGAAAAGGCATTTCGCCTTCACCCTTGATTATGAAATCGATGAATCTGTTCTTCTTCATCACTTCTATCGCATCGAAACTAACTTCAGGTCCTCCGAGAAGTATTTTTACTCTCGGACGCGCCTTTTTAAGATTCTCGGCAAGGTAAAGAATTCTTTCGATGTTCCAGATATAACATGAGAAACATACTACATCCCATTCCTTTGAGAGAAGTTCTCCGAAGATATAGTCATCGTCGTTGTTTATGGTAAATTCGCGCACGTCAATCTGGGCACCGCTTTTCTGTGCTGCACCGTAGAGATATTTGAGCGCAGGGCTCGAATGTATATATTTTGAGTTGAGCGTAGTAAGTAATATTTTCATACATTCATGACATGCCTTAATGGCACATCCGTCCTTCCTTAAATACTAAAGGGCTCTGAAACGTTCATCTTTCAGCATACCTTTGTCTTCCATAGCCCGCTTTAATAGTGCGAGCATTGCATCTTTATCTTCCGGAAGATTTCCGGCAAGCGATACATAATTTGAAGCATGATTGCTTCTGAATACACATGTCTTTTCGACGTTTATGTTCTGAATCATAAGCGCTGCCTCGGCAAGAACCTCTTCAGGCGTGAGAAGCTTGAATTTTCCGTTTTTCACATCGTCTGCAAGCGGTGTTCCCTCTTCAACCATAAGTGTGAGAAAACCTACATATGACGGCTGTGCTTCCGATATCATCTTTCCCGTCATAACGGCATGTTCTTCCCAGTTATCACGTCCTGCAAGACCTGAAATGAAAGTCACCGATGACTTTATACCTGCGTCTTCGATTCTCCTTATGGCAGTTATGATTTCTTCTGCTGTAGCGCCCTTGCATACGTCAAGAAGCACTTTGTCAGAACCTGACTCTGCTCCGATATAAATAATCGAAAGCCCTGCGTCGCGAAGTGTTTCAAGCTCTTCAGGTGTCTTTAAAAGCACATCGCGCGGAGAGCCGTAAACACCTACTCTTTCGCACTCAGGAAACTTCTCTCTTATATATCCGAGTATCGCCATGAGCTTATCCATCGAAAGGCAGAGTGCATCCCCGTCACACAGAAAAATTCTTCCCACATGTCTGTAATATGCGCGTGCTTCATCAAGATCGGCAAAAATTTCTTCCATCTTTCTTACTCTGAAATTTTTTGCCTTGAACATGCTGCAAAACGTACACTTATTGTGCGAGCAGCCTATTGTTACCTGTAATAACAGGCTATAGGCCTCACTAGGAGGCCTATAAATCAATCCTTCATATTTCATTTTGAAAAATCGTTTCCTTTAAAATAATTGATTACATTCTTTCAGGAGCCTTGATTCCGAGAAGTGCAAGACCGTTCTTGATTGTATCCTTAGCAGCAAGAACGAGAGCGAGCTTAGCCTTCTTTTCTTCTTCGTTGTCAACGAGGATATGTTCTTCGTTGTAGAACTTATTGAAGCCCTGAGCGATGTCAACGATATGTCTAGTAAGAACTGATGGTTCATACTTTTCAGCAGCATCTACGATAACTGCAGGGAACTTGTAGATAAGCTTTGCGAGTTCGTATGCAGCGCCACCAGTAATGTATGAGTAATCGATAGCAGCTGTGTCAAGATTTGCAGCGATTTCGCCTGCATTTCTTAATACTGAGCATGCTCTTGCGTGTGTGTACTGTACGTAAGGACCAGTTTCGCCGTCGAAGTTGAGAACCTTATCCCACTTGAATACGTAGTCCTTGATTCTGTTGTTTGAGAGCTCCTGGAAGATAACAGCACCGATACCTACTGCCTTTGCAGTTTCGTCGATATCGTCAGTATTTACGCCCTTTTCCTTGATGATTTCCTTAGTCTGTTCAACTGCTCTGTTGAGTACATCTTCAAGGAATACAACTCTTCCGTGTCTTGTTGACATTGTACCTTCTTCGAGTGATACGAGACCGAACGGAATGTGTACGCAGTCCTTAGCCCATTCGTGACCCATGAGTTCTACTGTCTTGAACCACTGCTGGAAGTGGAGGTTCTGCTGTGATGCTACTACGTAGATGTTCTTTACGAAATCGTAAGTCTTCTTTCTGTAGAATGCAGCAGCGATATCTCTTGTTGCGTAGAGTGATGAACCGTCTGACTTTGTGATGAGGATAGGTGGCATACCATATTCTTCGAGCTGAACGATGTTTGCTCCGTTTGATTCTACGAGGAGATTCTTATCCTTGAGTTCCTGGATGATAGCAGGCATCTTGTCTGAGTAGAAGCTTTCGCCAGCATATGAGTCGAATGTGATGTCGAGCATGTCATATACTCTGTTGAATTCCTTGAGGGATTCATCTCTGAACCACTGCCAGAGTTCTACTTCTTCAGGTTCGCCGGCTTCGAGTTTAGCAAATACCTTTCTAGCTTCGTCGTCGAGTTCAGGATGTTCTTCAACTTCTACGTGGAACTTAGTGTAGTATGAGAGAAGAGTCTTGATTGGTTCGTTGATAACGTCTTCTCTGTTACCCCAGAGTCTGTATGCAACGATCATCTTACCGAACTGAGTACCGTAGTCACCAAGGTGGTTGATTCTGATGATGTCATAACCGATAGCATCCCAGAGCTTGTAGAGTGCATTACCGATTACTGTTGAACGAATATGACCGATATGGAAAGGCTTTGCAATGTTAGGTGATGAGAATTCAACGATAACAGGCTTTCCTTCGCCGATATTGCACTTACCGTATTCGTCTCCTGCTGCGATTACTTCAGGAACAACGTGTGCTACGAAATCTTCCTTTGAGATGAACATGTTAACATATGCGTTTACCTGTTCAACCTTTTCAAACATATGGTTTCCTTCAATCTTTGCAGCGATATCCTTCGCGATCATTGGAGGAGCCTTTCTTAAAACCTTGGCAAGCTTGAAACAAGGGAATGCATAGTCACCCATCTTGTTATCTGATGGAACTTCTACCATGTCCTGGATTTCTTCGAGTGTAAGGCCAATTTCTGCTTCAAATAATACTTTGGCAATCTCGTCTTTGTAATTAATCATATTCGAACCTCTCTTTTATATTGATAATTTTTCTGTTATATAACTCTTTAGTTCTTCAGGGATTGTGTAGTTTTCTTCGTTGTAAACCGGAATCCCCATTTTCACGAGCATATCAGCGAAGATACCGTTTCCTTCTACTGTTACACCGCTGAAAGTACCGTCATAAATAAGTCCTGCGCCGCAAGACGGGCTTCGGGCTTTGAGAATCGCTTTTTCGATTTCTTCGCCCCGGTCCTTTGCCTCTTTTAATATCTTTTCGAGACAGAGCTCGCTTCCCCGGACGAAGTTCTCAGTTACATCTTTCCCGTTTTTATCTATGACTTTATCACCTATTATTTCTGCCGGAGGTCTTGGAACAGGTAACTCACCTGCCGTTTCGGGACACACAAGACAAATGCTTTCTTTTTTTGCAAGCTCGGCTATTCCTTCGCAGAAATTATTTCCACCGCTATACTTGCAGTCATGGCCCAGAAGACATGCACTGATTATTACCATAAAACGCACCTCCTTCTCAAAAAATAGTTGCATAAATTATATCATATCTGCATGAATAATACTACTATTTTTTCAGTTTTACGATAGTTACGCCGTCTCCGCCTTCGTTGTATGCACCCTTTCTGAAAGAGTCGACATGTTTGTGCTTTTTAAGCATGTCACGAAGGCCTTTCTGAAGGATTCCTTCGCCTCTTCCATGAATCACGGTTACAGTTTCAAGACCTGCTATGAAAGCATCATCAAGATACTTGTCAACATCCATTACAGCATCATCAAGATTCTTGCCCTGAACGTTTATCGATATTCCGACATTCATGGTTTTTGCCCTGTACATTGCGCCGTATTTAGTGCCGCCTGTCTTTTTCTTCGGAGCACTGCTGCCCTGATCAATCAGCATAAGGTCCTTGATATTTGCATTTACCTTCATTATACCGATTTGGAGCTGAAGATCGCCCTTATCATCAGGAAGCGAAAGGACTTCGCCGTTCTGACCTATTGTCATAAGCTTCACACGGCTTCCGATTTTGATCTTTGTTGCGTCGACAGGTTCGTGGTTTGTGTCGACAACAATCTTTCTTTCGTGCTTTCCTTCTGCCTTCTTGATACGTTTCCTGCTCTCTTCATAGCGCTTGTTACGTTCACCCATGGAATCGAGTCTTGCAAGCTCCTTGAGTTCCGCCTGAACTTCTTTGGAAAGTTCCTTTGTTTCACGGATAATCGAGCGTGCTTCGTCATGTGCATCCTGGATTATCTTGTCACGCTGCGCCTTAAGCTTCGCTTCGTAGGCATCGAGTTCTTCTTTCTGCTTCTTCATCGCGATATTGAGCATGAGTGCTTCGTCACGATCTTCTTCTGCTGCCTTACGGTCAGCTTCAATTGCAGAAATCGCGTCTTCAAACTCGATATCTCCCGATTCAAGAAGAAGTCTTGCTCTATCTATGATGAAGTCTGAAAGACCGAGTTTTTCAGATATCTCAAAAGCGTTTGATCTGCCCGGTGCTCCGATTATAAGCTTGTATGTCGGCGAAAGTGTTTCAACATCAAACTGCATCGAAGCATTCATTACGCCGGGCGTCGAAATCGCATATTTTTTAAGTTCGTTGTAGTGCGTTGTTGCTATTATCTTCGTTCCCTGTGTTTTCAGAAAATCAAGAACGGATATTGCAAGCGCCGCACCTTCTGTCGGGTCTGTACCGCCACCGAGTTCATCGACGAGTACAAGTGTCTCATCGTCAGCCTCTTCAGTAATTCCAACTATGTTTGTCATGTGTGACGAGAATGTCGAAAGGTTCTGTTCGATGCTCTGTTCATCACCTATATCCGCATAGATTTTACTGAAAACAGGAAGCTTTGAACCGGAACTTGCCGGAATATGAAGTCCTGACTGTGCCATCATCGAAAGAAGTCCGGCAGTTTTGAGCGTTACCGTCTTTCCCCCGGTATTCGGACCTGTAATGACAAGTGTTGTGTATTCGCCGCCAAGTCTCAGGCTTGTAGGTACAACTTTCTTTTTATCAATCAAAGGATGTCTTGCTTCTTTGAGTTCAAGATATCCTTCTTCATTCATCTGAGGTTCTTCTCCTCCCATATCGCTTGAAAGTTTGCCTTTTGCAAAAATAAAGTCAAGCTTGAGGAGAAGTTTCTGGTTGTTCATAAGTTCATGGAAATGTTCAGCAACGTTCCCTGAAAGTTCCGCAAGTATCCTTTCGATTTCAACCTTTTCAGCGATTTCAAGTTCGCGAAGTTCGTTGTTCATCGTTACGATTACCTGCGGCTCCACAAATAATGTCGCTCCTGACTGTGACTGATCGTGAATTATCCCCGGGAATTTTGATCTGTGTTCCTGCTTTACAGGAATAACATATCTTCCGTCTCTCATTGTAACGATTGCATCCTGGAGGAGTGTCTTGTTTGCAGATGAGTTAATGATATTGTTGATTCTTGCTCTTATGTCTTCATTTTTTCTTACAATGCTCATCCTGATTTTTCTGAGTTCAGGGCTCGCATTGTCGCTCATCTCATCTTCTGAAAGAATACATCTGTCGATATTTTCTTCGAGCCTCTTCTGCACAGAAATTACTTCTGCAATCGCCCCGATTATAGGGAGAGGCGGAAGGTCGCTCTTAAGAAATACCGAAACGTTTCTCGCTACTTTCACATTGTAAAGAACTTCAAGCAGCTGCTTCATAGTGAGAGTAGCGCCTTTTCTTGAAAGATGAAGACTCTTCTCAATATCATAAAAAGCACCCAGAGGTGCTGCTCCCTTAAGAACAATTACTCTGGCCGCTTCTGTTGTTTCTGCAAGACTTTCACGTATTTCCGCGATGTCTTTTGAAGGACGCAAAGCGGAGACGAGCTTTTTTGTCATCTCCGCTGCTGTTTTTTCCATCAGTAAATTTATTATTTTGTCGTATTCAAGTACTCTAAATGTTTTGTCGTTCATATCTTTTAAAAATCATCTTCCTGATTTTTCTTCATACGATCGAGCTCACTCTTAAGACGAATATTTTCCATCTGGAGATCAAAGAAATTGCTTTCAAGTTCCTTCTCACGTTTGAGAAGAATTTCGTAACGCTCTTCGTTTCTTTCTTCAGCCCTCTTTTCAGCAGAAAGTGCTGTTTCCTTGAGCTGTGAAATTTCTTTTTCTTTCTCGCGGATGGCTTCTCTTAACTTGTCTCTCTGTTCCACAAGAGTTGCATTTTCTTCTCTGAACTGAGTGAAGTTTTTCTTTGCTTCTTCCCAGAGCTGGATATAGTGTTCGATATCCTTTTCCTTCTGAAGATTGATGCTTTCCTGTGTTTCAAGACGAGCTGCGGTTTCAAAGTATTCGTCAGCGATATTTATGGACGCGAGTATAGCAAGCGCAGAAACAGGTGCATTCTGGGCAACCTCTGCCATGTCATGCATATTGCGGTCCACATAATCAGCTACTTTAATGATATGTTCTCTTGATTTTTCTCCCGTAATATTATATTCCTGTCCGTAAATTTTTACGCTTACTACGTTTTTTTCCATATTCGCCTCCGTTACATTTCTCTTAATACGGCGTTATAGTTTTCCTTGAGAGCGTTTAAGATATCTCCGTGAACGCCCTGTACGTCATCGTCAGTAAGAGTCTTCTGTGCATCTCTGTATACGATGCTGAATGCGAGTGACTTCTTACCTTCTTCAACCTGCTTACCACGGTAAACGTCGAAGAGTTCAACGCTTTCGAGGAGGTTTCCGCCTGCAGCGATGATTGTCTTTTCGAGATCTCCTACCTTAACGTCTTCTGAAACGAGAAGAGCAATGTCTCTTGTCATTGCAGGGAACTTAGGGAGTGGCTTGTAGCTCTTTTCGATCGATGCCTTTTCAATAACGTATTCAAAATTAAGTTCGCAAACGTATGCGCGAGTTCCGATTCCGAAGCTTTCTGCAACTTCCGGATGAACTTCACCCATGATACCGAGTTCCATAGGGAAGCCTCTGTCTTCGATTACGATACGTGCACATCTTCCAGGGTGGAATGCGCCATATTCTGACTCTGCTTCAAAGTGTAAATTCTTGATTCCGAGCATTGAAAGGAGTGTTTCTACTCTTCCCTTCATTGTGAAGAAGTCTTCGCCTTCACCGTATGCTCCGATACTCATTGAAAGTTCTTCTGAAGGGAGCTTGCCTTCGTCCATGATGTCAGGAAGGAATGTATTTCCGATTTCAAATGCATTCACTCTGTCAACGTTTCTTGAGAAGTTTCTTCCCATAACTTCGAGCATTTCAGGCATAAGCATAGTTCTCATTGCTGAAGTTTCATCTCCGAGCGGATTTAAGAGGATGAGGAAGTTCTTTTCCCATGTATCATCTTCAAGTCTTAAAGGATCAACGCTTCTTGGGCTTACGAATGAGTATGTCTGGATTTCGTTTGAGCCGAGTGAAGTCATTACATTCTTTGCGATTTCTCTGATCTGCCAGCTTCTTGTTGAGATTGACTTAGTGTTCATCTTAGGAAGAGTCATAGGAATGTTGTCATATCCGTACATACGAGCGATTTCTTCTGCGTAGTCGATTTCTTCCTTCATGTCAAGTCTTTCAGTAGGTGGAGTTACTCTGATAACGTTTTCGTCTTCAGTTTCTTCAACTACCATATCGAGAGCCTTGAGGTATCCGATAATAGTTTCCTTAGGAATATCAGTACCATTAAGCTTGTTCATTCTGTCAATTCTTACATCACATGTGATAGCTTCGATCTTTTCAGGGTAAATGTCGATGATATCGTCAACTACTGTACCTGCACCGAGCTTTTCTACGAGGTGGCAGAAACGGTTTGCTGCTTCTCTTGCGATGTTTGCATCAACGCCTCTTGAGAATCTCTTTGAAGCTTCTGTGCTCATGCCGAGCTTCTTTGATGAGATTCTGATATTGTCAGCGTCGAAGTTTGCTGATTCGAGTACGATAATCTTTGTATCTTCAGTAACTTCTGAGTTGAGTCCGCCCATGATACCTGCGATACCTACAGCCTTTTCACTGTCATTGATCATCATAACGCCTTCAGGCATCTGTCTTTCCTTACCGTCGAGTGTAACGAAAGTGTCACCTTCTTCAGCTGCCTTAACGATAATCTTCTTGTCAGCGAGCATGTTGATATCAAATGCGTGGAGTGGCTGACCATATTCGAGCATTACGTAGTTAGTGATGTCTACGATGTTGTTTATAGGTCTCATGCCTGAGTACATGAGTCTTTCCTGGAGCCACCATGGTGACTGCTTGATCTTTACGTCCTTGATTACTCTTGCACAGTAACGCTTGCAGTTAGGATCCTGTACTTCTACTGAAATGAAGTTGTGAACTCTTTCTGCCTTTGGAGGCTGGAATCTGATTGAGTTCTGACCCATTCTCTTAGGAGCGCCCTTTACTGTTGTGTCTGGCTTCTTGTATTCTTCGCCTGTGAATGCCTTTGTTTCCTTAGCGAGTGCGAGGATTGAGAGGCAGTCAGGTCTGTTTGGTGTTACGTCAACATCGAGTACGTATGTATCAAGTCCGAGAGCTTCTACGAGATCCTGTCCAGGTGTCCAGTCGTTTCCAGGGAGGAGCCAGATTCCGTCCTTTGAGATATAAGGAGCTACCTTATCTTCCCATCCGAGTTCCTGAGGACCGCAGAGCATACCGTCTGACTTAACGCCACGGAGTTCGCCTGCATGAATAACTGTGCCGCCTTCTTCCTTTTCTTTTCCGTGGAGAGGTCCTGGAACGCGTCCGCCATCGAGAACTACAGGAACAAAGTCGCCTTCTGAAACGTTGTCTGCGCCTGTTACGATCTGAACGAGTTCTTCCTTACCAACGTTCATCTGGCAGATAACGAGCTTTTCTGCATTTGGATGCTGCTCGATTTTTTCAATCTTACCAATTACTACGTTTTCGATTTCCTTACCGAAATATTCAATAGTTTCAAGAGTGAGGCCGGCAGTTGTCATCATTTCGCCGTACTCATCTGCTGTTAACTTAACGTCTACATAATCTTTTATCCATTTTACCGGTACTAACATTTAACCTTACCTCCCGCTCTATTTGAATTCACTGATGAAACGCATGTCGTTTTCGTAGAAGAGTCTGATGTCTTCAACGCCGTACTTGAGCATTGCTACTCTTTCTACACCCATACCGAAAGCAAATCCGCTGTACTTTTCAGGATCGATTCCGCCTGCCTGGAGTACATGTGGATGAGTGAGTCCGCAGCCGAGGATTTCAATCCAGCCGCTACCCTTACATACGTTACATCCCTTACCGCCGCACTTGAAGCATGAAACGTCGATTTCTGCTGATGGTTCAGTGAACGGGAAGTGGCTTGGTCTGAACTTGATTCTTGCATCAGGACCGAACATAAGCTTTGCAAATGTATCTAGTGTTCCCTTAAGGTCAGCAAGTGTGATTCCTTCGTCAACAACAAGACCTTCGATCTGGTGGAACATTGGTGAATGTGTTGCGTCAGGTGTATCGTTTCTGAAGCATCTTCCAGGTACTACTACCTTGATTGGAGGCTTCTGCGAAAGCATTGTTCTGATTTCAACAGGTGAAGTATGAGTTCTTAAAATCATATCTTCTGAACCTCTTCCTTCTGAGAAGTAGAATGTATCTGTCATGTCTCTTGAAGGATGGTTCTTAGGTGAGTTGAGTGCGTCGAAGTTGTGCCATACTGTTTCAACTTCTGGGCCTTCAACGATGCTGTATCCCATTGACTTGAATACGTTTAAGATTTCATTCATTGTAACTGTGAGAGGATGCTTAGCTCCGAGTTCGAACTTCTTGCCTGGTTCAGTTACGTCTATCTTTTCTGCTGCGAGTTTTGCAGTCTGGGCTGCTGCTTTGAGTTCAGCAAAACGAGCATTTAAAGTGTTTTCGATTTCAGCCTTTGCCTTGTTTGCAATCTGACCGATTTCCTTCTTTTCTTCAGGGCTGAGCTTACCCATTCCCTTTAAGATTTCTGTAAGAGCACCTTTCTTTCCAAGGAATTTTACTCTTGTTTCTTCACATTCTTCTACAGATGATGCTTTTGCGATGGCTTCGAGAGCTTCTGCTAAAATTTTCTGTAATTCTGCCTGCATTGTTTCTTCTCCTATTTTAAAAATTTATATGTTTGTCCTGTGCGGACGAGAATTTACTTATTTATTTCGCTGAGCTTCATACATGAGGATTGCTGCCGCAATGCTCGCATTCAGCGATTCCACTTTTCCCATCATCGGGATATTTACTCTTATGTCGGAAAGTTCCTGGAGTTCATCCGATATGCCGTTACCTTCATTTCCGATTATGAGGACTATGTCTTTTGTTAGATCCGCCTCGTAATATACGACGCTACCGTCCATACATGTCGCAACGAGTTTCTTTCCGGCTTCTTTTATACGCCCGGTCGCAGTGACTAAATCGTCAACCACAAGCACGGGCATTCTAAAGACTGAACCTGTTGTAGCACGTACAGTTTTTGGTGAGTAAATATCGCCCGTGCCTTTCAGGCTTATCACACCTTTGTAGCCGGCTGCTTCCGCCGTCCTTATAACTGTACCGATGTTTCCGGGATCCTGCAGTCTGTCGAGGAAAACAACATTTCCGTCTCCTACAATTTCGTAGAATTCGTCGGGTGTGTAAATCTTCTTCTCAACTACCGCCATTATTCCCTGGCTCGTTTCAGTCTGCGCCACCTTTTCAAAAAGCTGCCTGCTCATGAATACCGTTTCTTCGGCCTCATCAAGAAAAGCATTTGCCTTTCCTTCATAGTCTTCTCTTACTACGATAAGCTCCGGCCTTATTCCTGATTTCACAGCTTCTTCAATAAGATTTTCCCCTTCGATTATGTATTTTCCGCTTCTGTCGCGGTATTTCTTAACCGAAAGTTCGCGCAGGAGTTTAAATATTCTGTTGTCGCTTGAATAAATTGTTTTCATGTGTACTCCCTGCGATTCCGTCTTGAAAATAGACGCAATAATTATACCATAACTGCGCCTGATTGTCTTGCAAAAATGCAAAAAAGCATACTATAATTATCGGGTTTTGTATTGCTATTATTTTATCACAGGAGACCTAAATGCACGTATGCATCCATATACGAGTTCAGTATGTATTTGTGCACGCAGTTACACTGTTACTGACATTTTGAGCACTACTCCATATTCCGGATGACAGTCCATGAAATTTCCTTCCATGATTACCTTGTCTCCCGGCTTCTTTCCATCATACTCAGCAGCCGATTTCAGCACGCAGAGAAGTCTGCAGTATCCGCCTTCTTCATCAGAAAGCTGAATAGAATCAAGCCCATGGGCATCCTTACCCATTTCAACAACAATACCAGTAACCTTAAAACGCTTGAGATAATACTTCGAAGTTGCAGCTTTTACATCGCTTCTGAACTCTTCGTTTATCGAAAGCACTTCTATCGGGCAGTCCTGATCCATAAGCGGAAGAATCGAAGTCATAATTTTTCCTGCGTCCGCAGGCCATGGATAATTTTCAAATTCTATATAATGCGTTAAAGCCATTTCAATCCTCCTCGAATACACTTAACAACTCAGTACAAAGCGCACAGTTAAACGCGCTCCAGCTAAACAAAAGCTCCGGAAATCCGGAGCTTTAATTATTAAACTATTTCTTTAAGAAGTCAGGAATTGTGAAGTCGAGTGTGTACTTCTTACCGAATGAATCAGTTTCTCCTGCATCTTCCTTTTCTGTTTCCGCTTCTTCAGTTGCAGCTTCTCCTACTACTGTTTCTTCCACTCCAAGACCAGTCTTGCCTGAGCTTGTGATGATTGTTGATTCATAGAGTCCGCCTGAAGGTCTTTCTTCAAAACCAGTTGCGATAACAGTGATAACGATTTCGTCCTGCATATCTTCCTTAACTGCTGTACCGAGGATGATGATTGCATCCTTGTCTGCTGCCTTTTCAATCTGATCTGCAGCTTCATTAACTTCAAGCATACCGAGGTCGTATCCGCCTGTAATGTTGAGGAGGATAGCCTTTGCACCGTTTACTGAAGTTTCGAGGAGCGGGCTTTCGATAGCATTCTTGACTGCCTGTGATACTCTGTCGTCACCCTTGCCGCGACCAACACCCATATGTGCGATACCGCGGTCGCTCATTACTGTCTTAACGTCAGCAAAGTCGAGGTTGATCATTCCTGTTTCGGCGATAAGATCTGAAATACCCTGCACGCCCTGCTTTAATACTTCGTCTGCCATTGCAAATGCCTGAAGCATAGTAGTATTCTTTTCTGAAATCTGGAGGAGCTTGTCGTTTGGAACAACTACAAGTGAGTCTACATACTTCTTGAGGAACTTGATACCGAGTTCAGCATGATCGCCTCTTTTTCTTCCTTCGAAAGTGAAAGGTCTTGTAACAACACCTACAGTAAGAATTCCCTGATCCTTTGCAGCCTTGGCAATTACAGGTGATGCGCCTGTTCCTGTACCGCCACCCATACCTGCAGTAATGAATACCATATCTGAACCTGAAATGAACTTTCCTAATTCTTCAAGACTTTCTTCAGCAGCCTTCTGTCCGATTTCAGGATTAGCACCGGCACCAAGACCCTTAGTGAGCTTTTCACCAATCTGGAACTTAGTTTCAGCCTTTGACTTTTCGAGCGCCTGCTTATCAGTATTTACGGCCATAAACTGAATTCCCTTAAGGCCAGCATCTATCATACGGTCAACGGCGTTACATCCGCCGCCACCTACGCCGATTACTTTTATCTTCGCTGTACTTGTTTCTTTTACTTCGAACTGCAGCATGGTTTTTCCTCCTGTATGTATAAAAAATCTATCACCTATTAAGAATCCCGTGTTTTCAGGCGTTACGGGAAACGCATAATTTCACACGGGAATATTATATCACACTATTTGTGGTATTGCTATATGAATTAAAAGAAAATATACTACATTTTGTTCTTTTTCGACAGATAGTTTTCCACAATAATTCTTCGTATTACAGCCATATTATTGAAAAGCCTTCCGCCAAAAACGAAGATTGCAGCATAATAAAGCGGAATACCGAGCTTATCTCCGACAAATGTGAGAAGCGCTGCAAGAATAGCATTGCAGATAAATCCGGAAATGAAAATAACGCCGTTGTACTTCTCCTGAAGATGTGCACGAGCCGCACCTACGATTGAATCCATACCGGCAAGAAGCGCCATCGTTATATAAAACGAATACTCTGTCGGATAAGTTATATTAAAAGCAAATCCAATTATTAGGCCACCTGCAAGGCCTGCAAAAATCGCAAATATCATTCTTCTGTCTCGTCTCCTTCTACTACATCAGCATAGAAGAAATTTCTTTCTTCGCTGTACCCTTCTATAACAATTTCGTTTGCCGTTTCAATACTGAACTGAACTCCCCATTCGCGAAGAGAAGTTCCGTATCCATGCGGTGAAAGCAGGTCTGATACCATTTCCTTTCCGTCCCCGATGGCTTCTATTACAAACGGTCTCGCATAAGTTCTTCCGTTGATTCTTATCGTCCAGCCCGAACAGTTAATTGCTGTCGAGTCAATTATTCTCTGTCCGTTAACAGAAATCGCCTCAGCGCCACAATCTTTAAGCTCATTTATAATCATGAGAATGTCAAGATCATGAACAAGCAGATTGTTAATATCTTCTCCGAAATAGAGGTCACGGTTTCCGTCATCAACAGTTATAACAACACCAGGCCCCTTCACATCGCATGCTCCCGAAATAATCGCGAATTTATCATGTTCGCTTGTAATATTGTCAAGGACAATCGTAGTCTCGGGATTATCGAAATCCGTTTTATACTCCTCAAGCAATTTCTCTGCGGCTTCAATCTGTTTACGAATATCTTCCGTCGTTTTCTGCTCACTCAGAATCATTGTTTCGTAATCATCGATAGCCTTTCGTGAAGTGTAAATCATCTGGCCCGGATTCGTACGCATCTGCACAACAATGAATGCTCCGACAAAGAGACTGACAAGAAAAACAAGAAACAGTCTTTTTTTCATAATTATCTCCCGTTAATTACTCTTTGTCTTCAGCACCTATCGGTTCAGCATATCTTAAAGTGATTACTCCGTCATATCTTGGAATTGCAACATCTTCCACCATTTCGATTTCAACGATGAGGTTGTAATTCTTTTTAAGCGTTTCAACGATACCGCTCCTTATAGTGAGAGCATTTGTCATCGTTGTAGGATCGCCGATTGCCTTTACATAGTATGGCGGTGCTGTCGCCTTTCCGTTGATATTGATGTTCTTGCCGGCAAGCGAAATCTCTGTTGTCTGAATGATTCTGTGTTCATTTATCGAGATTGCTTCCGCACCGGCTTCCTTGAGCTTGTTTACGAGGCTCAGGAGTTCTTCGTAGTGATATGTAATAACACTCATATCATCCATGAACTCATCTGTCACAATCGGGTCCTTGATTGTCATTATGATTCCAGGTCCGTGAACATCGACTGCCCCTGTGAGAAGCTTGTACTTCTCCGTTTCAGCGAGCATAGCTTCGATTACTTCATCGTCCTGTGCCATCTCATTCTCAATAATCGCAAGTCTTGCTTCAGCGGCCTCGAGTTCCTTAAGCGCTTCTTCTTTTTCAAGTCTTGCTTCGTTAAGGGCAACTTCATAGTCCTTAACCTTGCTGTAAGGTACAAGTCCTCCCTGGTCAGTTCCTGCCGTACTTCCCATCTGCACTGCAAGTACAACACCGATGAACGCTGCAAGAAGACCGGTCGATAATATTCTTATGTACTTACTCATTTACTTCTCTATTCCTCCCCGTGATCATCCGTAGCAGCGCTGAATGCACACGATCCATCCGCACCGACTGTAATCGTGCCACGCTCCACACCCTGACTGTAAAGCTCAAAGAGCACCTTCTGCAGACCACCGCTATTGAGATTTGAAATAATAGTTTCAGGTGTACCTACACATACGAGTTTATCGTAAATATATGCTCTTACTCTTACTGCTGAAATATCTATTTTCTTAAAGTATACTTCGCTTTCATCCATGATTCCGATAATATCAAGTGTATCGGAAAACTGGTAATTTTCTTCAACATCAAGAGCAGTTCCCGGCTGAATACTCTTAAGAGTGAGCCCTGTAAGCTCTGTTACTGACGGTGCCACATCAGTCTGTCTCAATACGAGTCCGTCACCATCAAGTATAATATATGAATCGCCGTATTTTACTGCCGCCTTTTCTTCACGTTCTTCAATTTCAATGACCACAGTGCTAGGCAGCTTGATCTTAACCTTCGCATTTCTTATGTAAGGTTCTTCCATGAGCGTGTCCTTCACTTTTCCCGTCTTTACATCGAAGAAAATATTTTCGCCGTTTTCCACTCCGGCAATATTAAGAACCTGCTCTTTTGTAAAGTAGTTATTATTTACAACTTCAACTTCTGTTACTTCAAAGAATGATGCACTCATCACGAAGTATGCAGAAACGCCGATAAGTATTAAAACTACGAGCCTGAGCAGGTAATTTTTCTTTCTTCTTTTTTTCTTTTTCCTAGTCTTTTCTTTCGCCATTTTCTGATTCTATCCTCTGTATGTCTGCGCCAACCTGCGTTAATTTCTCTTCAAATCGGGAATAGCCTCTGTCGATATACTGAATACCCGAAACGATGCTTTCCCCAGGTGCTCCGATTGCAGCAAGCGTAATAGCTGCGCCACCCCTTAAATCAGTCGCTTCGAGGAAATTTCCTCTTAATTTGCGTCCACCTTTTATTATAGCATCCCTTGATTTTATTTCAATCTCTGCACCCATTTTATTTAATTCTTTTGCTATGGCAAAACGCCTTTCAAACACGTTTTCCCTGATGCATGATGTACCTTCCGAGAAAACCGCAAGTACCATCGCAAATGACTGAAGATCGGTCGGGAATCCGGGATAACCTGATGTCTCAACAAACCCGATATTCTTGAGTCTTCCGGGCCCTTTGATTTCAATGCTTCCGTCATATTCCAGGACAGTACATCCTGCACGTTTCAGAACATCGATATAAGCTCTGAGATGCGAAGCTTTCGCTCCCCTAAGACAAAGCTGCCCGCCAGTTATCGCTGCAAGCGTAAGGAATGTACCTGCCTCGATTCTGTCGGGTATTATTCTGTGCGTTGTTCCGTTGAGGCTATGCCTCCCCTCAATCATTATTATGTCTGTGCCTGCCCCTCTTACATCCGCTCCGCATCCATTCAGGAAATCCTGCATATCAACGATTTCAGGCTCTTTTGCCGCACCCCTTATTATTGTAGTTCCCTCTGCACAAGCGGCGGCTGCAATAATGTTTTCCGTAGCTCCCACACTCGGAAACGGCATATTAATCTCCGCACCTTTAAGCTTTTCAGCTTTAAGAATAATTCTCCCCTCGGAAAAAGCACATAAAGCTCCCATCTTCTTAAAAGCATCAAGATGGATATCAATCGGCCTTTTTCCTATATTACAACCTCCGGGTTCATGGATTTCCACATGACCGCATCTTGAAAGCAGCGGACCTGCAAGAAAAATCGACGACCTCATACTCTTCATGAGGCTACCATTTATCTTACAGGAAGCAAGAGAAGAAGAATCAATGATAATAGTTTCTCCTGCCTCTTTTACTCTGCACCCGAGACCCGAAAGTATTTCTTTCATTTTTTCAACATCGGATATAGCAGGACAGTTATGTAAAACACTCTCGCTTCCCGAAAGAATGCTTGCTGCCATTATAGGTAATGCTGCATTCTTTGCACCGGAAACTGCGATTTCTCCTTCAATCGCTGTCCCGCCCCTGATTCGATATTTATACAAAATTTCACCCCCAGAACGCCTGACGTGATGATTCACGTATCATTATTATCATATGCTGCCCGGGGGTATCCGTTACTTGAAAATAGTATTATATATTATTTCTGTAGCATCAGGCGGAGCCGCATTTCTGCTTCCTTCTTCAAGTGCTCTCACCTTTTCCTTATCATTCATAAGTTCAAAAACTGTCTTTATAAGTACTTCCTCATTAAAGTCCTTTTCTTCGATGAGGATTGCGCCGCCTTTATCGGCAATCGCCTTTGCATTGAAGTACTGGTGGTTGCCTGTAACGTTTGGTGACGGAACGAGTATTGAGGCTCTTCCGCATACTGTAATTTCAGTTACTGCAAGCGCACCGCTTCTGCTTACAACAAGATCTGCCGCAGCAAGATAAAGTGCCATATTATCAATATATTCAAGCACTCTGACATTATCATGAAGTACAGGTATCTCTTCCTTCAGTCTCTCATTTACTTCATCGTAATAGAATTTTCCTGTAGCGTATACAAGGAATGTATTTTCTTTACCATTAAGCATTTCAAGAAGCGGGAACACTGTATTGTTGATTTTTGATGCTCCCTGGCTTCCTCCGAATGAAAGCACAACAAAACTATCTTCCGGAATTCCAAGTTCTTTTCTTGCGCTCATTCGTTCAGCTTCGTAGAAAACTTTTCTTACAGGATTTCCTGTAACGATATGCTTTTCAGGCTGTTTGAAATATTCCTTTCCTTCTTCAAAAGCAAGAAAAACGTTTTTCACATGCTTTTCAAGAAGCTTGTTTGTAAGTCCCGGAAAAGCATTCTGTTCGTGTATATATGTCGGAACACCTAGTTTTGCCGCAGCTCTTACCATAGGTCCGCAGACATAGCCTCCGGTACCTATAACAACATCAGGCTTGAAACTCTTGACAATATTCTTTGCCTCACGGTTTCCCTTTGCAAGATCTTTTACTGTCTTTACATTTTTGAGAAGATTTCTTCTGTTGAAACCACTTACGGTAATGAACTCGATAGGATAGCCGTTCTTTGGGACGAGCGTCTTTTCAAGTCCGCGCTGTGTCCCTACAAAAAGGATTTCAGCATCAGGGTTATATTCTCTTATTTTATCTGCGATTGCGATTGCAGGATAGATATGTCCGCCTGTTCCGCCGCCTGTTAGTATTACTTTCATAAACTGCCTCCTATTTTACGGAATGCCGCGAAATATTAAGAAGTATCCCCATTGACCCCATGAAAAGCCATAACGCATTTCCGCCATAAGATATAAACGGAAGTGTTACACCTGTCGGTGGCATGCTTGATGTTACAACTGCGATATTCATGATAACCTGAAGCGAAACCATGATTGAGATACCGGCAGCAACAAGTGTACCGAAAAGGTCCTTAGCGTTGGCTGCTATATGAATACCTCGCCATATAAGTATGAGATATGCAATCATGAGAAGCATAATACCTATAAAGCCGAGTTCTTCCCCGATTATCGAAAGAATAAAGTCGTTCTGCGGTTCCGGAAGATAAAGATTCTTCTGGACACTCTTGCCGAGTCCGCTTCCGAAAAGGCCTCCCGTTCCCATTGCCATAAGGCCCTGAACAACCTGATATCCTTCGCCGAGAGTGTCTGCAAAAGGATCAAGGAAACTTGTAATTCTCTTCATCCATTCACTCTCCGGTGCAAGAAAAACAATACCGAGTACGCCCATGGCACCAAGCCCTGCAAGCGCCCCGAGATACCACCATGACATGCCTGCTACAAACATCATTAAAACGATAATTCCGCAGACTGTAATCGCAGTCGAAAGGTTCGGCTGCTTGATAATAAGTCCGCCGCATATACCCATGAGGACAACCATGGGGAGTATGCCTTCTGTGAATGAGTTTATTCTTTCAGGTTTCTTCGAAAAGAACCATGCTACGAAAAGTATCACGGCAATTTTCGTAAACTCACCCGGCATAAACGTAATCGGACCTACGCCGATCCATCTTGTAGCGTTGTTTCTCGTAACACCGAGCGGTGAAAAAACGAGAATCAGCAAGAGCACCATAATCCCCATTGCTATCGGTGCGACATAATAATAGAATCTGTACGGCAGAGCCGCACAGATGAGCATGCCTACAAGTCCGCTGACCGCCCACACGATATCTCGCAGGAGATAGTGATACGGATTTCCGAACTTATTCATCGCATAGTAATAACTTGCACTGAAGACCATGATGATACCGAAAATAACAAGCGCAAGTGTCATTATGACAAGAATGAAATCTCCCGATTTCACCTTTGTATTTTTCACTGTCAGCTTATCTCTTTTTGTCATTTAAGTCCTTTCCCGCCTTGCCTAGAGAGCACGCACACAATTCTTGAAATGTTCTCCTCTCTCTTCAAAGCACGAATACATATCCCAGCTTGCACATGCAGGTGAAAGAAGGACTATGTCGCCGGGCACTGCAATCTCTGCCGCCTTTTTCACGCAGTCTTCCATATCACTGCACATAACTGAATCTGTAAATCCAAGTTCTTCAGCCTGGGATCTTATTTTTTCAGCTGTCACTCCGAGAAGCATCATCTTTTTAACTTTTCCATCGAAGGCACTTATAAGTTCCCTGAAGTCAGAACCCTTATCGTATCCGCCTGCGATTAGAATAATATTTCCGTTAAATGCCTGAACAGCCTTGATTGTCGAATCAGGGTTTGTTCCCTTTGAATCGTTTACATAGCGTACACCGTTTACAGTATCCACGTATTCGATTCTATGTTCAACACCCATGAAATTTCTTAAAGTATCTGAAATAACTTCTGTGTCGATTCCTGCAAAAAATGTGATTGCAGCTGCAGCGAGTGCATTTTCAACATTGTGGCTTCCCGGAATCTGAAGTTCATCAGTACCGATAATATCATGTACTGTTCCTTCCTTATCCCTGATTACGATTCTGCCTTCGTCTACATATGCACCAAAATCAAGCTTTTCAAGTCTTGAGAAAGGTACTACAGTAGCTTTTGTATCTTTTGCAAGAACGTATGATGCCTTGTCATCATAATTCATCACAGCATACTGGTTTTCGTCCTGATTTTCCATAACCTTTGCTTTCGCTGCTCCGTAACCTTCCATTGTATGGTGACGGTTAAGATGGTCAGGTGTAAGGTTCAGAATTGCTGAAATTTCAGGTTTGAATTCCTTTGTTGTTTCAAGCTGGAAACTGCTTGTTTCTGTGATGAGCCACGCATCATCCTCAGCCGAAAGGGCCTGAGAAATAACAGCAACTCCTATATTTCCCACAACATAAGTTTTTCTCTTGGCAGCCTTGAAGATCTCGCCTGTAAGAGTTGTTGTCGTTGTCTTTCCGTTTGTACCTGTGATTGCTACGTATTTTCCGTTTCCTTCGCGATATGCGATTTCAAGTTCACCTACGATTTCAGTTCCCTTAAGAGCTGCCTCCTGAACAAACGGAAGCTCCGGTGATACACCAGGGCTCACGATGAGCATGTCAAATGCCCCCATGTCTTCAGGAGTAACGCCGAAGTAGCACTTCACATTATTATCTTTTAAATATCCGAGAAGCTTTTCATCAACATCCTTTTCAGCCTTGCTGTCCTGAACTGACACATAAGCTTCAAGCTCTACCATCGCCTTTACTGCGGCGATACCTGATTTTCCGAGGCCTACTACGAGAACCTTTCTGTCTTTCATTCTGTTACTCATTATGATTCCTCTTTCTATAAAGCGGCGAGCCCTATGATTGCGCAGATGAGTGCTGCTGTCCAGAAGAGACCTACAACCATAGTTTCCTTAAGACCGCAAAGTTCAAAGTGATGATGAAGCGGTGACATCTTGAATACTCTCTTTCCTGTAGTTTTGAATGATACTACCTGAATGATTACAGAGAGTGCTTCCGCAACATATACAAATCCTACGATAGGGAGAAGAAGTGTCATGTTCATCGAAATAGCGGCAACCGCAAGTCCGCCTCCGAGAGCCATTGATCCTGTATCTCCCATGAATACCTTTGCAGGATTCTTGTTGAATACAAGAAATCCGAGACATGCTCCTGCGAGAGCTGCGTTGAAGTAAAGCGGAACTTCATACATGAATGTTCCTGCAGCGATTGCAAAGTAAAGTGCTACTATCGCTGTAACACCGCTTGCAAGTCCGTCAAGACCATCTGTGAGATTCACGGCATTTGACATTGCAACTATTGTGAATGCAATGAAAGGAATATACCAGATTCCGAAATCAACATATGCCTTGAAGAACGGGATATATACTACTGTACCTGTGATTGAATAGTTTGCAAGATACCATGCGATACCTACGCTTATGGCAATCTGAAGCACGAGTTTCTGCCATGCACGAAGCCCGAGGTTCTGCTTTCTCGCAATCTTGGCATAGTCGTCAATAAATCCGAGAAGTCCAAAAAGAACAAATCCCAGAATCGTAACGAGGAACTGCACACCGAAATTGTGATTACTCCAGCACATGAAGAGAAAAACGAGAAGCGTTGAGCCTATAATTGCAATACCACCCATGCTCGGTGTTCCCGCCTTTACCTGATGTGACTGAGGCCCTTCTTCACGGATATTCTGTCCTGTATGCTTTTTAATAAGTACAGGAATCAGAAGACTCGTAAAAATTGTGCTCGCACAAAACGCAAGAATTACTATAAAACCAACAAGCAAATAAATCGTATTCATTATACTACCTTAACCTTATTCCAGAATCTTTTTAACTACTACCTCCATGGCCATCCCTCTTGAACCCTTTACGAGAACAACGTCACCTGATTTAATTATATCTCTCACAACCTCTAATACTTCATCTTTTGTTTCAAAGTGCACCGAGTTTTCTCCGAGGATGCCGGCAGCACTCATGCATGCAAACTTCATGTTTGCTCCTACCCCTATGAAAAGCTGTACGCCTGCCTGAGCCGCATAATTACCTACCTCACGGTGATACTTTTCGCTTTCTTCCCCAAGCTCAAACATGTCTCCGAGAACTACAACTTTTCTGATTCCGCCTGTATTCATAAGCACATCGATTGCAGCCTTCATCGCTGGCGGACTTGCGTTGTAAGTATCGTCAATTACCTTTATGCCACGTGCCCCTCTTATATTCATTCGCTTTTCAGCAGGCTTGAAATCGAGAAGTCCGCGAGCAGCTTCGGAAGGTGTCACACCGATTACAGATGCTGCCGCGATTGCAAGTGAAGCATTACTTACATTGTACTCTCCCGGAACAAGAAGTTCAAATTTATTATATCCTCCGTCGTATTCGAGGGAGAATGTCATTCCGTCTTCGCCGTGGTTTTCCACATCCGAGATAATATATTCATTTTTTCCTCCTGCGCCGGCCGAAAGAAGCTTATAGTTTCCTGCT
This sequence comes from Clostridiales bacterium, assembly GCA_015058155.1. Classification (GTDB taxonomy): domain Bacteria; phylum Bacillota; class Clostridia; order Peptostreptococcales; family Anaerovoracaceae; genus QAKD01. The sequence goes on along the minus strand of SVCW01000007.1, from coordinate 24,426 downwards.
GCCTTTTCTCTTGTGAGTACATCTCCGCCGTCAGGAATGATAAGTACATTTTCAGGTTCAAGGAATTCAGTAATTTCAAGCTTTGCCTTAAGAATTCCTTCTCTGCTTCCGAGTCTTTCAACGTGTGCTGTACCTACGTTTGTAATAACAGCAACTTCAGGCTTTACAATTTCAGCCATCGTTCTTATTTCATTGAAAGCATCCATGCCGAGTTCAAATACTGCAACTTCTGTATCTTCTTCAAGTGAAAGTACTGTAAGCGGAAGTCCGATAAGATTGTTTCTGTTTACCGGAGTTTTCTGCGTTCTGTACTTTACGCTGCAGATTGCATGAATCATATCCTTGGTTGTTGTTTTGCCGTTGCTTCCTGTTACTGCGATTCTTCTGATATTATCAAAAGTTCCCATGTACCATTTTGCGAGATCGCGAAGTGCCTTTTCCGAATCACCAGTAATGATTATAGTTCTTTCCGGATACTTTTCAAGTGCTGTTTCTGCTTTTTCTCTGTTTGTTGCAACAGCGCAGCATGCTCCCTTTTCAAAAGCAGATGCGATGAAGTCATTTCCGTCTACTCTTTCGCCTGGAAGCGCAAAGAAACAGTCGCCGTCCTTCATGATTCTCGAGTCCATCTCAACGCCTGTTACTATCGTGTTTAAATCACCGGCGTATAATTCGCCTCCGATTGCATTAATGATTTGTCCTGCTGTAATCTTCTTCATGTCAAGAGCTCCTTAAGTATTTCTCTGTCATCAAAATGTTTTCTGCCGCTTGCCGTTATCTGATAAGTCTCGTGGCCTTTCCCGGCAACCACGATTATATCTCCACGCTTTGCGATTGAAACTGCTCTTATAATTGCTGACCTTCTGTCAGGGTCAGTTATGTACATATTTGTTTCTTCACGGAGTCCGTCTGCAATATCACTTATTATATCATCCGGGTTCTCCGTTCTTGGGTTATCACTTGTCAGTATTACAATGTCGGATAGTTTTCCGGCAACTTTTCCCATCAGAGGTCTTTTCCCCTTGTCTCTGTCGCCGCCTGCTCCGAATACTGTTATGACGTGACCTTCCCTGCTTTTGTTCCTTCTTCTGAGTTCATTCACCGAAGAGAGAAGTTTCATGAGTGCGTCAGGTGTATGTGCATAATCACATACTGCCGTAATCCCTGAATCACTACCTTTAATTACTTCAAATCTGCCCGGTGCACCTTTGAAGGATCTGAGTGCATCACACGCTCCTTCAAAACCGTTTTCTCCGAATCGCTCCGATATGAGTGCTGCCGAAATCAGTGCATCATACACATTGTGGCGTCCCGGCTGAGTAATATAAAATGTTCTCTCTCCGTATTTTTCTGATACTACTCTGAATTCTGTTCCGTCAAGGCTCTCATCGATTATCTCTGCCCTGTAATCTGCATTTTCTAGTAATGATATTCCGACAGGCCTCAAAAAATCCCCTTCTGCCAATTCCTTGTAAAGCCTTCTTCCATATTCATCATCGATATTGATTATTGCCGATAACAGCGTTTTAAAATCAAAGAGTTTTCGTTTCGCAAGATAATAATTCTCCATATCACCATGGTAATCAAGATGATCCCGCGAAAGATTCGTGTATGCTGCATATCGCACAGGAAGACCTTCAAGTCTTCCCTGCACAAGAGCATGTGACGAAACCTCAGTGACTATAACTTCTATCCCCTGTCTTTTCGCCTCGGCAGTATATCTTTCAAACAAGTCTCTGCCCGGCGTTGTATTTACCGCCTCGTAAACGTTCTCACCTATTCTGTGTGATATCGTGCCGACAAGTGCACTTTTTATCCCCAGTTCACCAAGAATATGGTCAGTCATGTACGAGGTTGTCGTCTTACCGTTAGTTCCCGTTATCCCGAAAACCTCCATTAATCATCACTCCCAATATAAATATACTGTTCCCCCTGTATTGAGCTTTTCTCCTGCCTTAGGATACTGATCAACTACCGTATATTCCCCGTCAGTAGTTTCAGTTACAGCCGGTGATACAACATAGTTCAGCTGCACACCTGCAATTCTTCCCATGGCTTCACTGAAAGCAAGACCCGTAACGTCAGGCACTGTCGCCATTTTGCTCTCAATCTGCTCAAGTTCTTCTTTAGTATATTCCGGCTGGATTTCAAGATATCTTAAAGTATCTTCAAGAATCGAACGCGCCGCAGGACCTGCTGTAGTACTTCCGTACTTCACACCCTTAGGATTGTCAACACCGACAAATATTGCAACTTTCGGATCTTCCATCGGTGCCATTCCCATGAATGATGAAAAAGTTTCATCGCTGTATCCACCGGCTGTCGCCTTGTTTGCGGTACCAGTCTTGCCGCCTACTCTGTAACCCGGAAGATTTACAGCACTCGCACCACCTTCATTAACTACTGACTCCATGATAAGACACATCTTGTCAGCAGTTTCTTTTGAGAATACCTGCCTTACTTCCACCGGCTCGAATTCCTGAATCATATTACCGTCGCTGTCAGTAAGACCTTTTACAAGTCTTGGCTGCATCAGGATTCCATCGTTACCGAAACAACAGATTGCTGTAAGCTGCTGAACAAGGTTTACTGCAATACCCTGACCGTATGACATAGTCGCAAGACCTACCGGTCCGGCAGTTTCTATATTCTGGATAAGCGGATACGCTTCACCCGGATAATCAATACCTGTTCTATCTGTCATTCCGAGAAGTTCAAGATACTCGTAGAACTTTTCAATTCCTATTCTATTTACCATCTGTATGAGTGCAGGGTTACATGAGTTTCCAACAGCCTGCATCATTGTCTGATCACCGTGAGGATTACTGTATCTCCAGCACTTGAGAGTTCTGTCAGCTACCTGACATGTGCCACTACAGTAAAAATGTTCGTCCAGTGTAGTAAGTCCTTCTTCAAGTGCAATTGCCGCTGTCATAAGCTTCGATGTAGAACCTGGTTCGAATACGTCACTTACAATAGGATTTCTCCACATCTGGTTAAGATAGTTGAGCTGTTCTTCGCTTGAAAGAGTCGCATAATATGCTGCTTCCTCTTCAGAAACAGGTAATCTCGGATTGTTCGGATCATAATCCGGTACAGTCGCCATCGCCAGGATGTCTGCAGTTTCAGGATCCATAACAAGGCACATAACTCTGTCTGCCTGTGTGTCGATAAGCGTTTGTTCTATCGCCTTTTCAACATAATGCTGGATTGTTTCGTCAATCGTAAGTACTACATTGAGACCATCTTCTGCCTGATAGTACTTTTCTACTCCGTATGAAAGTCCGAGTCCGTTTCTGTCTGTATTTTTAATCCACCTGCCCTGAACACCCGAAAGATACTGATTGTATCTGAGTTCAATTCCGGCAAGTCCGTTGTTGTCATCTTTTACACTACCGAGGAGATGCGCTGCAAAAGCCCCGAGCGGATAGTGTCTTTTTACTTCTTCCGATATTTCTATACCGTATATTTCTGCATTTCGTATTTCGTCAGCAGTTTCTTTATCAAGGTACTTCGCCACCTTGACAAGTGACTGCTGTTTAGTGATAAGTGTTTTTACCTCTTCGACATCCATTTCCAGAATTTCTGAAAGTGTCTGCGCTGTTTCATTTACATTGAGTGACTTTTCCGCATCTGTTTTTCCTGAATTCACCTGTGCCGGTCTTGCCCAGACTGAAAAGCACACTGCACTTGATGCAAGTTCGTTTCCGTTTCTGTCAACGATGCTACCCCTCTGTGCTTCAATCGGAATATCCTTTGTCTGCTGTGCTACAGCCATCTTGGAATATTCTTCAGCCTTCACAATCTGTATCCAGCCGACTCTGAAACAGAGTGCAACCATAAGGACACAAACGATTGAAAAACCGATTGCAAGCCTCTTTTTTACTTTGTTCGACGCTTTACCCATACTAAATTCAAAAGCCGGAACCTTTATTATAAACATAATTAAGTTTTCCGGCTGCCCCTTTCCATATGAAGTTTACGTATAAGACAATATATTTCTGCTGGATTAGTTATATGCATGTTCCTTGAGGACCATTGCAAAGTCGCCGCCCGGTTCTTTGTCGATGCCGAGATATACTATCTGGCTTCCGTAAGGATATGTCATGCCGAGCTCTTCCATAGCCTTTCTTTCTATTGTCGTAATGTTCGTTTCTTTCTTTATCTCTACATTGAGATTCTGAATTTCGCCTTCTATCACAGCATTCTCGCTTATAAGCATGTTGATATCATACTTGAGCTGCGCTGCATAAGCTGAGGAAATGATTACGCTCACGCCGAGAATACCCGCCAATATCGTAAGAAGGACAATCCTGAATTTATCCCTGGCTGATATTATGATAGCAGGTTTTTCTTTTTTTATTCTCTTTTCAACAGGCTTCATATCAAGTCCGTACTTCATGTACGATTCTTCATATTCATGCCATCTTTCAGCTGCTGTCATTTCCTTACCTTTACCTTTGAATAAACTTATTTCTTCTCTATCTTTTCAGCGACTCTTAATTTTGCGCTTCTTGATCTTGGATTAACTTCGAGTTCCTCATCACTTGGTACAATCGGCTTTCCTGTAACCTTTACGATGTCTGCTTTTTTTCCGCAGACACAAACCGGAAAGTCCTTAGGACAAGTACAAGGATTTGCACGTCTGTTAAACGTTTCCTTGATGATTCTGTCTTCAAGTGAATGGAATGTTATTATTGCGAGTCTTCCACCGATATTAAGTACATCGCAGAACTCGTCTGCCGCTCTTTCGAGCTGATGAATTTCGTCATTTACCTCGATCCTTATAGCCTGAAACGTTCTTTTTGCAGGATGAGGACCTTCTCTTCTTGCCTTTGCAGGTATTGCCGCCTTGATTACATCCACAAGTTCTTCTGTATTTTCAAGAGGCTTGTCCGCTCTCGCTTTTACGATGAACTGAGCGATTCTTGACGCCCATTTTTCTTCGCCGTACTTTCTTATTACTTCTGTAAGTTCCTTTTCGCTGTATGTGTTTACAACGTCATATGCTGTAAAGGAGTCATCCGCGTTCATTCTCATGTCGAGCGGCGCCTTCTGCATATATGAGAAACCTCTTTCGGCATTGTCGAGCTGGAATGAAGATACTCCGAGGTCAAGAAGTACTCCGTCAACTCCGTCTATTCCGAGTTCATCAAGAACATTCTTGATATCTGAGTAATTGCTCTGTACAAGAATCTTGTTGCACTTATACGGTTCAAGTCTCTTCTCGGAAGCATTAAGTGCGTCTCTGTCGCGGTCGATACCGATAAGAGTACCTTTTTCCGAAAGTCTCTTTGCGATTTCGGAAGCATGTCCTGCTCCTCCGATCGTTCCGTCGACATATATTCCGTCAGGTTTTATATTAAGATTTTCGATGCACTCTTCAAGGAGTACCGAAACATGTTTAAATTCCATAATCCACTCCGCCTATATGCCGTACTCGACCATTTTCTTTGAGAATTCACTTGGAGGAAGCTGTGTGCTGTTTGCTTCGTTGTCCCACTGTTTTCTGCTCCAGATTTCGATTTTATCGAGTACTCCCACAGTAACGAGATCCTTTTCGATTTCCGCATATTCGCGAAGTTCCTGAGGAAGAGTGATTCTTCCGTTCTTGTCCACTTCACACTCAACAGCGTTTGAGTAAAAATGTCTTATGAATGCTCTTGCATCAGGATCCGATGACGGAAGCTTTGAAAGCTTCTCCATGAAAGCTTCCCACGATTTCATCGTGTAAATGTAAAGGCAAAGATCGATTCCCTTTGTCAGTACACACGTCAAACCGAGCTCATTCCTGTGTTTTGCAGGTATGATCATCCTGTTCTTCGCATCTATGGAATTGTAGTCTTTACCCATGAACATAGTGCTACCGCCCCAAACTAAAATATATATCTCCACTATAAACCACTTCGCCCCACTTCGCAACATTTTTTGCCCATTTTGAGCCACTTAAGAGCCATTTTTTTGACCTGTCCTCCACCAGTCCGACAGTACAAAACCCCTGTTCACAACATATTGTGTTCGAACAGGGGTTCGTGTCAAAATATAGGCTTATATAGTATGGTATTCTCCACTAAACGTTGGAAAACCAACGTTTACAGCGCTGTTTTACCATGAACAGCTCGTGCACGAAGTTGCACGAAAAACATTTCCGTCGCACTCTTCTTCACACTCACATTCCTCTGCAGGATTTCCTGCAAATGAAGCTTCTGTTCCATCGCAAGGAATTATTGCTTCCCTGCCCTGCATCATGAAGAGAGTTCTTCTTACAACTTCGACATTTATCTGCGGCTGAAGTGCGAGAGCTCCTGTGATTCCGAGCGTAACTGTCGTTCCTTCAACTGTAACTGTAATTCCAGGATTAAGAACATTTACAGTTCCCGTAAATCCGAATCCGATTACAGGACTTACCCCGCCTACTGAGCACGGAAGTGCAAGTTTCTGAACAGCAAAAGTAGAATCGCCTGTAACTGTGATACCTTCATCCGGTGTTGTAAATCTTGCCTGGAAGCAGCACGTTTTACCTCCCGTATTTACAGTTCCTTCGAGAACGATTGTGCCTCTCACAGTCCATGGACCCGCACCAGTCACAAGGAAGAAATTCTTTGTCGGAAGACCTGTCTCCCGGCATCTTTCAATACCTGTCTTTTCAATCAGATTTGCTGTCTCCGCAGTATATCTGTTTCCTGCCTGCACAACTGAATCTACAGCAACTCCATCTACAGTTACATTGCCTTCAGTAAGTGTGCCTTCTTCGAGCTCAAGCCCTGTAACAAGAACATAGCTGCGTGTAATATTGAAAACCGCATCTCCTCCGAGAGTACATTCACATCCGCAGTTTCCGCAATTACAGTGCTTCTTTCTGTTATTGCCACAACTTCTTCTTTCACCACATCCGCATTCAAATACAAGGTTTTCTTCTGCCGCCCCGAGCATTACTTCAGTCACCCATTCAGTGGCTGTATCAATAGGCTCGAGAATCGGGCAGGCCATTGACTTGTTGTATGAATAAACTTTATCCATATATACAAGATTTGTATCTGTAAGTGCAAAAGGAATATCCTTAAGATCCACATTTGTTCCGCATGTGCTGCAAATACAAGGTTCACAGCATCCGCTACTGTAGTTCTGCATTATTATTTACCTCTTTTTTCATAGTTTATAGCGCTGCATGCGCTATGTATGAGGTACTTCTAATGTATGCATATATTACTATTTGGTTACAGTTATTTATTTTCTCTTAACATGGAACTTTTTTGTGTTATTATCGTCTAAATATATATAATAGTGAAGTGTGTTTTTTCAGGAGGGGAGAAAATAATGAAAAATTACGCAGCATCAAGATTATCAAGAATCTTACTTATCGTTCTGGTTTTCGCTCTTGCAGTTTCCTTTACGGGCTGCGGCGGTCAGAAACACAAAAACGAACCGGAAATTACAGTTGAATATCTTCAGGGCGAATACGTGGAACAGCTCGTAAGAGATGGCGCCGACGTTGTGTTCGGAACGCTTGACGTTACAGGCTCAGCCGACTCAACTCCTCTTGAAGGTTCAGAAGAAGCGCCGGTTACTCTTACTCAGCTTACTATTAACGCCAAGGAATACGTAACTGACGAAAGTGCTGAAAACGGCTACTATATCGCCGACAGAAACAAGTCTTACATCACATATGCCGGCCCTGAAACTCGTATTGCTTTTGACTTTGCGGGAACAGGTACACTCGACATCGTTACGGTTGATGAATTTGTAAATCATGATATTTCAGGAAAATACTTCGATGTATATCTTTTTGACGATCAGGTTCTTCTCATCATCGAACGCATTATTTAACTTGCAAGAACTTACAATATAAAATATAATTTGATTATGAGGCAGTACGCTGATATTTTAATAAAGAATTCAGGCGGACTGCCTGTTTTTATGAAAGAGGTGCAACATGGAAAATCTTAATAAATATTTCGACCACACAGCTCTTGCTGCAGCTGCGACAACAGAAGATATCAAAAAGCTCTGCGCAGAAGCAAGAGAGTATGACTTCTATTCAGTATGTGTAAACGGATGCTATGTTCCGCTCGCAAAGAAAGAACTCGAAGGAACAGACGTAAAGGTTGCTGCTGTAATAGGCTTCCCTCTCGGTGCTATGTCTATCGAATCAAAGACTTTTGAAACAAATGACTGCTGCGACAACGGCGCATCAGAAATCGATATGGTTATAAACGTAGGTGCATTAAAAGAAGGCCGTTATGAATATGTGCAGGACGATATTGCTGCTGTAGTCGCTGTTGCAGATGAATACGATGCAATCGTAAAGGTCATCATCGAAACATGTCTCCTTACTGATGAAGAAGTAGTAAAGGCATGCGAACTTTCGGTTGCAGCAGGCGCAGAATTCGTAAAGACATCAACAGGCTTCAGCACTGGCGGAGCAACAGTTCATCACATTGAACTCATGCGCAAGACCGTAGGAAATCTCGCTAAAATCAAGGCTTCAGGCGGTATCAGAGATTATGCAACATGCAAAGCTATGATTGAAGCCGGTGCTGACAGAATCGGCGCTTCAGCATCAGTAAACATCATGAAGGAAGCTTCCGAAAAATAGATTCAGCTTATACTTTTAGTTACACATCCTTAAAAATATAAACTTTTTTTAGCTTGTCTAACCACCCCGATTGTTATATAATCGGGGTATGTGTTTTTATACAGGATTTTTTATATTTTAAGGAGTAATTATCATGGCACGTTCACGTTCACGCTACTGGCTTTCACTTGTATCACTATCATTCGGCGGATGTGCAATCTGGCTTCTTGTTTACATCAGATATGTATTCTATGAACAGATGATTGCAACACTCGGCTGTACTAATGCACAGCTTGGTGCGCTCAACACATTCGGCTCGATGGCAGGTCTCTTCCTTCCTGTTTTTTCAGGAATGATTGCCGACCGTTTCAACACTAAGTACATCATCATTCTTTCGCTTCTTGCAAACTCATGTTGTTCTTTCGTTTTCGCAGCGTTCACAACATACCCGGTTGCAATGGTAGTATGGCCTTGTCTCACACTTTCTACAGGACTCGGCTACTGGGGTGCACTCATCAAGACTATCAACAGCCTTGGCAAACCAGAAGAAGCAGGAAGATCATTCTCAATCTACTATGCAATCTACGGCGTACTTGCTGCTCTCATCAACGTAGTTGAAATCTGGGCAGGTACAAAGTATGGTTTCGGTGCTGCCGTTCTCGTAATCGGTTCAATGACTACACTTGCAGCAATCATGGATATCTTCTTCCTCGAAAACCCTAAGAAGAGAGTAAAAACTCAGGAAGAAATCGAAGCTGCAAAGGCGGGTAACCGTGACACAATCAAGTTCAAGGATTTAAGATTCGTACTCGCATGGCCTGGTACATATATCCTTGGTCTTGGCGGATTCTTCGCATACATGCTTTACGCAAACGTATCATACTTCAATCCTTTCCTCGTTGATATCATCGGCATCCCTGAACAGTATTCAAGTATGCTTTCAGTAATCAGAACATACTTCCTCATGCTCGTATGTCCTGTCGGCGGTATCCTCGCAGACAAGGTATTCCACTCAACAGCTAAAGCACTCAGAGTTCTCGGAATCGTATCAGCAATTATCCTTGCCTGCGTATTCCTCTTCAAGCCGGGTGCAAATGTACTTCTCGCTGCAGTATACTCACTCTTACCATCACTCGTAATCATGCCTCTCTACTCAATCAACAACTCAATCATAAGAGAGCTTCATATTCATCCGATGGTACTCGCATCAACAGTTGCAATCGGCGGATACTTCAGTACACCTGTTGATATGTGTTCACCGCTCGTTTTCGGTTACTGGCTCGATAAGTACGGCGATGGCGGATACACATACATTTTCCTTACACTCATCGGCTGCGCAATCGGCCTCATCGTAACAACAACACTTGCAATCGACCACAACAAGAAGTGCCTCGCAGGAAAGCGCAAGATGGTCATCAAGGAATAACAAAATACAAAAACACACAAAACCCTCCGGACGTCCGGAGGGTTTTATATTGACTTTTGTTATCAAACAGGCATATATATGCCTGTTTTTTTACTTACAAGGGATTAGAGTTTGGTTATCCACAAATAGTATACACACAGGATATTAATACAGGATTCCCTGCTGAAAACACGTTTGTTGGCGTTTTGGATCAGAGGTCCCATGTTTGCCAACAAATTAGCAGTTTTATAGTAATATTTCACTGGAATATCTCTTTTCTTCTGTGAAAAGTGCTCAAAGTCGAAAAATAATCCATAGTTCTGTTGCTGTTTTTTCCGAAAAGCCTTCATTTGCCAACAATACGGGAAATACGTTGGCAAAATATATTCAATAATCTCAAAACGCCAACACCAGCTATGAATTATCCAGGTGTATCATTTCTATAGGCGCAGGATTTTTTGCGAATGACGCGAAAAGCGCCAATGTGAGGCACGGAGCTTACTTGACGTAAGTGAGTACCGAACATTGGCGCTTGACAAAGTCATTCGTAAAAAAGACAAGCCTAAACATTGAAGAGGAAGTGCATAACATCCCCATCCTTCACAACATATTCCTTTCCTTCCGACCTTATAAGGCCCTTTTCCTTCGCTGTAGCGAGATTTCCGCCACATTCGATAAGTTTGTCGTATGCGATGGTCTCTGCTCTGATAAAGCCTCTTTCGAAGTCTGTGTGGATCTTGCCGGCAGCACCGGGAGCCTTGGTACCGCGCTTGATTGTCCAGGCACGAACTTCAGGTTCTCCTGCTGTGAGGAATGAGATGAGGTCAAGGAGGCTGTATGATGCCTTGATGAGCTTATCAAGACCTGATTCCTCGATTCCGAGTTCTTCGAGGAACATCGCTTTTTCTTCGTCTTCAAGTTCTGAAATTTCAGCTTCAATCTTTGCACATACTACGACTACTTCTGATCCTTCAGTTGCTGCAAATTCTCTTACCTGCTTTACAAACTCATTTTCTTCTCCTGCTGCAACATTGTCTTCCGAAACGTTTGCTGCATAGATAATAGGCTTGTATGAGAGAAGGTCGAGTGACTTGATGAATTCCTGTTCATCTTCGTCAAGATCAGGGTTGAGAGTACGTGCTGATAATCCTTCTGCGAGAGTATCGTATACTTTATTAAGGATATCAAGTTCTGCCTGGAGGCTCTTGTCACCCTTTAAGTTCTTAGTTGTCTTCTGGATTCTTCTTTCGAGTACTTCCATATCTGAAAGAATGAGTTCCATGTTGATTGTTTCGATATCTGAAAGCGGATTGATTTTTCCGTCTACGTGTACTACGTTTGCATCTTCGAAGCATCTTACTACATGTACGATTGCTGCAACTTCCCTGATGTGTCCGAGGAACTTGTTTCCGAGACCTTCGCCCTTTGAGGCACCTTTTACAAGACCTGCGATATCATAGAACTCGATTGCTGTGTAGACAGTTTTCTTTGAGTTGTACATTTCGTGAAGGACTTTGAGTCTTTCGTCAGGAACTGTTACTACGCCTACGTTTGGTTCGATTGTGCAGAACGGATAATTTGCAGCTTCCGCTCCGGCCTTTGTTATTGCATTAAAAAGTGTACTCTTTCCTACATTAGGAAGTCCGACAATACCAAGTTTCATAAAATACTCCTTCTATATAAAATAAATTACTATCAATATCTAGGCATGTTTTTGAAGTCTTTTCGCACGTCTCTCAAATGTGATATACATCACGATTCCGAGAATTATAAGTGCGATAGAGATGAGCTGTGCCTGTCTGAGCGGCCCTACCATGAGACTGTCCGTTCTTAATCCCTCTACAAAGAATCTTTCGACTGAGTAGAGAATCGGGTAAAGCGAGATGAGCTGTCCGTCAAACTTTTTACCGCATCTGTAGATGATAAAAAGGAAAATACAGAGCGCATAGCACCAGATCGCTTCATAAAGGAATGTTGCGTGATAAGTTTCACCATCGATAAGAACATTGATGATGAAGTCAGTCGGTCCGCCGTGAGCCTCTTCATTACAGAAGTTACCCCATCTTCCGATTGACTGTGCGAGCGGAACGCATATCGCAACTATATCAAGATGCTTCAGGATATCCATCTTCCGTATATATCCGCACAAAAGGCCTGTACCTATTCCGAAAATGAGACCTCCATGAATTGCGAGTCCGCCGTTTCTTATATTTATCATCGCCATAAAGTCACCGGCATAATGTTCCCATTCGAAGACTACATAGTACGCTCTTGCACCGATGATTGCCATCGGAATTGCAAAAAGAAGAACATCTATAAGCTTATCGCTGCTCATTCCTTCCTGCTCAACGAGCACGCACCCCATTGCACACGCAATAACGATCGCACTTCCGATCAGGACGCCGTACCACATAACATCAATGCCGAAAACAGTAAATGCTACAGGATTTGGAGCTACCATTTTACAAACTCCTTAACTCTTTCTTCAATGTCAGGAGCAGCAAATACTGCTGAACCTGCAACGATGATATCAGCGCCTGCTTCAAGAACTTCCTTAACGTTATCGAGAGTTACTCCTCCGTCAACTTCGATTTCAAAGCTTAAGCCTCTTTCCTTTCTGATTTCATCAAGTTCCCTGATTTTTCTTAATGCCGACGGGATAAACTTCTGACCGCCGAATCCCGGATTAACGCTCATGATAAGAACCATATCAAGATCTTCAAGAACGTATTCGAGAGTATCAAGTGAAGTTGCAGGATTGAGTGAAACACCTGCCTTCTTGCCGTGGCTCTTGATAAGCTGGATAGTTCTGTGAAGATGTGTACATGCTTCCTGATGAACTGTGATGTACTCTGTGTTATCAGTCACAAAGTCCCCGATATATTTATCAGGATTTTCAATCATGAGATGCACATCAAAAGGAATACCTGTCTTTCCGAGAAGTGACTTCATTACAGGCGCACCGAAGCTGATATTCGGTACGAAATGACCGTCCATAACGTCAACGTGGATAAGATGAGCACCGCCCTTTTCAATAAGGCCGACATGTTCACCAAGCTTTGAAAAATCTGCTGATAAAATTGATGGTGCGAGTTTCATAGTAATTATCCTCTTCTAATCATACTTAGTTTTTTCTCTTTCCTTGATTTCAAGGAGCTGAGTGAGATACGAGCGATAACGCTCTTTACTTATATAGCCTTCCGATACTGCGTTTCTTACTGCGCAGTCAGGCTCTCTTAAATGTCTGCAGTTGTCATACTTACACTTCCCGATGAAATCTTTCATTTCCGGATAGAGGAACTGAAGCTCCTCTTCATCAGCATCGAGAACTTCAAAAGATGTGAAGCCCGGTGTATCGAAAATCATACCTCCTGAAGGCATTTCAAAGATTTCAACATGGCGTGTCGTATGTCTTCCTCGTCCGGTCTTATGGCTCACACTGCCTGTCTCCATGAGCTCCGTTTCTTTGAGAGCATTCAGGATTGTTGATTTACCTGCTCCCGAAGGACCTGCAAGCGCAGCGTGTTTGCCTGCTATATGCTTTTCAAGCTTATCAATTCCGATTCCTTTTTCTGCAGAAACAAGAAATACAGGATAGAGATTCTCATAAACCGATACGAGTTTATTTATTTCCTCATCTGTTGCAAGATCCGTCTTATTGACGCAGATTGCAATTTCAGTGTGGCTCTTCTCCGCCATTACGAGGAATTTATCGAGGACTGCCGGAACGGGATCCGGATCCTTTATCGCCGTCACTATGACAAACATATCAACATTTGACACAGGCGGCCTTATGAATTCATTTTTTCTTTCGTGGATTCTGTCTATGACAGCATCGCCTATTTCAGGAACTGTGATATCAACCACATCCCCGATCATAGGAGTAATCTTATCTTTCTTGAAAACTCCTCTCGCCTTGCACTGATAAACAGTTCCGTCCTCAGTTCTTACATAGTAAAAACCTGCGATTCCCTTAACTATAAGTCCTGTCATTGAATAATTTCTCCGGTATTGAAATCGACATCGTGCTTGAGCACAACATCATTGTTGAAGATAACTGTAACAGTTCCTATACCTGTTCCTGAGAGTACAACGTTTTCACCGATATCTTCCTTGATACGCTGCTCTCTTGTGATTATATTATGCGCACCTTCTTCGTCGGAAACAGTTACTGTAAGCCAGAATACTGAATCTTCAGCTGCCGCATAATCGATATAGAGAGTAAGGTCATTTGCAATATATTCGTTTCCGCTGCTTACCTTGATGTTTACAGCCGAAAGTGCTTCAAGCGTTGTTTCTGCAGGATACTGCTGCCAGAGAACTTCATTCACAGGAACATTTTCGTTCATTTCGTAAGTTATTTCGCCGAGGCTCAGGTTTGCCTGTTCGAGCGCAATTCTTGCATCATCAACAGTCATTCCTACAAGAAGCGGAAGGATTGCTTCGTTTTCCTGAGTGCCCGCACTTACTACAAATGAAATATATGAGCCCGGTGTTGCTTCCGAACCTTCTTCAGGACTCTGAGAAATTACGATATCCTTAGGAAGTGAACTTGGCTGTGTTGTTACTGTTCCGACATTGAAATTGTATTTTGTTATCATGTGAACGGCACTGTCAAAAGTAAGTCCTTCAATCTTCGGTACTGTGCCTTCCTTCATGCCCTTACTGATGTTAACCGTTACTGTCTTACCCTTCTTGACGCTTGTTCCGTGTTCAGGGATCTGTGAAGAAATCTCACCTTCACCATAGTCATAACTGAATACTTCGTCTCCCTTTTCAATCTGAAGATCGAATTCTTCCGCCATAACCTGTGCCTGTTCGTAAGTCATTCCTCTGAAATCAGGCACTTCGAATTCCTTTGCACTTCCGCCGCCACCGCCGAATACCGCACCGAACACTTTTACGATTCCAAGGGATAACGGAATAGCAACGATAAACGCAAGAAGAACAGCGAGAATCTTAATCTTGAGATTACCACCCTTGTTTCCGCCGGCGCTTCCCTTTTCTTTCTTATGAACATGAGACTTTTCTTCTGCGGTTTCTTCGCCTGCCGGTGCAGAAGCTTCTGCTACTGCTGCAGCCTCTTCTTTCTTTCTGTTTCCGAGAAGTTCGTCAAATTCCACATCTTCAAGAGCTTTGAGCATTTCATCAGCCGTTGCATAACGATTAATCTGGAACTTGTCAGTAGCCTTCAGAACTACCTTTTCAAGTGATTCAGGAATTGAAGGATTGATACTTCTAGGAGCCGGCATCTCTTCGTTTATATGTTTAAGAGCAACCTGCACAGGGTTTTCTCCGTCAAAAGGAACCTTTCCTGTAAGCATCTCAAAGAGAACGATACCAAGTGAATAGATATCTGATTTTTCATCAACATATCCGCCTCTTGCCTGTTCCGGTGAGAAATAATGTACAGAGCCCATTACTGTGCCTGTATTTTCTGTCGCCGGTCCCTGATCCATCGCCTTTGCGATACCAAAGTCAGTAATCTTTGCTGTTCCTGTCTTTGTGATAAGGATGTTATGCGGTTTTACATCTCTATGAATGATATTGTTCTTGTGGGCAACCGAAAGTGCTGTCGCCATCTGCTTTGCGATTTCGACTGCTCTTCTCCATTCGAGCGCACCCTTTTCCTTTATTAAATCGCTCAGTATGTAGCCTTCAATAAGTTCCATTACGATGTAATGAATGTTTCCTTCTCTTCCTACATCGTAGATATTCACAATGTTCGGATGTGAAAGGCTGGCTGCTGACTGTGATTCACGTCTGAAACTCTCGATGATTTTTACGTCTTTCGTGAATTCAGGTTTTAGAATCTTTATTGCAACAAATCTATTGAGCAATCTGCATCTTGCTTTATATACAACGGCCATTCCGCCGTCACCGATTTTTTCAATCAGTTCATATCTTCCTGCAAGTATTCTGCTACTCATTAAAAATCTCCTTTATATTTTCAAACAAATTACGGTAATATTGTCTCTTCCTCCGGAACGGTTTGCAGCGTTCACGAGAAGTCTGCATGCATCTGTCATGCTGTCTGCCTCAGATATAATCGAGACAATTTTATCTTCGCTGACTTCATTGTAGAGTCCGTCGGTACAAAGAAGGAGCACATCGTCCTTTTTTATTCCGATTCTGAAAATGTCAGGTTCGACAAGCGCGTCACCTCCGAGAGCTCTCGTTATGATGTTTCGCTTCGGATGTCTTTCGCCTTCCTCTTCTGTAATGATGCCGTTTTTCACAAGCTCATTGACGTAAGTGTGGTCTTCAGTGACCTGATTCATCTTATCGTCACGAATGAGGTATGCTCTGCTGTCGCCGACATTTACAATATATGCACGGTCATCCTTGAGATAAGCCACAACAATCGTTGTTGCCATTCCCTTGTTACTGTCAAATTTTCGTGCAAGTGCATAAATCTCCGTATTCGCTTTTTCGAGGCATTTCATGAAGTATGAACTCAGTTCGTTTTCGTCCTTTACTTCAGAAATCGGATGTTCCTTCACATACTCCGCAATAATTGAAACGGCAGTACGTGAAGCGATCTCTCCCGCGTTGTTTCCACCGACTCCGTCGGCTACGATGTAAACATCGTCCGATGGAACGATGAAACAGGCGTCCTCGTTGTTTGTTCGTCTGATTCCTTTATCGTTTTTAAAGCCTATCTGTACCATGATTAATTAAACCAGATTATTTTCCTTTCTCATCTTGCAGATATAGAAACCATCTGTTCCATTTACATTAGGAAGAAGCTGAATTGATTCTTCCTTTCTGAAAGATTTGTTCTTTCTTAAGAATTCCGATGTTACTCTCTGATTTTCGTAAGGATTAATTGTACATGTACTGTAAATAAGTACTCCGCCCGGCTTCACGTACGCTGAAGATGCCGAAAGAATCGCAAGCTGCTTCTGTGGAAGAGTATCGAGTTCCTCAGTGTACTTCTTGTACTTGATTTCAGGCTTTCTTCTTACTACACCGAGACCTGAACAAGGAACGTCAACAAGTACCTTGTCCGCCTTTTCAACCATTTCGGAATTGATCTTAGTAGCATCCCATGTGTAAGTTTCTATGTTTGTAATGCCAAGACGCTTAGCTTCATTATCAATCTGTGTGAGCTTTCTCTTGTACACGTCTGAAGCATATATTTTTCCTGTATTGTTCATTCTTTCAGCAATAGCGAGAGTCTTGCCGCCCGGAGCCGCACAAAGATCCATAACAACATCGCCGTGCTGAGGTTCCATCATAACTGAAACGAGCATCGATGCCTCATCCTGAACTGAGAAGAGGCCTGCCTTGTAAAGTGCAGTTTCAAGAAGTCCCGATCCTTTTACGTGGAGCGCGTTTTCGCATACCTTACCTTCTTCAACTTCGTATCCTCTTTCACGGAGCTGTCTTATAAGGTCAGGCTTCATAACCTTGAGCCAGTTAAGTCTGATTGTTGTTTCAGGAGTTTTGTTTCCTGCTTTAAGCATTTCTTCAACGAACTCAGGAGTATACTGATCAAGCCAGAGTTCCACAATCCAAGGTTCGTATGAATACTTTGTTGAAAGGTATGAAACCTCATCTTTTCTTCTGTCAGGAAGATTGATGAGATCCTTTGACTTAATGTAGTGTCTTAATACTGCGTTAATGAAACCTTCTCTTCCCTTCGCATACTTTTTCGCGAGAATTACACTTTCATTAACTGCCGCATACTCAGGCACTGAATCCATTGATGAAAGCTGATAAATACCCATTCTTAAAAGAACGAGATCGTTTACCCTCATCTTTGCAGTACCTGTAGGTACAAGCTGATCAATGATGTAGTCGAGAAGCATCTTATTTTCAAGCACACCGTAGACTAATTCTCTTACAAAGGCCGGAGAATTAGGTCTGCTTAATTTGATATGATGATTAAGCGCAATGTTCGAATAAGATTTTTTTGATTCTACGTCAACTAATGTGAAGTAAGCTGCTTTTCTGTTTGCATCCATTGCTAATCGTCCCTCCTAGCAATTATAACTATTCTGAGTAAATTCATTATTGCCGTTGCAAGCGCAGCAAGATAAGTCATTGCCGCAGCTGAAAGCACTTTTTTTGCGCCGCCTAATTCTTCGTTATAGACGATTCCATTGTCTGTGAGCTGCTTTAATGCTCTTCCGCTCGCATCAACTTCTACCGGGAATGTAACAAGGTGGAATACCACAACGAGTACAAATGCCAGAATTCCGAAGCTCTGAGCTGCAGGGAAAGAGAAGAGCAGACCGAAAATAAGAAGCGGCCATGCGAGATTTGATGCAAAATTAACTACAGGCACTATAGTATTTCTGAACTTTAAAAGGCTGTAGCTGTTTGCATGCTGGATAGCGTGTCCGCATTCGTGGGCAGCTATTCCGACTGAAGCGATTGATGTGCTGTTGTACACACCGCTTGATAATCTCAAAACACGTACTCTCGGATCATAGTGGTCTGAGAGTTTTCCGTTTACAAACTCAATCTTAACATCATGAAGGCCGTTTCTGTCGAGAATGATTCTCGCAGCCTGCGCGCCTGTTATGTTGTTTCTTGTTCCCACTTTTGAATATCTTCCGTATGCAGAATTGATCTTCATCTGAGCATACATAGTGAATAAAATAGCCGGAACGAGAAGTATCATTGTCGGATCAAAATAATATGGATAAAACATCTTTTATTCCCCCAATCTTTTACCAGTTTCTAATCTGTTGCCCCTTAAATAATCGCCTGCAGACATTCTTTTCTTACCGGGAGCCTGTACTTCTGTAAGTCTCAATACTCCGCCGCCTGCTGCGACATCTATATATTTTGCAGTAGTTTCCACTACTGTTCCGCCAGGTTTATCAGTCTTCTTGTCTGTGACTTCTGCTGCCCAGATCTTAAAAGTTTCACCGTCGAGAGTTGTATAAGCACCTGGCCATGGCTGCACTCCACGGATGAGTCTTTCGATTACTTCAGGACTCTTGTCAAAATCTATGAGACCCTCTTCTTTGAAAATCATAGGAGCGTAAGTTGCAAGAGCATCATCCTGAGGTATTCTTTCGAGAGTTCCTGCTTCAAGTTCAGGAAGTTTGTCTACGAGAAGCTTTCCGCCGAGCTCTGCAATTTCGTTCATAAGAACGTCTGAAGTCTTTCCTGCAGTTGTAGTTTCGACCTTTGCAAGCATATCGCCCGTATCCATGCCCTCTGCCATGTACATGAGTGTCACACCTGTAATCTCTTCACCGTCAATGATTGAACGCTGTACAGGTGCCGCACCTCTGTATTTCGGAAGAAGTGAACCATGAACATTCACACAACCGAGTCTTGGAAGGTCAAGTATTGACTTCGGAAGAATCTTACCGTATGCGGCTACTACGATGAGGTCAGGATTGTATTCCCGGAGAGTTTCAAGAAACTCTTCATTATCTCTGATCTTTTCAGGCTGAAGTACAGGTATTCCAAGACGCTCTGCTTCTTCCTTAACAGGTGTGGGCTGCATCTTCTTGCCACGGTTCTTAGCCTTGTCAGGCTGTGATACCGCATACCCTACTTCATGTCCGCTTTCGGCAAGATATCTTAATACTGTCGCCGCAAGTTCCGGCGTACCCATAAATACTGTCTTCATGAAAAAACTATTCCTCTTCTTCTTCTTCGTATACTGCTTCGTGAATATCTGTTGCCTTGTCGATATAGAGGATACCATCGAGGTGATCGTATTCGTGGCTCATAACGATTGCTCCAAAGCCTTCAAATTCAAGAGTTCTTTCTGTACCGTCATAATCAAGACCCTTGATTTTAATATATTCAGGTCTTTCAACAGTTCCTACAAGTCCAGGTACTGAAAGACATCCTTCTTCATTGAACTGGCTTCCGCTCTTTTCAATGATTTCAGGGTTAATCATATATACTGCGCCATCCGGATCATTTTCAGGATCAGGAATAGCGATAAACATTCTTCTCATAATGCCTACCTGAGGTGCTGCGATTCCAACACCGTAGCTTGCCTTCATTGTTTCAAGCATATCATCAAGGATTCCTCTGATTCTGTCAGTCACTTCGTCTACAGGACGACAAGTTTTTCTTAAAACCGGATCTCCTTCAACTACTACATTTCTAAGTGCCATAAAATTTCTCCTTTACTCAAGTTTCAACACATACTAGCACGCGAGTGGTCCTCGCTCATCAGCTACGCAATGATTCGCTCAGAGCACATCGCGTGCTCACACAAATTCCAAATTACATAAAGCTGAATGGGTTTATGTCCATCGCCACATTGAATTTATTGTTTTTGTCTTCGGCAAGGGAATCCCTTATTATGGTGAGAATCTCGCCATATGCTTTTCTCCTGCCGAGCGGGCTCTTAAGGATAAGATGGTAACGATACTTTCCCGAAAGCTTTCCTATAGGCGCCGGGCGCTTGCCGATAAGATTATCTTCAGCTTCCCTGCCGAGTTTTTCGCGGATAAGTTCTTCGACCTTTCCTGCACCCTCTTCCACAGTCGTCTCATCGTCTGCCGAAACGACGACCTGAATCATATCGCAGTAAGGCGGATATCCGAGCGCATGTCTCAAAGTCTTTTCCTTTTCAAAGAATTCATCGTAATCCTGCGCTGCCGCTGCCTGAATCGCATAGTGTTCAGGCGAATAAGTCTGGATTATCACACGTCCTCTTTCATCGCCTCTTCCTGCTCTTCCTGCTGCCTGAGTAATAAGCTGGAATGTTCTTTCGGAAGCTCTGAAATCCGGAATATTGAGTGTGATATCAGCCGCAATTATTCCTACAAGCCCTACATTCTCAAAATCGAGCCCTTTCGCGACAAGCTGGGTACCGATGAGGATGTCGGTCTTTCTTTTTTTGAAATCATTTAGTATCCTGTCGATACTACCTTTTGTTTTTATTGTATCAAGGTCGAGTCTTGCGATACCTGCATCAGGGAAAAGTCTTTCGACTTCCTCTTCAAGTTTCTCAGTTCCCGCCCCGAAATATCTGATATACTTACTGCCGCATTCAGGACACTTCTCAGGAAGCTTTACTTTCCTGCCGCAGTAATGACACACAAGCGCATTCTCATCTCTGTGATAAACCATCGAGATACCGCAGTCTTCACATTTAACGACATAGCCGCATTCTCTGCACGAAACGAAAGGTGCATAACCTCTTCTGTTAAGGAAAAGGATTACCTGCTTCTTTTCTTCAAGACACCTTGACATCTCTTCGTATAGGCTCTCCGAAAGAACACTTCTGTTTCCTTTCATGAGTTCATCACGCATATCCACCGTCTCAACTTCAGGAAGAAGCACGCTGTTGTAACGCTCCTTCATGGTAATTCTTTTGTAGATGCCGGCGTCTGCCCTCACGGAAGTAATCACGCTTGGTGTGGCACTTCCCGCAATTACAACCGCATTATGCTGCTTTGCTCGTTTTATTGCTATTTCAATCGTTTCATACTTCGGAGTTGTATCCGACTTGTATGAACTTTCATGTTCTTCGTCGATTATGATTGCACCGATATTTTCAAGCGGAGCAAATACTGCAGATCTGGCACCGATTACAATCCTTGCCTCACCGCGTCGTATCCTCATCCACTCATCATATCTTTCGCCAGGTCCGAGTTTGCTGTGAAGTACAGCAATATTTTCGTGACCGAACCTTCCGAAGAACCTGTCTATAATCTGCTTTGTGAGCGAGATTTCAGGAACCAGCATAATTGCTGTCTTTCCCTTTTTGAGAACTTCATCTACTGTTCTCATATACACTTCAGTCTTTCCGCTTCCTGTAACACCATGAATCAGGAAAAGTTCATGTCTTTCATCCGTAATGCACGGGATGATTTCATTCATGGCATTTTTCTGTTCCTGCGTGAGCTCCGAAACGAAATTGTCTTCACCTTCTCTTCCCTCAAACGGCGGTTTCCTTTTCTTGCCGCTTTTGAGTGGCGAGCCTGCAGGTGTAAAACACTTAAGTGCATCTATAGTATTGCACAGATAACGTCTTTTCATGAAAAGTGCTGTCTCAAGCATTTCGTGCGTAAGAACAATATCTTTATCAAGTGCTTTTACTTCCTTGATATTTTTAAGTTCTTTTTCAAGACTGTCCTTTACGTTGAAAACGTATGCCTCTTTCGGCCTGTCGCCTTTTCCGAATGTAACATAAACCTTCTGGCCTTCTTTTACTTCGTCAAAAGGACATGCGTATGTATATAGGTTATCCGTGTGTTTTGTTTTGTTGTCGATTATTACATCTACGTATTTCATGTTCCCCTTTTTAGAGAAGGAAGATATTGTTTTCCTGACACTCCTTAATCATGTCTTCAGGCCATACTGATACCTGTACTTCTCCGATATGTGCTTTTCTTAAGAAATACATACAAAGACGGCTCTGTCCGATACCTCCACCGATTGAGTAAGGAAGTTCCTTATTCAAAATAGCCTTGTGGAAGTCGAATTCTCTTCTGTGGTCAGCTCCTGCAAGTGTGAGCTGTCTGTCCATAGCCTCTTCGTCAACTCTTATTCCCATTGATGAAATTTCAAATGATGTACCGAGGATTTCATCCCAAAGGAGGATATCTCCATTGAGTTCCCAGTCATCATAGTCAGGCGCTCTTCCGTCATGTCTTTCGCCTGATGCGAGCTTGCCGCCGATCTTCTTGATGAATACGGCTCTCTTTTCTTCTGTGATAAGATGTTCTCTTTCCTTCGGAGTCTTATCAGGCCATCTGTCTTCGAGTTCCTGCGATGTAATGAAGAAAATTTCATTAGGAAGCTCTGTCTGAAGTCCTCTGTAAAGTCTGTTTACATAGTCTCCGAGATTCTTTAAAGCATTGTATATTGTAATTACAGTTTCTTCGAGATATTCATCTGTACGCTGTTCTTTTGTGATTGTCTTTTCCCAGTCCCACTGGTCAACATAGATTGAGTGAAGATTGTCGAGTTCTTCGTCACGTCTTATAGCGTTCATGTCTGTGTAGATTCCGTGACCTGCAGGGATGTTGTACTTTCCAAGCGCCATTCTCTTCCACTTTGCAAGTGACTGAACGATTTCAACCTTTGTTTCATTCATGTCGAGCACTGTGAAATCTACAGTTCTTTCAACACCGTTAAGGTTATCGTTGAGACCTGATTCAGGAGTTACGAAAAGCGGTGCCGATACTCGGCGAAGTGAAAGACCGTATGCAAGTTCCTGCTGGAAAAAGTCCTTGATCTTCTTGATGGCTCTCTGTGTTTCCATGTAGTCAATAATAGGTGTATAGTTTTCCGGGATATAAAGTTTTGACATTATTCAGTTCCTCCTATTTTTCGAGCTGCCAGTTTGAAAAATTGCAGCCACAGTAGTGCTGTCTGTATAGTCCGTAAATTTTTGACAGCTCTACGCTCCTTCTGTATCCGTCCTTCTTCTTGAAATCCATATCAAGATAAGAAAGACCATATTTAAACGCCATTTCGCGTCCGATTTCAGTTATGAGCTTGTAATTCTTGTACGGGCTGACAGTAAGCGTAGTCGCAAATGTGTCAAACCCGTGAGTTTTTGCTTTTACTGCTGTGCGTTCAAGACGAAGCCTGAAACACTCAGTGCAGCGAGCTCCTCCTTCTTTTTCATTTTCGAGGCCCCGGCAGACACTGTGATATATGTCGGGGTCGTATTCGCCTTCGATGAATTCCACGCGGTCGCCATAGATGCTATTTTCGTTGAGCTGATTGAGAAATGCAACCTGTGTGTCCCTTCTCTTGATGTACTCTTCGGGATCATCGATGTTCGGATTATAGAAAAACACCGTAATACTGTATGTTCCGATAAGCCTTTCTATAACCGCTGTGCTGCAAGGCCCGCAGCAGCTGTGGAGAAGAAGCTTCGGCTTTTCAAGCTTCTCTTCGCCAAAAGGATTTGTCATGACAGCATCGTCGCAAATGCTACTGTCACAGGCGCAAACCCCGCCCGCTTCCTTTATGCACTTGTCTTTTAAGTCTGTCATCTGATTCTCCTCTTGGTGTGTTTTAAATGGTTTTTCAGGTCTTCGTCATCTTAAAAATGCGCAGACTTCTTCCATTGTATTAATCAAATAATTATATCACAAACAACCCTGTTTTGAAAAGAGGATGCGCCTTGTTTTTTATGGTTTTCAAGTGTAGTTTTTATGGCGGAAATATGGTCTTCTGTGATATTATATACTTGCAGAAAAAACGTTTGAAAAGGAAAACAAATCATGCAACCAGACAGAGTTAATATGATAGGCCATTATATGAAAGAAAAGTTCGGCGGTAAAGTTGTCAAGCTCTCACTCGACGGTAACTTCACATGCCCGAATCGCGACGGAAGCAAAGGTTTCGGCGGCTGCATCTTCTGTTCATCTGACGGTTCAGGTGAATTTGCGAGCAGCATTCCTGAACAGATCGAGCTTCTTTCAGACAAATGGTCCGATGCAAAATACATAGCATATTTTCAGAACCATACAAACACTTATGCTCCGGTATCGGA
>SVCW01000047.1 GCA_015058155.1 Clostridiales bacterium | reverse complement strand
AGTTCTACATCGGATTCGACCCTACTGCTGACTGTCTTCACGTAGGACACTTCATGCAGGTTATCATCATGATGTACATGCAGAAGTACGGACATACTCCTGTAGTTCTTATCGGTGGCGGTACTGGAATGGTCGGTGACCCTTCAGGAAGAACTGATATGAGACAGGTAATGACTGTTGACACAATCGAACATAACTGCGCAGAATTCAAGAAGCTCTTTGACAAGTACCTTGAATTCGACGATGAATGGGAATACGTAGGAAATGATGGTGTTTACACACCAGGTCACGAAACAAAGACTCCTGAACCAGGAAAGGCTATCTCAGTAAACAACGCAAGATGGCTCCGTCCGCTCAACTTCATCGACTTCGCTCGTGAAATCGGTTCACTCTTCAACATCAACACAATGCTCAGAGCAGAATGCTTCAAGCAGAGAATGGACAGAGAAGGCGGACTCACACTCTTCGAACTCAACTACATGCCAATGCAGTCATACGACTTCATGGTTATGGCTCGTGACTTCGACGTTAAGATCCAGTTCGGCGGAAACGACCAGTGGTCAAATATTATCGGCGGTGTTGACCTTACAAGAAAGAAGGTTGGCAAGCAGGTATACGGCATGACATTTGCTCTCCTTACTAACTCAGAAGGTAAGAAGATGGGTAAGACAGCTAAGGGCGCACTCTGGCTCGGAGCTCACAAGACTAGCCCATACGAATTCTTCCAGTACTGGAGAAACGTTGAAGATGCTGACGTTGAAAAGTGCTTAAGAATGCTTACATTCCTCCCAATGGACGAAATCGCTAAGCTCGCAGCACTCGAAGGCGCTGAAATTAACAAGGCTAAGGAACTCCTCGCATTTGAAGTAACTAAGCTCGTTCACGGTGAAGAAGAAGCGCGCAAGGCACTTGAAGGTGCAAGAGCAGCATTCGGTGGCGGAAACAGCATCGAAAACATGCCTACAACAAAGATGGAAAAGGCTAAGTTTGAAGGCGAAGGAATTGGCGTTGTTACACTCATCAAGGACCTCAAGCTCGTTCCAAGTAACGGCGAAGGTTTCAGAACTATCGAACAGGGCGGTCTCACAGTAGGCGGAAACAAAGTAACAGACAAGAAGATGAACATTACTGTTGATATGTTCGACGAAAACGGTAAGCTCGTAATACAGAAGGGGAAGAAGACTTTCCACGTAGTAGAATTAGTATAAGCTTGTTAATTTTCCGTTCTACTTTGTCGACATCGCTTCTTCGGTGCTCACGTACGTTAAGTACGCTCCGCTCCTCAGAAGCTCGTCTCCTCGTATAACGAAAAATTTCCTGCGCTTATTGAAAAAGAAATGTATTGCGGTCTGCGGAAATGCAGACCGCTTTTTGTATTCCGGCAAACATCTGCATAAGTGTTTGACTCATGTGCTTCGGGGGTATTATACTAATAGAACAAGAAATGGAGAAATGACTAGTATTATGGCAGACGGAGTAATAAATGACAACAATGTAATAGATGTAAGTGACAGACTGGACAAGCTTGCGCTCGATGTTCTTGAGCTTTCAAAGAACACGCTTCTTGTTAACTTGCGTTTTATGGACGTGGCGCTTAACCAGCTCGTACCTACTGCGCAGCCGGGCAGCCTTTCGACAGATGGAGAGCATCTTTTCTATGATGCTCGTTTTGTGCTGAAAAGATATATGGCCGAGAAGGAACTTCCGGTACGTGACTATCTGCACACTGTGCTTCACTGCGTGCTCCACCACAACTTTGAAGTAGACAGCATGGAAGCAAAGTACTGGAACCTTGCCTGTGACATAGCTGTCGAAAACATTATAAACGAACTTGATATAAAGTCAGCAGCAGTTCAGAAACAGCCAGCCCAGATAAAAGAAATCGAAAATATGAAGGGCAAAGTGAGTCAGCTGACTGCGGACAAAATATATAAGTATCTCACGGCGGAAAGCATGACGCCTGAAGAATTGGCGAGACTCGCAGATCTTTTCTTGTCGGACGATCATGAAGGCTGGTACGAAGAATTTGTACCTGAAAGCGATGAGGAGAATTCACCTGACAGTCAGGAAAAACCGGATGAACAGGATAGCAGCGATAATCAGGACAAAGTGGAGGACAATCAGCCGCAGCAGCAACAGCAGCAGGAAGAGCCGCAGGAACAGAATCAGTTCCAGATGCCTCAGCAGAGTGTGCTCGAGACTGTTGAGGCTCCGAGACAGCAGGAGATAGAAGAAATCTGGAAAGACATATCCGAGCGCATGCAGGTTGACCTTGAGACACTTTCAAAAGGTAAAGGTGATGCAAGGGGAGGCCTCATGCAGAATCTTCGCCCGCTCAATAAAAAGAGATATGATTACACAACATTCCTGAGAAAGTTTTCAGTCTTAGGTGAGGAGCTCAAGGTGAATGACGACGAGTTCGACTACATCTTCTATACTTACGGACTTAAGCTTTATGAAAAAATGCCGCTCATCGAGCCGCTTGAATACAAAGAAGACAAGCGAATTCGTGATTTTGTAATCGCTATCGATACTTCAGGATCGGTTAAAGGCGATATGGTGCAGAAGTTCGTTGAAAAGACTTACAGCATC
Source organism: Clostridiales bacterium (assembly GCA_015058155.1). Classification (GTDB taxonomy): domain Bacteria; phylum Bacillota; class Clostridia; order Peptostreptococcales; family Anaerovoracaceae; genus QAKD01. Next base: position 6,868 of record SVCW01000047.1, on the reverse strand, counting down.
CTCAAACAATCAGAAAGCTTTTTCAATAAAATCAATCTGCACATTATCCAGTGCGACGCTGAAATTCAGCAAGACGTAAAAATCACGAGTCAGGAAGAATTCGATGATTATATAAAGAATATGAAACTCTTCGGATTCGGCGGTACGGACTTCCGTCCGGTTTTCGAATATGTTGAAAAACTGCGTGAAGAGAAAGAGTTTACCGACCTCAGAGGACTTATATACTTTACTGATGGTGACGGTACTTTTCCTAAGAAAATGCCTGACTACAAGGCTGCGTTTGTTTTCATAGAAAACGACGAAGAGAGACCGCCGGTACCTCCATGGGCAATTCAGCTTGTGCTCGAGGCAGACGATATCTAAGAATTTACAAAGCAATTAACTTAGCTTAAATATAGAAAGGGAAAGACAATGAATATAAAAGAAGCAAAAGAGCAGATAAAGAATGCTATGACGGCATATTTCACTAAGGATGAACTTGGTGAGTATATAATTCCGATAGAAAAACAGCGTCCGGTATTCCTTATGGGACCTCCGGGAATAGGAAAGACAGCTATTATGGAACAGATTGCAGGCGAACTCGGCGTAGGCCTTGTTTCGTATTCCATGACACATCACACAAGACAGAGTGCGCTCGGACTTCCGTTTATTACACGCAAAACATACGGAGATACTGATTACGACGTATCCGAATATACTATGTCCGAAATCATAGCTTCTGTTTACGATATGATGGAAGAAACAGGAGTAAGCGAAGGTATCCTTTTCCTTGACGAAATCAACTGCGTGTCAGAGACACTTTCGCCTGTAATGCTCCAGTTCTTACAGTATAAGATTTTCGGTCGCCACCGTGTGCCTGATGGATGGATTGTTGTTACTGCGGGAAATCCACCGGAATACAACAACTCAGTACGTGAATTCGACATCGTTACGTGGGACCGTCTCAAGAGAATCGACGTAGAGGCTGATTTTGATGTATGGAAGGAATATGCGGTAGACAAAGCAGTTCACCCTGCTGTATTGACATACCTTGAAACAAAGAAAAACGATTTCTATAAGATTGAGAGAACAATAGACGGAATCAGTTTTGTTACTGCAAGAGGCTGGGACGATTTGAGCCAGATGATTAAGCTCTACGAAAAGAACAACCTTGTTGTAGACCAGAAACTCATTGAGCAGTATCTTCAGAATAACGAAATAGCAAGAAGTTTTGCTATCTACTATGACCTTTTCCGCAAGTACAAGAGTGACTATAAGGTAGAAAGCATTTTATCAGGTACAGTAGAAGGAAATATCATTAAACGTGCCAGTGAAGCAAAGTTTGACGAACGTCTTGCTGTACTCGGACTTATTCTTGATGCAATGCTTGAAGAACTCCGCGGTGTAATGCAGACAGAGAATGTTATGAAGGCACTTCTTGCTGTACTCCGTGAATTCAAGGCGGCAGCACCTGCTTCAAGCGCTGTACAGGCTCAGGAATTCTTTAATAATCAGATAGAAGCACTTCGTAAGCAGATTGCTACAGGCAGGGAATCAAGCCGTATTTCTGACGAAAAGGTAAGAGAACTTGTTATGACAACTCGCATTTTGGAAGAAATGAGTGTTGCTATTATGGATAAGGCTGACGGAAATGCTGCGTTTGATACAGTTAAGGAAATCTATGATGGCCGCCTCAAGGCAATGAAGGAAAAGGCTCAGGAAACAGGAGTAAGACTTTCAAACGTATTCCACTTCTGTGAAGCTGCGTTTGAGGGCGGACAGGAAATGACTATTCTTGTGACAGAACTTACAATCAGCCCTGTAAGCACAGCATTCATAAGTCGATACGGATGTGAAGAGTATTTCAAGCACAACAAGGCATTACTTCTTCACGAGCGCCGTCAGGAAATTCTTCGTGAAATACAGGAATTTGATCTCGACTAATGAAGATATAAAGGACAGTAAACAAACATGAAAAACGAACATAATATCGAAGATATTTTTTGCACTGTCAAAAATGGTGATCTGGAAGAAATCCGCAGGCTGGTGTCGGGAGGTATAGAGCTTTCGGAAATACCTGAACGAGAAGTGATCAGCTCCAGTCGTGGGTACATCGCTGAAGTTCAGTCATCTGAGAGAAGGGAAACAAACGATTTCCGGTACGGATTCGTTTCAGAACCTCTTTCTACGGACAGAACCAGAGTTGAATTTACAGAATCACTGCTTGATTGTGCAGTTACAACAGGAAATACAGAACTCGTAAGATTTTTACTGGAACAGAAGTGTGATGCGACAAAAGGGCGCGCACTTTATCTTGCGACTGAAGCGAAAAACATGGAAATTATAAATTTGCTTGTAGGGTTTCATGCGAATCCGTGCAAACAGGTCTACAACAAATTTCCGGAAAAGACAGAAGGATTCTGGTATGAAGGAGTCAGACTTCAGTCACCGCTTGAACTCGCAACGGAGACTCTTCAGGAAGACGCAGTAGCACTTTTCCTAAGAGATAAAGAAAAGCTGATATCAGACAATTTATCGACAGCATTCCGACTTGCAGCGTCGATTGAAAATGAAAACATACTAAGTAGTTTTCTTGACTGCTGGGAACATCTGGACGAAAACGTTTTTTCAAGAGTTGTGGAAAAAATCATCATAAAGGGAAAACCAGGTCTGAACAAACTGGTTCTCACATGTGGTGCGCCGGTTGAAGCTTTTTCGCGCTGTCTTCCGTATGCGCTGAGAACGGCGGACACAGATGCGGTGAGACTGCTCATGTTACAGGGAATACGCCCGCTTTCTGCATCGGAATGGGGAGAACGGTACAAACAGAACCGAAAGGAAACCTTGAAATTCGAAAGCTGGGGAAGAATATGGGCAAGTGTAAACGGTTTTTCTGTCAGCAATATGTCCAATAAGACATATACGAATTTCTTTGACGACGATTATAAATATTTATCTTGGACAAAGAAAAGTGCCGTGAGCAATTTTTCGGGGTACTATGCGGCAACGGCGCAGGCACCGGTTGACAAGAGACTTAGTATGGTTCGTACATTATCAGACGAAGGTCTGCTTGACTCCGAGGAACTTTCTTATTTATATTATCTTGCAATTGCCGGTGATGATATTGATTTTGCAGAAGGCCTTGAAGCGTTCGGTGCGGCTGTTACGGATTTTGAACCGTATGCAACAAGGGCGGGAAACGGCAAGTCTGTAACGTCGTTTTCGGATCTGGCGGAGCCTATAATGAGTAAGGAAAAAGCCGTATATATCTGCAAGCATCTTAATGAGGGAGAAAAACTCGTTCTGGGGAACAAATATTTTGATACTAAATTTGACAGGACGGAGATGCTCCTCTATGCCCTTGATTATAGCGAACAGGTGGTAGGTCTGAAAACTGCGCTCTTCTACTTCTATGACAAGGAATCAATTCCAGGTATAGAAAAAATGGAGGCAATGGGAGCGCTGACACTCGAAACTACTACGGAATACATAACAAGATCAGTAGAAGACGGCAAGCCTGAACTTACTGCATGGTTCATGGAATACAAAAACAAGCACTTCCTGCAGACTCAAATTGCTGAAGAGGCTGAAGCTGACATGTGGGAACTTTAAAAAACAATGAATTCTTATGTCATGTTGACCTCGTCGGTGGAATTGACATATGCTAGACAAGGACTGTTGGAATGCTTGATGAAAACGACAAGAAAGTCATTTCAAAAAACAAAACGATTTTTCTATTAGACTTCGAATAAATAATACAACATATAAGCCGGTTCTCATAATGAAAGCCGGTTTTATTATATTGTGGGAGAGACAGAAAAAAATATATTGTAAAATAATGTAAAAAATGATATTATAAGGTAAATACGTTGCGAAAGAAGTGATTATATGTTTAATTATGATACTTACACATTAGAAAATTCTTCGATATGGTCATTTCCGTCAAGAGGAAATTGGTCAACACACACAGCGGAATATCGCGGGAACTGGTCTCCGTATGTGCCTAGAAATATAATACTAAGGTATTCTAATGAAGGAGACTTGGTTTTGGACCCTTTTATAGGAGGAGGAACTACAGCCATAGAGGCATTATTACTTAATCGCTATATAATTGGTGTTGATATTAATGATAATGCCGTAAGACACACATGTGCTAAAATTAAAAGTTTAGAGAGAAAAAAGTGTGCCAAAATCAAGAAAGGTGATGCGTGTGACTTGTACTTCATAGAAGATAATAGTATTGATCTTGTTTGTATGCACCCTCCGTATGCGAATATTATTTCTTACAGTAGTGATACTGAAGGAGATCTATCGCTGTTAAATAGAAATATATTTCTGGAAAAGATGAAATTAGTTGCAAAAGAAGGGTATAGGGTTTTAAAATATAATAAAGTACTAGCAATTATGATTGGAGATATTAGAGAGAAAGGGAATGTATTTCCATTAGGTTTTAAAGTGTTACAAGTCTTTCTTGACGAAGGGTTTTTATTAAAGGAAATCGTAATCAAAGAGCAACATAATTGCCGTTCAACAATCAAGTGGGAAGAACTAAGTCAAAAAAGGAATTTCCTATTACTAAAGCACGAATATATATTTATTTTTTATAAAAAGGAGTAGCAAATGGCAAAGAGAAATCCTTTAGTTATGCCAATATTGAAGTGGGTCGGAGGAAAGCGGCAGTTGTTAGACAGTATTATGCCTAGAATCCCAGAGCATTCAACATATTATGAACCATTTTTGGGCGGGGGAGCGGTATTGTTTAGTTTGCAGCCTAAAAAAGCGATTATTAATGATTTTAATGACGAGCTAATGAATGTGTATAAGGTTATAAAAGATTCTCCAGATGAATTGATAGAGAGTTTAATTAGACATAAGGGAAAGAATTCTGAAGAACATTTCTACGAAATTCGTGCATTAGATCGAAACAAAGAGCGGTATCAAGCACTTAGTGATATTGAAAGAGCTGCCAGAATTGTTTACTTGAATAAGACTTGCTATAACGGATTATTCAGAGTTAACAGTGCTGGAGAATTTAATTCTCCTTGGGGAAAATACAAAAATCCTAATATAGTAAGTGAAACAACAATCCGTGCCTTAAGTGCATATTTTAAGCGTGCAGATATTAAGATGATGTGTGGTGATTATAGAGAGGCTTTAAAAGGAATTAGGAAAGGCGCCTTTGTATATTTCGACCCTCCGTATATGCCAGTAAGTTCATCTGCTTCTTTCACAGGATATACAGCGGATGGTTTTGATGCTGAGGAACAAGTGCAGTTGAAATTGTGCTGTGATGAGTTAAACAGAAGAGGAGTAAAGTTCCTTCTATCAAATTCATCTTGTGAGTTTATCGAAGATTTATATAAAGATTACATTATTGAAAAAGTAACTGCAAAGCGTATGGTAAATGCTATTGCGGATAAGCGGGGAAATGTTGAGGAGGTTTTAGTTAGAAATTATGAGCTCAATCAATGAAAGTTGGGAGAAGATATTTGAGAAATACAATATTGAAAGAAGTATAAGACGAAATGGATGTTTTTATATAACGGCTGATGAGATAAGGGAATTTAAAGAGCCTAGACTTATGACTAAGTTTGATACAAGAGAATCCTTACCTACTGTTTTTGGGAATAAATTGGCTATTCTTCCAGTGACACGAGGAAAATACGTCATAGGTGAATTTGATTTATATAAAGACTTCCCTGAAACTGCTGTTGGGATAAAAAAACTAACAGGTGTAAGAATTCCTGATTATTATGAAACAATAGATATAAATAATATATCATCTGAAGCCAATGCTATTAATGTCATGGGAATAGCCGGTATATTAGATGATTTCCTTTCGCAAGAGGGAATGGTACAAACCGTTTCAGGTAGAATGGGTTCGGGAGTTTTTTCGTTTGAAGTAGAAACTCTAGATAGGAAGAATAGGCATACAATTCACGTGCAGAATTCACAGGTGGAAATTGACGGAGGTTTCGAAAACCAAAATATATTTTCTATAATTGAAGGGAAAAATGTAGTCCATAGCAATTTTTTGATTAGACAGCTGTATTATCCAACTAGATTATGGCAGAATAAAATTCAAAAACAAATAAGACCTGTATTTATGATCTATTCAAATAATGTATTTAGATTACTTGAATACCGATTTTCGGACCCTAATAATTACAGTTCAATAGAATTAGTACAAGAACGCAATTACAGTTTGGAAGACGTAGACATTACTATTAATGATCTAGTAAGAGTTTTTAAAGAAACAAACATTGAAGATGAGCCAAATGTCACATTTATACAAGCAGATAGCTTTAATAAAGTAATATCGCTTGTCGAAAATTTAAAAGATAATCCCATGAGTACACAAGAAATAGCAGAGCTGTTTGCATTTAAGCTAAGACAATCGGATTATTATTATAATGCATGCAAATACCTAGGTTTAGCGGAGAAAAAGAGAGAAGAAGGGAATACTTTAGTATATATTACAGAACTTGGCACAGATTTGCTTAAAATGAAATACAAAGATCGACAATTGGCATATGTTAGTCTAATACTTAGACATAGAATTTTTCATGATTTGTTTGAAATGGTTTTAAATGTTGGAGAAGTGCCGGATAAGAACTTTGTGATAAGAAAAATGAAAGAGCTGCAAGTGTGCAGTGATAATTTGTTAGATAGGAGATCAAGCTCTGTACGTATGTGGTTGTATTGGATTTTAAACTTAATAAATGTGGAATAGCACCTAGTGTGAAAAATAAAACATAAAAGGGGTAATTGCATAACTTGGTGGGATTCTTTCTCGAGATGGTGGGCCAGGATGGGGGTCTAATTTGAAAGACCTTGCACAAACTGGTGGGCTGGCATGGTGGTCTGCGATGGTGGGCTAACATGGTGG
>SVCW01000046.1 GCA_015058155.1 Clostridiales bacterium | reverse complement strand
TTCTTTTTCTTTGCAGCCTCTTCTTCAGGCGTAGTCTGGTACATCTTCGGGAGAGGGTTTCCGTTGATATCTTTTTTTACATTATCATTATTATCCATAGTAAACCTCCATTATAAACTCAAGAGTGCGAGCAGCCTGTTCATCATTCCTGTCATCATCGAGAGGCCGACGATTATGAGGAGAAGACCACTTATCATATTAATAACTCTGTAATTTCTTTTGATAAAATTGAATGCGCCTTTGAGCGAATCAATCAGGACTGCCGATAATATAAACGGTATTCCAAGTCCTGCCGAATAAAAGAGAAGCATGATAGTTCCTTCAAGAACTGAGCCCTGCTGGGATGCGAGCATAAGTGCCGATCCGAGGAATGCTCCTACACATGGCGTCCATCCGATTGAAAAGACCATACCGAAAAGCATTGCTGAGACAAAGCCCATGTTTTCAGTATTGAAATTGCCTCCGAACCCTTTGAAAAGTTTAAGCTCAAATACTCCGAGGAAACTGAGTCCGAAGATAATAACGATAAGCCCCGAAACGATGTTTACAACAGTCTGATATTCCCGAAGGAAAGCACCGACTGTTCCGGCAAGAGCTCCAAGTGATGTAAAGATAATCGTAAAACCTATAACGAAGCCAAAGGCCCCCTGAAGAGTCTTCCTTGTTGTGCGTTCGCCTCCGCCTGCGAAGTACGAAATATATATAGGGAGCATCGGAAGAAGACAAGGTGATATAAATGTTATCATGCCTTCTACAAACGATATTATGTACTGCATAGATACTCCTTTCTGCTAACCGTTTTCACGCATAAACTACGTGAAAACGTTAGTCAATTATACCATAAAAACACTTTTTTCATCTACAGTTACTTAATACCACACAGATGTTTGTTGAAACATGACATAAAGCGTTTCGAATGAGTTAGTTTATGCAAATACTGCTTGGAAAAATTGTCTGAAAACTGTATAATAAATAAAATAGACACTTATATGTGAAAGGACACGATATTATGGCAATTTATGATATGACAATAAGAGAATTCACAGAAGCTTTAAGAGCCAAGACACCTACACCAGGTGGCGGCGGAGCAGCAGCTATTACAGGTGCGCTCGGAGCGGCTCTCGTAATGATGGCAACTGAATTCACACTTGATAATGAAAAGTATGCTGACGAAGAATTCGTTGCAAAGTCAGTAAGAGCGTACATGTCACCTATCTACATGAATCTCCTCGGCATGGCAGAGCAGGATAAGCAGGCTTACGAAAAAGTAGCTGCAGCGCTCAAGATGCCTAAGGGTACTGAAGAGGAAAAGGCTGCAAGAGCAGAAGCACTTTCAAACGCTTCATACATTTCAGCCAAGGTATGCTTTAATACTATGGACCTCTGCCACGGCGGTCTTCAGGAAATCAGCAAAGCTGCAGGACATACAAATCCGAATCTCGACAGTGATCTTGTAGTTGCGTACAATCTCTTCGTGGCAGGTTTCAATAGCGCACTTCATCTTATGAAGCAGAATATTCCAAGCATCACAAATGAAAAAGCGGTAGATCTTTTCAATGAAAAGATTGAAGTGTTCGTTGAAAAGCATGCTGAAATAGTTGCTGAAATCAAGGAAAAGCTTGAAATCCAGTAGTAATATCGAAGTATTAATATTCAAGGAGGAATCTTATGAAGGTTTTACTTATTAACGGAAGTCCAAACAAGGAAGGTTGCACTTACACTGCTCTTAAGGAAGTTGAAGGTGCATTAAACAAGGAAGGTATTGAAACAGAACTTGTATATATCGGAAACGAAGTTTACGGTTGCAAGGCTTGCGGAGCATGCGGAGCTCTCGGCAAGTGCGTAATCGATGATGTTGTAAATGAAGTTGCAGCAAAACTTGATGATATCGATGGTATCGTAGTAGGAACACCTACTTACTATGCAGGAGCATCAGGTCAGATTCGCGCATTCCTCGACAGACTCTACTATTCAGCAAGCGGTAAGCTCGCGGGAAAGCCTGGCGCAGCAATCGCTTCATGCAGAAGAGATGGTACAGGCGAAGCAATTAACAGCATTCAGAAGTATTTTGGAATCAACAATCAGCCGATTGTGACTTCATGCTACTGGAACCAGGTACACGGAAGCAATCCTGAACAGGTTAAGCAGGATGCTGAAGGACTCCAGACAATGAGATATCTCGGACAGAACATGGCATGGCTTCTCAAGTCAATCGAAGCAGGCAAGAAGGCAGGCATCGAATATCCGACATATGAACCAAGAATCTATACAAATTTCATCAGATAAGATTAGCATAGTAAAAATATAAAAATAGGTAATGTTTAACGAAGCAGAGGTAATAGTATGGCAAATGAATTTTTATCATTATTCAAAGAAAAGAAGCCTATAATTGCAGTTCTTCACGGAGTAAAAGGAACTGACGAAGAAGTAATGGCTAAGACAGTAAGAGAACTTGATATCTTTGAAAGATGTGGTATTGACGGCGTTCTTGTAGAAAACTATTTCTGTACACCTGAGCAGGCAGAAATGGTACTTGCTTATGTTGAAAAGAATCACGGCAGCATGGCTTTCGGTATCAATCTTCTTGATGACGATCCTCTCAATTTTGAACTTGCAAGAAAGTACAACTGTGATTTCATGCAGGTTGACTCAGTCTGTGGTCATCTGACAGTGGAAGATGATATTCCTTTTGAAAAGTTTATCAAGGAAGAAATTGCAAGAACAAAGGCGAAGCTCATCGGTGGTGTAAGATTCAAGTACCAGCCATATCTTTCAGGCAGACCTCTCGATGTGGACCTTGCACTCGGTATCGAAAGATGTCACGCTATGGCTGTAACAGGAGAAGGTACAGGCATGGCTACAGCAACAGAAAAAGTGGAAGAGTTCAGAAAGATTATCGGAGACTTCCCGCTCGTAGTTGCAGCAGGAGTCACACTTGACAATATTGATGAGCAGCTCGCAATCGGCGATGCAATCATCGTTGGAAGCTACCTTAAGGAAGGCGGCGACGTAAAGAACCCTGTAAGTGAAGAAAACACTATGAGATTTATGGATGCTGTAAGAAGAATCAGAGGATAATGTTGTTTGAATGAGGTAATGTTATGGATAAGAAATTCACAGTTTTTTTAGGGGACGTAGCACGTGACGAATACTATACTGCGGAAAAATTCCCGAGACTCGGCGATAAAGTTATCGTTCGCCAGCAGGAAACATATTATGGCGGAATGATTGCAAATGCGGCCTGTGTTTTTGCAGGATATGGTGGAGACATCAAGTTCAGTTTTGCTCTCAATCCTAGAGATAAGGACCTTTGCGACGAACTTGAAACACACGGAATCGATACAAGCCTTGTTCGTTATGACGAAGTACTTCCTGATTCAAAATGCATTATCGTTCTTTCAGACGACACACATACTGTTCTCATCGTTACAATGAGCGACCACAAGCTTAAGCTTACTCGCGAAATCATAGACGAAATTGCAAAAGCAGAAACTATTTATTCAAATCCATTTGAAATCAAGAGACTTGAATGCGTAGGCGAAGATGTTTCACCTGCCGATATCGTAAAGCAGTGGGCTGACGCAGGCGTGAAGATTGTATGCGATATGGACGTTGATACAGTTGACGAAGAGTATGAACCAATCTTAAAGTATATGGATACGCTCTTCATGAACGACGTGGGATTTGAAGCGCTTACAGAACACACAAACGGCAATGCGGTTCAGTCACTTCTCGACGCAGGTGTGAAGACAGTAGTTGTTACACTTGCCGAAAGAGGATGTGAAATCTATACAGAAGGTAAGAAGTATGCAGTACCTGCTGTTCTTACAGACATCGTTGACGTTACAGGTGCCGGAGATACATTCAACAGTACATTTACATTTGCAAGAGATCTTCTCGGCGATGTTGAAGATGCAGCAGTATTTGCAACATACGCAGCTTCGAGAAGCATCATGGAAATGGGTGCAAGAGCCGGAAACAAGACTATTGAAGAAGTTCTGGAATATATGGAAGAAAAGGGCGGCCCTGCAGATAAATTCAGAAAGCTTTTCAATAAGTAACCGGAAAGTTTTGCAGTAATGTTTGAAAAGAGGTAACAGATGGAATATATAGTAGCAGGCTATACAATAGTTAATGACGTGAATTTTGCAGATGGCAGCAGCGTAAATGCTTTTCTCGGAGGTAGCGCATTTTCAGTAGCAGGGATTAAGATGTGGCGCGATAGTATCGGGTATGTAGGTATCGGCGGTGAAGACTTTATGGAAACACACGGCGAATTTTACACAAAGAACAATATTGCGCTTGCAGTTGAAGAAAGATTCCCTAAAACGCTTCATTATGTTCTCAACTATTTCGAAGACGGCAGCTGGGAAGAAATATGCCCTGACGGCGGAGAATACGAAGACATGGTTTACGACAACAGCAGATTCGGTGCTGATGCGTTTGCTCCGTTTACGGGTGAAGATACAAAGGGTATTTATATCGAAGCGACATTAGGATCACAGATTGTTTATGAGTTCGATAAACTTAAGGAAATGATTCCGAACGGCAAGATCATGTGGGAGATTTTCACATCAGAGCTTGTTCCGGAAAAGTATGATGAAGTTATCGAACTTATCGGTCATGTTGATTATTATTCAATGAATTTCAACGAAGCAAAGACATTTTTCGGAGTTGAAACGCTTGAAGATGCGATTGAAAGAATACAGGCAATCGGAAAACCTTGTTTCTTCAGATGCGGAGATAAAGGTGCATACGTTGTGACTCCTGACGAAGTTACTTTCCTTGCTTCGATGGGAGTAGAGAATTGCGTTGATGAAACAGGCTGCGGAAACTGCTCGACAGCGGCGTCACTTATAGGCCTCTGCGAGGGTCTTCCTGCAAAGGAAACACTCGCAATGGCAAACATTTCAGCAATGTACAATACAAAACAGTACGGACCTTGGCCGCATACGGATGAAAAGGTAAGAGCAGAAGTTGAAAAGTTAAAGGCAGACACTTTAAAGTAACCCTTAGCGTGTTATACATACTACAGAGTTCGGAGGATAATTTATGGCAATTTATGAATCAGGCGAAGACTATCTCGAAAATATTCTTATTTTGAAAAAAGAAAAAGGAACAGTGCGTTCAGTAGATGTAGCAAGTAAAATGGGATATTCAAAACCAAGTGTAAGCAGAGCCATGCATATTTTAAAGGATGCAGGGCTTATTGACATGGATGAATCCGGACATATCACGCTTACTGAAAGCGGAAATGAACTTGCAGAAAGAGTTTATGAACGTCATCTTGTTATAACTGAATATCTTACAAGAATTCTTGGCGTAAGCGAAGAAAATGCAAAGGAAGACGCGTGCAAGATCGAGCATGACCTTTCAGACGAAACTTACGGCAAAATAAAAGAGCTTGTCAAGGGCAAGCTCTAGGGATTCTTTTATGTAAGGAAGCTTCTTACGACGAGAAGCAAAAGATTATTATCATAAAAGTCTTTAGCAAAGGCGGATTCCGAAAGGGAGTCCGCTATTTTTAATGACATCGTTTCCGGAAGGAAACTGTTGAATACAGTCAGAAATGCGAAAAGGAAGAATACTATCAGAAGTCCATGGACAAAACCGGCAGCAAGTCCGAGAAGTCCGTCCGTGAAACCTGTAACGCCATCCTGATTCTTCTTTGAAAACAGAGCGGCTATGAGGTAAAGGAGAATCTTTACGGCGAAGACTACTGCAACGAAACAGAGTGTTACGAAAACAACGTCTGTTACAGTTTCTGCAAGTGATGCTGTCATTCCCGATGTTGCTTCCTCGAATACTTTCCTTAGTATGTCCGGCATATTTTCGATAGTTTCATCACGAAAAGAAAGAGACTGTGAAAACTTATCAAGGAACTTTGCGTATAATTTGTCGCGAAACTCTGTGTTGGCCAGAATATAGTCCTGAAGTTTAGGCGACCATACAAAACCCATAAGGGCAGCAAGAAGCCATCCGACTGTGTGGATAAAAGTATACACAAAACCGGATCTCATTCCTTTTACCATTGCTATTGCGAGAACAGCAACAAGTATAATGTCAAAAACCATAGATATTACCCCCGTTTCCTTCATATATATTACTGTAAATAAACGAAAAAATCAATATAGGGGAATATAGGGGGAGGATACATGGATTACAACAGGTTTGATAGATTCTTTGTGACGCTTGACGGGCAGGACAGCGATTTTGCAATGAGGCAGACTGCCGGAGGCAGCGGACACATCAAGATAGAAACAGGTGAAGGCAGAGGTGCGATGCGTATCAGCGTAAGAAACCTGAGGTATTTTGATAATGAATATGTGTACAAACTGATTCTTTTCGGGGTGTCGGAAGGAAAAAATATATATGCGATTATTGGTACGGTAAACGTTAGTAAAATAGGAAACGGCGAAACGTATTTCAGGTTTGTGCCGGCAGATCTTGATGGAGCAGGTCATGAACTTGCAGACTTTTCATATGCAGTTGTTGCTGCAGTATCGACAAAAAATGATGAAGAACCACTGAGACCTGTGCTAAAAGGCGAGCTTGGTATATGTGATGAGGATAAGGTTTGTGATGCCGGTGAAGAATCTTCCGAAGAAGAAAGAATCTGCTATAATTCTTACTACAACAGATACCTCCTTGAAATATGTGAAAGAATATCGTCAGAAACTGATGTGTATGACAGAATCGTTCCGTTCAGTGAAGATGTTACTGATGCAGTCTGGGTGAAGATGGGCATGGATGAAAGAATCCCCGTCGTATCACCGGGTGCGGAAATCCTGCGCGACAGATACAGACATTATATATTCGGAAAGGGTGAGAAGGATTACTTTATAGGGGTACCCGGAAGGTTTCTTAGAGACGAGCAGCCTGAAGAGGGAGAGTCCGGGTTTACACTCTGGCAGCCAATTATCGGAGCTGAAGAACTTAACGCGATGTCAGAGGAAGCATCCCTTGAGGCAAGATTGCAGGCATACGGGTACTGGATTGTAGCAATAAGAAGAGAAAACGGAGATATTTTAGAGGCTTGAGTTAAAAAAGATTGAAAAAATAGCACAATTGTTGTATCATTATAAGGTATATGAAAAATTTTATGATTGAAGCCTTGAAAGAAGCACAAAAGGCAGCAGAACTGGGAGAAATTCCTGTCGGAGCAGTAATTGAAAGGGACGGCGTCATAGTAGGGCGCGGACATAATCTGACTGAAACTACAAAAGATCCGACAGCTCACGCAGAGATGATTGCAATCCGCGAAGCAGCGAAAACTCTTGGCGGCTGGAGACTTCTCGGTTGCAATATGTATGTGACGTGTGAGCCGTGCAGTATGTGTGCCGGTGCTATGGTCTGGGCCAGAATTAAAAAAGTATATATCGGAACAATGGATCCGAAAGGCGGCGCTTGTGGCTCCGTATTCAATATCCCGCAGGAACCGAGACTGAATCATCAGATCGAAATCGAAACGGGCTTGATGAAGGAAGAGTGCGCCACAATAATGAAAAATTTTTTCAAAGAACTTAGGACGAAGAAATCGGAGGAAGATTTACCATGAAAAAGGCAGGCAGAATTTTAAGCCTAGTATTACTTTTAGTTATGCTCGCAAGCACATTTGCGTTTGCAGAATCACTCGAACTTGAAGGTACATATCCAAAGGACGGATACAAGAGTGCCGCTATCGATAATTTCGGCATCAAGCTCTATTTCAACCAGGATGTATCAGCAAAAGAAAACAGAGAATTTAACGACCTCTGCTTCTCAGTAAAGAGTGCTGACGGCGAAAAGGTTCCTCTTATTGTTGTATATTCAGAAGACGAAGAAGGTCTCGTACTCGTACTTGCTGACGTTACATCAGAAGACTATAACATCAAGGAAAACACTGTATACACGCTCACAATCGACGAAGCTTTCACAGCATCAAACGGTGAAACTCTCGGTAAGGATACAAAGATCGAATTAACTACATTAAACCAGTCAAGAACTTCAATGGTTAATACAGTTCTCATGATGGTTATGTTCGGTTCAATCATGATTTTCAGTAGAAGACAGACTGAAAAGAAGGAAGAAGTTAAGGAAATCGAAGAAACAGTTAACCCATACAAGGTTGCAAAGGCTACTGGTAAGTCTGTAACACAGGTTGTTGAAGAAGACAAGAAGAACAAGGCTAAGCAGGCGGCTAAGCAGGCTAAGAAGGAAGCTAAGGAAAACAAGTACCTCGAAAAGTATGCTGTAGAAGAATTCGTAGAAGAAGAACTCAAGGATCCATACCACCAGAAGGTAAAGGGACCTCGTCCGATCTCAGCAGGCGGCAGCACATATATCACAGGCAGAAAGGCTGCTTACGAAAAGGCTCGCCAGAAGGGTACTACAAACCCTAAGAAGGGAAAGTCAGGAGCTAAGAAAAAGAAGTAAAACATGAACGGAATAAGCATTAAATCGTACGCTAAGATCAATTTGTCTCTCGATGTTCTCGGAGTAAATGATGATGGTTATCATGAAGTTTCAATGGTAATGCAGCAGATTGCACTTCACGACGATGTGCTCGTAAGATTTATTCCGAAAGAAAGACGAAACGACTTAAGCGGTGACGAAAGTATTGAAAACATCAATATAGAGCTTTCCGCAAACAAACCGTATCTTCCGCGTGATGAAAGAAACATCGCATACAAAGCAGCGCAGCTCATGGGCAGCCGCTACGGTGACCGCGATGATCTGAAAGGCGGCAAGGTAAGGATAGACATCAAGAAAAGGATACCGGTGGCAGCCGGTTTAGCAGGTGGCAGCGGAAACGCTGCCGCTGTTATTCTCGCACTGAATTCGCTCTGGAAACTTAATCTTCCGTTTGAGGAGATGCTTGAACTCGGAGCACTTCTCGGAGCAGACGTGCCGTTCTGTATTATGGGACAGGCTGCCGCAAATACTTCGCTTGATGATTATGTAACAACTCACAAGCTCGCAACTTGTGCAGCACTTGCGGAAGGAACAGGAACAAGGCTGACTCCGATAAAGGGACTCGGGGCAAACCTTGTGCTCGTAAAGCCAAACTTCAGCGTTTCAACAAAGGAAGTTTATCAGGGAGTAGACGCCGAAATCGAGCGTTACGAAAAGTTTGACGCATCAGAAGCTGATGATGCCGACAAAGATTTCCTTGTACTTGTGCGACCTGACAACGAAGAACTGATAGAGGCACTTGCGGAGGATGATCGCGAGAAGATTGTCGGAAATATGTATAACCTTCTCGAACTTTATACTCTCAAGGCATATCCGAGAGTTGCAGAAATCAAACAGAAAATGAGAAAAGAGACAAAGGCAGATGCCGTTCTTATGAGCGGAAGCGGACCTACAGTATACGGAGTATACTTTGACAAGAATCGTGCAACAAGCGCATATTTAAAAGTCCGCAACCTTGCAAAAGAAGTGTATCTTACAAGAACGTTATATTAATGAAACGTCGGACACATCCGACGTTTTTTAGGGTAATTGCATAACTTGGTGGGATTCTTTCTCGAGATGGTGGGCCAGGATGGGGGTCTAATTTGAAAGACCTTGCACAAACTGGTGGGCTGGCATGGTGGTCTGCGATGGTGGGCTAACATGGT
>SVCW01000045.1 GCA_015058155.1 Clostridiales bacterium | reverse complement strand
AACCAGAGTACAAGGAAATATGCTACGTAGCCGAGAAGCATCGCAATTCCTGCAGATCTCTTGAGCTTCTGATCCTTGAGACAGCAGATCCAGAGAAATACTACTGCTGCAGTTGCAATTATAAAGTCAAATCTGAAACTAGCAGCAAATGGTACCGGAATAATAACCGATGAAAGACCTACAACGAAAAGTATATTGAAGATATTACTTCCTACGATATTTCCGATTGCGATATCGTCGTTGCCTTTACGCGCTGCAGTAACTGACGTAAAGAGCTCTGGAAGTGAAGTTCCGAGTGCTACTACTGTAAGTCCGATGAATCTTTCGCTGAGCCCGAAGATTGTAGCAAGAGCAGTAGCAGCGTCCACCGCCACATTGCTTCCGAGTACGATGAGTGCCATGCCGACTATTGTAAATGTAATTGCCTTACATATAGAACATTCCTTGATATCATCGCATGCATCCCCCATGCCCTTCTTTGCCATCCAGAAAAGATATCCGAGATAAATCGCAAATACCGCAAGAATTATCAGTCCGTCTGTAAATGTAATCGTTCCATCAAGGCCGAGGAAAAGAAGCATTACTGTAATAGCGATAACAAAAGGCATCTCTATTTTTACTGTAGACTTCGCTACCTTAAGCGGCACTATTACTGATGAAATACCAAGAATTACGAGTACATTCATGATATTGCTTCCGACGATATTGCCGATTGTGATTGCTGCACTTCCTTTTGCTGCTGCAGAAATACTTACGGCTGCTTCCGGTGCACTTGTTCCCATTGCTACGATTGTAAGTCCGATTACGAGCTGCGGAATTCCGAACTTGAGAGCGATTCCTGACGCTCCTTCAACGAACCAGTCTGCACCCTTTACGAGACAGACAAAACCTACTACAAGTAATACTAAATTAGTTACGAGATCCATATTTCCTCCGATAATATGATTTATGTTTTCTTTATATGTTTTTATGTCTTATTAACGCACTAACCATATAATCTTAACACCGAAACACAAACTCTGCAATAAAAATACTTTCAATATTTTCCTTAATAAGAAAAAAGAGCTTCTCATAAGAAGCTCTTCTTTCCCGCCATTATTCTATCACGAAATACGTTCGCGACATACTATTTTAATACTTCTAGTCTATTCTCTTTAGAATGGTCCAAGCTTGATGATATGTGCAATTGCAACGAATACCGCACCGATTACATACCAGATTCCGATGAGCGGAACGATGAACTTAGCCCACTTGTCCCAAGGAATCTTTGCCATACCAAGAGTAGCCATGAGGTAACCTGATGTTGGTGTGAAGATATTTGAGATACCGTCGCCAAGCTGGAATGCGATACATGCTGTCTGTCTTGTTACACCTACTACGTCAGCAAGAGGTGCCATGAGCGGCATTGTAACTGCAGCCTGTCCTGATCCTGAAGGGATGAGGTAGTTTGTGAGACACTGTACTACGTACATACCTTCTGCGCATACGATTCCTGGAAGTCCTTCAAGTACTGATGCTGCTGCGAAGAGTAATGTGTGGATGATGTGTCCTGATTCGAGTACGATGAGGATAGCTCTTGCGATACCTACTACGAGTGCTCCAGTTGTGATATCAGCCATACCCTGTGCAAATGCCTGACCGAACTGGTTGAGGCTCATCTTGCCGAAGATTGCTGCAATGATTCCGAGTCCGAAGAAGAGTCCGCAGAACTGTGAGTACCACCAGCCGAGCTTGAGAGTACCAACTACGAGCATTGCGATTGTTGCTACGAATGCGAGACAGATAACAAGCTGACCGAATCCCATTGGATTGTCTTCCTTGCTGAGTGTAATGTTCTGCTCTCTAGTCTTATCGAATTCATACATTGTTGATAATGTAGGGTCCTTCTTAACCTTTGAAGCATATCTCCAAACGTAGATTACTGCTACTACGTACATAACAACGAGGATAACTGATCTGAATCCCATACCTGAGAAGAGTGGAAGTCCGGCGATTGACTGTGCAACACCTTCAGTGTAGATGTTCATCATTGAACCTGCGAAACCAGCGCCGGCACCAACGAGGATAATTGCTGTTGCTGTGATTGAGTCAAATCCGAGTGCAAGACATAAGCTCATTACGATTGGAACGTAAACGATAAGGTCTTCTGCTGATCCGATTGTACATCCCATGAAACAGAATAATGCCATAAGGATAGGGATGATGAGCTTTTCCTTACCCTGCATTGCAAGAGCAATTCTTACGATTGCAGCGTCAAGTGCTTTTGTCTCAAATACTACACCGAAAGCTCCGCCGCAGATAAAGATGAGGAAGATGATATCAGCTGCAGCCATACAGCCTTCGAATACTGCTGACATCATGCCCATGAGGCTTACTGGAGTCTGTTCGATTCTGTGATAAGTAGCTGGGTCAACAACACTTCTTCCGTCTGCTGTTGTCATCATGTCGTATGTACCGGCCGGAATGATGTAAGTCAGGAGGGCACAGATAATTACGAGTCCGATGAGGAGAGAATAAACGTGAGGAACACTAAAGCCCTTCTTCTTCTTAGTTTTTTCCATAAAAAATCTCCTTCCTGTAAATGAACAATAAATAGAATAATAACGACGGGTCGCCCGGAGACACCTCCAAGCGACCTTTCATAAAATATATTTTATGAAATTATATCGAAAGTTGTCAGAACCTTCAAGATTTTGCGAACCTTCTTAACGGTGCATTAACGCTAAACCCTATTCCGTTAACAGTTTCTTTACACATTCCTTAACACCTCTTTATTTTAAGTTTTTCATAAAAAAAGGAACCTCCATATGGAAGTTCCTTTAATTAAATATATTTCGTTTTTTGAATTCTGTTCTCTTTAGAATGGTCCAAGCTTGATTACGTAAGCAACGCCTACGAATACAGCACCGATTGCATACCAGATTCCGATGAGAGGGATGATGAACTTAGCCCACTTGTCCCAAGGAATCTTAGCCATACCAAGAGTAGCCATGAGGTAACCTGATGTTGGTGTGAAGATGTTTGAGATACCGTCACCCATCTGGAAGCAGATTGTTGCAGTCTGTCTTGTAACGCCTACTACGTCAGCAAGAGGTGCCATGAGTGGCATAGTAACTGCAGCCTGTCCTGATCCTGAAGGGATGAGGTAGTTCATGAGACACTGTACGATGTACATACCTTCTGCGCATACGATTCCAGGAAGTCCCTGAAGAACTGTTGCTGCTGCGAAGAGTAATGTGTGGATAATGTTACCTGATTCGAGTACTACGAGGATACCTCTAGCGATACCTACTACGAGCGCTCCAGTTGTGATATCAGCCATACCCTGTGCAAACGCCTGACCGAACTGGTTGAGGTTCATTCTGCCACAGATTGCAGCGATGATTCCGAGTCCGAAGAAGAGTCCGCAGATTTCAGCATACCACCAGCCGAGCTTGAGTGTACCGATTACGAGAAGTGCGATACATCCGAGGAATGCTGCTACGATAATCTTCTGTCCGATGCTGAATGGATTGTCTTCAAGATTCATTGAAAGACCTGTATCTCTAGTCTTGTCAAATTCGTACATAGGTGACTTTGTAGGGTCCTTCTTGATCTTTGTTGCATATCTCCAAACGTAAATTACTGCTACGAGGAAGAGTACAACGAGGATGCAAGCTCTGAAGCCCATACCTGAGAAGAGTGGGAGTCCAGCGATTGACTGAGCAACACCTTCTGTGTAAGGGTTCATCATTGAACCTGCGAATCCAGCGCCTGCACCAACGAGAATGATAGCAACTGCTGTGATTGAGTCAAATCCGAGTGCGAGACATAAGCTCATGATGATTGGAACGTAAACGATAAGGTCTTCTGCTGAACCCATTGTACATCCCATGAAGCAGAATACTGCCATGAGTACAGGAATGATAATCTTTTCCTTACCGTTCATAGCGAGTGCGATTCTTACGATAGCTGCGTCAAATGCCTTAGTAGCAAATACAACTCCGAATGCACCACCGCAGATGAAGATGAGGAAAATGATATCAGCTGCTCCCATCATGCCGTTGAATACTGCTGAAAGAGTAGCCATGAGGCTGAGCGGAGTCTGCTCGATTCTGTGATAAGTAGTTGGGTCTACTACTGATCTTCCGTCCTCAGTTACCATCATATCGTATGCACCTGCAGGAATAATGTAAGTCATGAGGGCACAGATAATGATGATAGCGATGAGGAGTGAGTAAACGTGAGGGACTGCAATCTTGAATTTCTTCTTTTCTTCCATCACTTATCTCCTTCCTTATTTCGTCATAGAATAATAGCGTGCACTAAGATTTCTCTTTGTGCGGTAAATAGTTTTCGAATATTCGAAATATATTCTATTAAATTATATCACTCTTTTTAGGCCTCTTCAATCGCTTTTTTAACGAAATATTAACATATATTAATGTGTTGTTAACACGTTGTCGTGCTTATGTATATATAATTCACATTAAAAGGAGCCTTCCATACGGAAAGCTCCTTCATTGATATTCTATTTTAAAATAGAACAACAGCGCAATTTTATGACTAATCGTTTACGTGCTTGAATTCTTCGTGGATTTCCTTAACAAGATCAGGTTCTGTAAGAACGTCGATTGCTGTAGCTGTAAGAATCTTTACATAGTCAAGACCTACTGCAATACCTTCGTCTGATCCTGCTCTTTCAAGTAAGTAATGAGTGTGAAGACCGAAATCTGAACCGTCAGGTGAATCTCCGAGCTTGCACATAAGCTGTACGCAAGGGCATCTGTATGAAACGTTACCGAGGTCTGATGCACCCTGAGTGTGCTGGCCGTTGAATCTCTTTACTTTGTATCCGAATTCTTCTGAGTAGTCAGCTGCTCTTCTTGAGATTGCCTGGTTTGTTACTGTATCCATGTATGCGCCTTCATCAACAGTAACCTTTGTTGTACATCCAGTAGCAAGAGCTGCGCCTTCTGCTGCCGCCTTGATTCTGTTGAGGATATCTACTGAATCCTTAGTTCTGTATGCTCTTGCATAGAATACTGCCTTTGTATAGTCAGGAATGATACCAGGAACAACACCACCGTCAGTGATAACGCCGTGGATTCTTACATCTTCCTTAGTCTGCTGTCTCATGAGACCTACAGCGTTGAAGAGAAGGATCATAGCATCGAGTGCATTAATTCCGATTTCAGGAGCTGCAGCTGCATGTGATGGCTTACCGAAGAATTCTACTGTGCATCCGTCAAGAGCACTTGAACCCCAGCCGTCTGTTGACATGCATGAAGGATGAACTTCGAGGCAGGCGTCGAGATCGTCAAATCTTCCGTCAGCAAGCATAGGGAGCTTACCGCCGTGTGATTCTTCTGCAGGAGTACCGTAGATTCTTACTTCTCCGCCGTACTTGTCAACGAATTCCTTTGTAGCAAGACCTGCACCAACACCGATCATGCAGATAAGGTTATGTCCGCATCCGTGTCCGAGTCCAGGAAGTGCGTCATATTCTGAGATCATGCCGATGATTGGGCCTGGCTTGTCGCTCTTGTATGATGCGATATATGCAGTTGGCATACCTGATACCTGTTCTTCAATTTCGAAACCATACTTCTTAATAAGCTCAATCTGCCAAGCATAAGCCTTGAATTCTTCCATACCTACTTCAGGATTTGCATGGATGTCCTTTGCAAGCTTGATAAGTTCCGGTGAAAGGTCCGCAACTATCTGTTCAATGCGTTCTCTATCTTTCATAATAACTCCTCCAATATTACACTGAATAAACTAATAATTAATCGTTAACGTATTTATGTGCTTCCTTGATTTCAGCAAGGAGTTCTGGTTCTGTAAGAACGTCGATTGCTGTTGCGGCAAGAATCTTTACGTAGTCAAGACCTACTGCAATACCTTCGTCTGAACCTGCTCTTTCGAGTAAGTAGTGAGTGTGGAGACCGAAGTCTGAACCATCAGGTGAATCGCCGAGCTTACACATGAGCTGTACGCAAGGAATTCTGTATGAAACGTTTCCGAGGTCTGATGCTCCCTGAGTGTGCTGTCCGTTGAATCTCTTTACCTTGTAACCGAGTTCTTCTGAGTAATCAGCTGCTCTTCTTGAAAGCGGCTGGTTAGTTACTGTATCCATGTATGCTCCATCGTAGAAAGTAACTTCTGTTCTGCATCCTGTAGCAAGAGCTGCACCTTCTGAAGCTGCCTTGATTCTGTTAAGGATATCTTCTGAATCCTTTGCTCTGTATGATCTTGCATAGAATTCAGCCTTTGTGTAATCAGGAATAATACCAGGAACAACACCACCGTCAGTGATAACGCCGTGGATTCTGATGTCTTCCTTAGTCTGCTGTCTCATGAGACCTACAGCATTGAAGAGAAGGATCATAGCATCGAGTGCGTTGATTCCGATTTCAGGAGCTGCTGCTGCGTGTGATGGCTTACCGAAGAATTCTACTCTGCAGGCATAAAGCGCACTTGATCCCCAGCCGTCTGTTGACATGCATGAAGGATGAACTTCAAGACATGCATCAACATCATCAAATCTTCCGTCAGCAAGCATAGGGAGCTTACCGCCGTCTGATTCTTCCGCAGGAGTACCGTAAATTCTTACTTCTCCACCGTACTTGTCAACGAATTCTTTCATAGCAAGACCTGCACCAACACCGATCATGCAGATAAGGTTATGTCCGCAGCCGTGTCCGAGTCCAGGAAGAGCATCGTATTCTGAAATCATACCTACTACGGGGCCTGGCTTATCACCCTTGTATGATGCGATATATGCTGTTTCCATTCCTGAAACATGTTCTTCTACTTCAAAACCATATTTCTTGATAAGATCAACCTGCCACTGGTATGCCTTGAATTCCTGGAATCCGAGTTCAGGGTTCGCATGGATGTCCTTTGCAAGTTTGATAAGTTCAGGTGAAAGATTTTCAACAATCTGGTTTAATCTTTCTTTTTCTTTCATAGTAAGCACCTCCTCAAATATTCCGAGAAAAGCAGAATTATTTATAACACACTTCCTGCTAAATCTTTTGAATTATCTTACAATTGCTACCCTTCATTATACAATTACGTATCTTCATTTTCAACCCGTTTGTTGTCTTTAAAAAAAGTAATGCACAAATCAAACGAAATATCGCCGATTTGTGCATATCATTTAATCATTTATGTGTGAAAACTCTTCTTTAATCTCCGCAAGAAATTCAGGTTCTGTGAGAAGGTCTATTCCTGTTGCGATAAGTCCCTTTATATATCCGAGACATACTTCCATAGCTTCGTCAGTTCCTGCTCTTTCTGTGAAGTAATAAGTGTGTACTCCGAACTGTGAACCGTCAGGTGAATCTCCGATTTTGCATGAAAGATGGATGCTTGGAGCGATATATGATACATTTCCAAGATCAGTCGAACCACCTACATACTGACCTTCAAATCTCTGTGGCTTGAAACCGAGTTCTTCCATATAGTCTGTTGCTCTTCTTGAAAGAACCTGATTGCTGATAGTGTCAACGTAGATTGCTTCAGGGTCGCGTATGAAATTTACTTCACAGCCTGTTGCAAGTGCAGCGCCTTTTGCCGCATCCATAAGTCTGTATGTAAGAGCGATAGCATCCTTGGCACGATGTGCTCTTGTATAGAAGTCAGCCTTTGTGTAGTCAGGAATGATTCCCGGCACTACTCCGCCATCAGTAATTACACCGTGTATTCTTGTATCTTCAGTAGTCTGCTGTCTCATAAGTGCGACTGCATTGAAAAGAAGAATCATAGCATCAAGCGCATTGATTCCGATTTCAGGAGCTGCTGCCGCATGGCTTGGCTTGCCGCGGAATTCCACAGAAAGAGCATCGATAGCGCTGGTATTCCACGAGTCAGTATCCATGCATGAAGGATGAACTTGCATTACTGCATCACAATCGTCAAACAGACCGGCCTTTGCCATAGGAATCTTTGCTCCAGCATTTTCCTCAGCAGGAGTACCGTAAATTCTTACTTCGCCTCCGAACTCATCAATAAATTCCTTCATTCCAAGACCAGATCCTACACCCATCATAGCGATAAGGTTGTGACCGCAGGCATGTCCTATCTCAGGGAGGCAGTCATACTCTGAAATCATACCGATAACAGGACCCGGTTTATCGCCTTTATACGATGCAACGAAAGCAGTCGGAATATCGGCAACACCTGTTTCCACATCAAAACCGTATTTCTTGATAAGCTCTACCTGCCATGCACATGCTTTGAACTCTTCGAGTCCGAGTTCCGGATTGTCATGGATATCTTTTGCAAGTTTCTTAAGTTCCGGTGAAAGGTCTGCAACAATTTTATCTATTCTATCTTTATATTTCATCGCTTGCCTCCTTTGAATTTTCTGAAAATTATGCTTTTATTATACTTACTACATTTGATTAAAGCAATAAAAAGATGCACTTTCCGGTGATAAGTTCACTTTTGGTGCATCATGTTTTCACTATTCGTTTTTGTATTTTTCGTAAAGCTCACTGTCGATTGCACCTGTTGCAATCATACGCTCTGCCCAGAGCTGGAGTGTTTCTACTGTGATGGAAATTTTTTCGAGTTCCTCCTGAATAGCGATAAAATCTTTGATTTCGTCCTCTTCAATCTTTCCGTCAGCTGCTATATCGATGAGTCTGTCCTTACTTTTGTTCATTGAATTAAGTGACGAGAGCATTTCGAGAACAATCGTCGAAAGATCCTTGATTTTGATTGGCGGTACGTACTCTGCTCCTATCGGACACTGGTGAGCACAGTAATAATTGCAGAGTTCCGGTGCCTTGTACTTATCTGACATGAGAAGTACTTCGTCAGGATGGGGAAGGAACTTTCCGTTTTCAATTCTTTCTATTCTTTCAGGTGGCATCGTTTCGAGCAGTTCACTTGCCTTATCTCTTGAAAGGCCGAGGCCCTCTCTTAATTCTCTGTAAATATTCTGATCCATGCTTTTCCCTTCTTATATCTTCCTGCGTCCGTTTCTGTCAAAATTCTTGTGGAGCGCTTTTTCTATTATAACTACTGTCGATACTAGCGGTATGCACTGGATTATAACTATGACAGCTGTCATGATACCGATTGCATCCTCGCCCTTACCCATTACAAATAACATAGGAATCACTGATACTGGCAAAAGTGCCGGTCCCATCCTTATCCACATGTGGCCGAGCATCTCATTGGCAAACTCCCATGTATCATCATTTTTCATAGACATACTCGTTCTGTACCCGAACATCTGGTTTCTGATAGTGCCGCCTTCCGAAAGCACTTTGCCGGATATAGTCATTATTGCCGGTATCAGAATGACCATAAGTAACATAAATGCCCAGTAAACCATATCAGCTCCTCCTTTCATTTATATATTAACCTCTTTTATACTTGTTTGTAAATAACAGGAGCCTTGAAAACTTCAAGGCTCTAACAAAGCGGGCTTAACTCAACAGAAATTAACAACTAATTTATTAATCGGCCGTCAACTGGCGCTTTGCTATCTACGAAGCTCTACTAATTAATCCGAACGCAAGACCTATAAGAATTACCGGAAGTATCAGATACGTACCGATACCTATTACGAGAGAGCCAATTAATACTATCGGAAATGCTATGACAGAAAGTATTATTCCGGCAAGCTTGAAGATACCCCATGTTGCTGACCATGCAAACTTTATAAACCCTATCATGAGCCATATCATTAAAAATGTTAATAATATTGAAACCATGTTATTCACTCCTTGTCTTTGCTTTTGGGAGTCTTCAGGATGATGATCCCGATAGACTCCGCATAATCCCTTTGCTTATTTAG
>SVCW01000044.1 GCA_015058155.1 Clostridiales bacterium | reverse complement strand
ACATTTTTTCCGAATAAAAAGCAATAAAAAAGGCTCACGCACCGAGCGTGAGCCGAAATATTATATTAAAGTGCCTTGATAGCGTCTGCAATTGCACCAATTTCAGGAAGATTGATTTCTTCAATTGTTCCATTGTCAGCAGCCTTTGCTACTTCAGGGTCCATTGGGAGCTTTGCAACGTTGATGATTCCGTGCTTTGCAGCGATTTCGTCAATGTGGCTTTCTCCGAAAATCTTGTGCTTCTTACCGCAGTCAGGGCATAAGAAGTATGACATGTTTTCTACGATTCCGATTACAGGAACGTCCATCATATCAGCCATCTTTACAGCCTTTTCTACGATCATTCCAACGAGTTCCTGAGGTGATGTTACGATTACGATACCATCGATAGGAAGTGACTGGAATACTGTTAAAGGAACGTCGCCAGTTCCAGGAGGCATGTCGATGAACATGTAGTCTTCATCTTCCCAGAGTACTTCTGTCCAGAACTGCTTAACAGCTCCTGCGATTACAGGGCCTCTCCATACTACAGGATCTTCAGGATTTTCGAGTACGAGGTTGATTGACATAACTTCAACGCCGCCCTTACTCTTCATAGGAATGAGGTGTGCGTTTTCGTTTACTGATGCTCTGCCCTTGATTCCGAATGCCTTAGGGATTGATGGACCAGTGATGTCAGCGTCGAGTACTGCAGTTCTGTTTCCTTCCTTTGCCATCCATGATGCGAGGAGTGAAGTTACCATTGACTTTCCTACGCCACCCTTACCTGATACAACGCCGATTACCTTCTTTACGCTGCTGTATTCATTTAACTGTTCAACAGGATTAAACGCCTGTGCAATCTTTTCAGTTAAGTCTGCCATTTCTGTATCTCCTTAGTCTTATTATCTCATGATAATGGACCGGAATTAATCCGGCCCATCTTAAATTACATAGCCTTTGTCTTGATTTCTTCGATAAGCTTAGCTGTGAATTCATCAACTGACATTTCGCCGAGTTCTCCAACCTTGCTTGAACGAACTGTGAGTGTTCCTGCTTCAGCTTCTCTTTCACCGATAACGCCGATGTATGAAACTCTTTCGTTTCTTGCTTCTCTGAGCTTGTAACCGATCTTTTCATTTCTGATATCGAGAACTACTCTTAATCCTTCAGCTTCAAGCTTAGCAGCAACTTCTTCTGCGTATGGAGCAAACTTTTCTGCTACTGTGAGAAGCTTAACCTGTACAGGTGCGAGCCAGAGAGGGAACTTACCTGCAGTATGTTCAGTTAAGATACCGATAAATCTTTCGATTGATCCGAAGATTACTCTGTGGATCATGATAGGTCTGTGCTTTTCGCCGTCAGCGCCAACGTATGTGAGGTCAAATCTCTGTGGCATCTGAAGGTCGAGCTGGATTGTACCGCACTGCCATGTTCTTCCGATTGAATCCTGAAGATGGAAGTCGAGCTTAGGTCCGTAGAATGCTCCGTCTCCTTCGTTGATTACGAAAGGAACTCCCATTTCTTCGATTGCTGAACGGAGTGCGTTTTCAGCCATTTCCCATTCTTCGTCTGTACCCATTGAATCTTCAGGTCTAGTTGAAAGTTCAACGTGGTATTCGAATCCGAACATCTTGTATACATCATCACAGAACTTTGCAACGCCCTTGATTTCATCGTTTACCTGTTCAGGAAGCATGAAGATATGTGCGTCGTCCTGAGTGAATGTTCTAACTCTCATGAGACCGTGAAGAGCTCCTGAAAGTTCATGTCTGTGTACCTGACCGAGTTCACCGACACGCATAGGGAAATCTCTGTATGAGTACATCTTTCTCTTGTATGCGAGCATTGAACCTGGGCAGTTCATTGGCTTAACAGCATATTCTTCTTCATCGATTTCTGTGAAGTACATGTTGTCCTTATAGTGATCCCAGTGTCCTGATGTGAGCCAGAGCTGCTTGTTTAAAATAAGAGGAGTCTTGATTTCAACATATCCTCTCTTCTTGTGTTCTGCTCTCCAGAATGCTTCGAGTTCATTTCTTAAGATCATTCCGTTTGGCATGAAGAACGGGAATCCAGGGCCTTCTTCATAGATAGCAAAGAGATCCATTTCCTTACCAATCTTACGGTGGTCTCTCTTCTTAGCTTCTTCGAGTCTGTTTACGTATTCGTCGAGTTCTTCCTGAGTTGGGAATGCTGTAGCGTAGAGTCTCTGGAGCATCTTGTTGTCTGAATTTCCTCTCCAGTATGCACCTGCAACGCTCATGATCTTGAAAGCCTTGATCTGGCCTGTTGATTCCATATGAGGTCCTGCACAAAGATCAACGAAATCGCCCTGCTTATAGAATGAGATTACTGCATCTTCAGGAAGATCATTGATGAGTTCTACCTTGTATGGTTCACCCTTTTCTTCCATGAGTGCAAGAGCTTCTGCTCTAGGAAGTTCGAATCTTTCAAGCTTGTAGTTTGCCTGAACAATCTTCTTCATTTCCTTCTGAATCTTGAGGAAATCCTCTTCCGTGAATCTATATTCTAAATCAAAGTCATAATAAAATCC
The DNA here is from genome assembly GCA_015058155.1 of Clostridiales bacterium. Lineage (GTDB taxonomy): Bacteria > Bacillota > Clostridia > Peptostreptococcales > Anaerovoracaceae > QAKD01. The sequence goes on along the minus strand of SVCW01000044.1, from coordinate 8,131 downwards.
GTTGTCGATAGCCGGTCCGATTGCAAGCTTAGCTTCGGGCCAGATGTTCTTTACAGCCTGAGCCATAACGTGTGAAGCAGTATGTCTGAAATTGTTTTTTACCTGCTCGTCTTCAAAATTAATTTTTTCCTTTGCCATAAGTCTATCTCCTGAAAAATATTTAACATTTTAATTATAGACCAATTAGCAATTTTGTCAAGTCATGCAGGGGCAATCATACCTGCGAAATACCGAAGGTTTCAACAATTTCAAGCTTTTCCGAGTTAAGTATATCATCAGGCGTCACAACAAATCCTCCATCCGAATCAAGGTCAAGTCCGAAAGTCATATAAAGATACCAGACAAGGTGCGCGCAGTGCGTTTTTGTGAGCTCATTTATTGCCGGAGCTTTCTCTTTCATACTTGGTATAAAACCGTAATCAAGTTCATGAATGTTTTCTCTCGCAAACTCAGAAATATATAAGCCCAGTATTTCCGAATCAGACAATCCTTCCACTCGAGCAAGTTGATTCGCATTCAATACCTGACGCGCAACATCATCTTTAATTCGGAGCTGCGCAACATTTGCATATGACTCCCACCTCTCCACATTTCTGATTTTTGTAGGCACACCAAACGTCACCGCTTCAAGTATAAGGCCTTCATCCTTATCAATCACGACTGCTACATGACCGTGGCGCCAGCCCGCAGTATGAACACTATCAGTAACAAGTATGTCGCCGTTTTCAAGTTTATCAAACGAATGAACACTTTCTGTTTTTCCTTCATCATCACGGTATCTGTCAGCATAAGTCACAAGGCTGATTTTCCCGCAGACTACACCTTCTCCGCCACATCTCATGCACGTTACAATATGTGCAGTGACAAAACCCATAAATATAAGGATGAGAGCTGTAACAATCCTTAATGCAGTAATCGTTTTCCGTATTCTCTTTTCGCTTCGCAAAAGATTATTTCTCATACAGCATAGTCTGCCGTAAAAGCGAAAAAATATAAAAGGACTTTATTCAAAGTCCCTTTATTTCGTATTTCGATTTTCTTGTTATTTCTGATTTTTTTAGAAAAGGAAGGCTGAAGAAATCATCAGTTTCAGCACTTATATCGACCGTAACCGAAGGCCTTTTCTTGTCGTTTTCCGGAAGATACCCAGTTTCGTCATCTTCATAGACAACGTTATATGTAATTACATAATCTTCACCCCTCGCAAGAAGGTCTCTGCTGTCTTCAATATATTTGCTTACTGCCTCTTCTGCCATATCTTTGTCAAATTCACGTCTTCCTTCGCCATAAGCATTTTCATCAAGACAGAGCGCAGCCTGACAGGCAGTTTCTTCCGCAATCATTTTCAGGGTCTCCTGTTCATGCATATAAAGGTTCATATCTCCCTGATAAATCACACATGTGAATGCCATCATGAAAATAGCCGAAAACACAATCAGTACTTTCATATCCGTTCACTCGCCGTGTAACTATCTATCGTATAAATAGTTGAGTTTTCATCTTCACTAATCCCGAGAAGTGCACCGCCTGCCATTATTCCGTCAAGTCTGACACTGACTTTGTAATTTATAAGGCGGCCTTCACCTTTTGAATATCTGTACTTTACTTCATCATCGGCAATTACTTCAACATATTCTTCCGGTATGTCGAGTCCCTGCGATATCTCACTTTTAATACGTTCCGTAATCTCCTCCGTGAAGCACCCCTCCTGCTTGGCATCTTCCTTTGCCGAGTATACAACACTTTGAATATATGCAATCTTTTCACTGTTCACCTGGTCAACCGAAAACTGAAGAAGAAAAACCATCATTATCGGAAGCACTGCAATAAGCACTATAAACTGCTTCATTCAGAATAACTCCTTATTTCAAGACTCGCCTTCCACATATCAGCCATCGCATTTATGACAGAGCCTTCATCCGGCCCCATTATCATATAATATATAGCGATTCCCAAGAAAATCGTACTGCACAAAACTATAAGCTGTTTCATTTTTTTACCTAGTCAACTTTCCATGTGACTGTGCTTTCTGCAATCTTGTCCATTGACTTGCTTGCTACTTCAGCTACGCCTTCAGCGTCTGTCGCAAATCCTGTAATTATTCCTCCGATAGCAAGACCGAGAATAATTGTCGCAACAAGTACGATAAGCTGTTTCATTATCAATCCCTCCCTTCTTAAAAAATCATTTCAAACATTTGCTTTTGCTGCATGAAATATGAAATGTAAACAAAATTTATAAATATAAGGAAGACGTTGAGCGTAGCCGGAAAATAAATGAGATCACTAAGTATTTCTTCTCTTTTCTTCCGTTTCGTCAGATTTGTCTCCTTTATACTTCTTATGCAAGATACTATTATTTCTTCAAGCTGTTCAGGAGGCAGCTCTTCCCACGTAATGAGAAGTGATGCAAACTCTTTACCTGCTGAAGTTGCAGCTCCCGTCCTCAGCACCTTTTCAGCTTCCCTGACCCTTCCGAGCCTTAAGAGAGAAAGCATCTTTATATATGACTTCTTAAGAACTCCATCGCGCTCTGAAAGACTGGTTATTACTTTGTCACTGCTTACCATACCTTTGTGTGCAATAATAAGGTTCCTGAGATACGAAAGATCTTCGTAGATAGCCTTGTCTATTCTTTCTTCTCTTGCACTTTTATAAAGTGTACTCGTCCTGATTTTTGTATATAATGCATCCTTGATGCTGTTAAAATCAAGCCTGCTGTCACTACGCCTCAGTCTTATATCTCCTGGAAATGTAGCGACTATCATTATGACACCTGAAGCATAAATCAGGAAAATTGCAAATAAAAATATTCTGTCAGTATTTATCATCACGCTTCCTTTCTAATAATCAAATCGTTTGTTTTCAATTATCTTGAGAAGTGCTGTATTAAACAGAAACATGAAGAGGATAAAAACGAAAAAAGCAAATCCCTGCGATGTAAAAAACTGATTTCTTACAAGTTCCCGAGGCGTAACACCTACGTATTTAACAGCAAGAATCAGAGATGCCATGTATGATACAGGTACCATGAAAAGTACGAGTCTGCCTGCTTCAGCATTAAGTCTTTTTCTTTCTTCAGCAAGCGATTTTGCTTCGCGAAGTTGTATCATTATGTCTTCGAGCGCACTCGTCACATCAAGTCCGCTTATAAAAGCAGCCGATATATTATATGAGGCCATTCTGCTCCAGTTTGTGTTTATGGCAAAGTTGAATTCTGCAAAGGCTTCTTCAATTTTCTGCCTGTCTCCCGTCATTCGTGCTCTCATAATTGCCGGCATAAGAAGTCTCCTGAACATTTCGCTCATTTTTTCATCTTCAATTAGAAGTTCAAGCGCTCTCTGCATATTGAAATTGGAAATCCTGTATTTTGATATCAGTGATGTGATAAAGGTTTCTCCCTCAAAGCTCGCCTTATGGCGAATATTTTCAAGTTTGATTCTCAGAAAGAAATATGGCATTATTCCGATGAGAATGCCAAACATCAAAGCAGTCATGATGCTTGTACTTCTGACACCAATAAGTGTTACACTTGTAAAAACAATACCTGTAACAAGAGTAAGATGATACCCTTTTAGTTTCTCCGAAACCGTCGTTCTGACAAGCATATCAAAGTGCCTTGTGATGCGACCTTCTTCTCTTAATCTTGCACGTGTTTTAAGTCTTCTCGTCATTCTTATGCGCCAGAAAACAGCTTTGATATCGTCCTTGAACAAAACAAGAAGGCCTGCTAAAAGAAGAAGATAGAAACTCATATGTATTGTTTCAGCTATTCTGTATTTCACTATTTCTCCCCCTGCCCGTCTGAAAGTTTTCGAAGTTCATTTTCGAACCTCTTAAAACCTTCGTAATTCTCTTCTATTCCCGCTTCTCTTTTGTCATCTGAAATATGAAACATAAATTTCCACGAATCAGTTATATAGTCATACTTTAAAATCCTTTTCATACTGATGGTTCCCGTTTCTGCAAGATAACTCATTTCGTATATTGCATTGAGACGTTTTTTTGATTTGTCCGGAAGCTGGACAAAATGAAAAAGATAATCAAATGAATCTGCGACTCTTCTTGCAGTGTACTCGATATTTCCGCCAAGCTTACTCACTATTTCACCTGCAACATCATACGGGAAATTCTCCGGTTTTCTTGTGTGAAAAGTAATTTTCATACGCCTTGTGCCTTTTGCTGCCGCTCTCAGAACAGTATCGAGTGCTATCCCGTCTCTGGCCTCTGCCATTATGAAATAGTCTGCGTCGGAACGAAGAAGATTTTTTGTTATAGATTTTAATTTATCTCCATCAGCTATAAGCTGCACAACGGGAGCATCAGGCATAAGCATATGCATCGGAATTTCAGGATCCGTTTCAATCATTACACCTTCAAGTTCTTTCTTTTCATAAGTCTGCCACGTTGAGAGAAAAGTACTTTTTGCTGTCCTAACAGCTCCTATGAATGCTGTGTTGTAGCCAAGCTCTACCATACACTTGAAGAGTTCTATGCTTTCATACGGAATCGTCCCTCTCCTTGCCTGTTCTTCAAATGTGTAGTTTGGTACTATGTAACGCCTGAAAATGATTACATCCTGACCTTTCTTTACCATCCCGCGCCTGAATATCGTAATTCTCGTACCGTCCTTCAGGTAAACTTCATGAAAATCCTTGTCAAGTCTCTCTTCAGGCGTAAGCATCAGAAAAGCTCTTATAAGCTGCTCTCTTCTTTCTTCAGAAATGCGCTGCTCTTTCAGAACCATTCTTCCGTTTTCCAGGAAATATATTCTGTCTCCTATTATCTTTGCAGATGATGAATCACGGTATTTATCCGAGAACCACTCTGCAATTGACGCTACGCCCCAGTTTTCCTGATAGATGCCATCTTCAAGGCTTTCATACCAGTCGGGGAAGGTTGTTCCCAGAAGATTATGCTTATCAAGTATTTCAATAATTCTCTGTTTAAAGAAGCTTACTTCCGGAGCGCAGCCTGTAATTGCCTTTTTCTGAATATCGAGAAGTTTTTCCGTATTACTGTTTTCATCTTCCCACTCAAGTCTGAACTCGCTGTATATGAGCGCACAGACTTCTTCGAAACTTATTTCATTACAGCTTCCCGATGCTGTATCCTTTATGCGATACAGTCCGGCATCGCTTTCGCTACCATCGTTTTCACTAAGAAAATCGTCTAAATAAAACCTTTCCATCTTGGTTTCCTTTTGTCTTTTTTATGTCCCAGGCCTGCAAAGTCGATGATTGAAAATGATAATTTTTCAATATCCTTCACAAAGACCTCTTCATTCAGGTTCATTATTGTTCTGTATTCCATTTCGGCCTGTCTTCCAAGCGATGCAAGAGCCACCGGATATAGTCTTTCCGGTTCACAGCAGAGTCTCTTTCTCAGATAACCGAGTGAGTAAGGATCTCTTTCCGAGTACTTGTTGATAATGAGACTGTCAAAATTCAAAGTTAACCCTTCATAATACTTCTTCATATTTTCATATCGCCTCAGAGTAGCCTCATTCTGGGAAAGAACCATGAATTTTTTCTCTGCAGACATGAGGCCTCCTATAGCAAGGCCATTATCAAGTTCACTACCGCAGTCGGCTATAATTATGCTGAACTGTGAAGACGCATCAAGAAGAAGTTTCTTCGCAGTTTCCGGATGATAGAGTCTCTCTTCTGTTTCTTTCTTTACACCGCTTATAATATAAAGATTGTTCATGTTTTTAACTCTGTCGATCTCACTCTTACTTACCGTGATTCCGCTTTCAAGCTTTGCCCTGTAATTATCGATTGGTGAAGCTTCTTCTCTTAAATACTGTGCATTCTGCCTGCCATTAAGCGTTACAAGAAGCACATCTTCAGTCTTGAGATAATTTGCGATGCATTCTGCAACTGACTGAGCAATCATTGTAACTCCTACCTTTCTATCTGCCCCATGAAATGCAATCAGGTTCTTTATCATATAAAATCACCATCCTGCACAATCATAAGGCTTCGGAGTTCTTCAGTTACAAATTTCTGAATCGCAATATACTCTTCAAGACTCGCAATAATTTCGATATGGTATGCCGGCCTGCTACTCATTTTTCTGTCGAGGACATTTTCCGACTTTGCAAATCCTTCCGCTTCGACTACTTCCTGCTCGTTGTCATCTTTTACAAACGCTACCGTAAAAGTTCCGAAAAAAGTATCGCCATTATCGCTGTAAATGTTAACGGTATCGCCACATCTTAATGAACTGCTTCTCATATCAATCCACTCATTCTTTATTACGTATATACTTTTTCCTTTTTCGAGTCTCGTTTCAGGCTCATCGAAAAACTTCATTGAAACCTGGCTCTTCTTTTCAATAGGTCGGTCTGCAATCATTCCTGTAACTTTGGAAACATCGCTCATCCTTAAAGCCCCATTTATGGTATCGTCACGATTCACTCTTGCAGGTCTGAACATATCTTTTGTAATAATGTCGCCTGTTTCAACACTCTCAGTCATGACTGCAACTTCTTCCATTGTCCATCTTTCGCGGCCATCGTTTTCCCAGTATATGAGTCCCGCAAAAGCACTGAGTATCAGTAACCCCCCGATAAACGGCTTAATAAATCTCTTCACTTTTTCCCGCCCTTTCAATTGGTAATATTTTACATCTGCTTCTTGAATAATATCACCTATTATTTTACTTGTCAACCATATATTTCCATTTAATGCCAAAAAAATATCCTGCTGTGTAGATTGCAGCAGGACAGTTCTTTTAACCAAATGTTTTTTTGTAGTTTTCAATTGCATCACTAATAATCTTTACGGCAACTTCTCTTCCATGAACTTCATCTACAGCAGTTTCCTTACCTTCAAGTTCCTTATACACAGAGAAGAAGTGTTTCATTTCATTGAAGATGTGTGCCGGTAGATCGCAAATGTCCTTGTATGAATTGTACATAGGATCCTCATAAGGAATCGCAATAATCTTTTCATCAGGATCACCATTGTCTATCATTGTCATTACGCCTATCGGGTAACAATGAACAAGCACAAGCGGATCAATGGTTTCTGTTGTCAGTACGAGCACATCAAGCGGATCACCATCTCCCGCATAAGTTCTTGGAATGAATCCATAGTTTGCTGGATAGTGTGTCGATGTGTATAGTATTCTATCAAGAATTATAAGGCCTGTTTCCTTATCGAGTTCATATTTTTTCTTGCTGCCCTTTTCAATTTCAATTACGGCGAGAAAATCTTCAGCCTGAATACGTGATTCACTTATATCATGCCAGATGTTCATATGTTTCCTCCTTATCTCTTTCCCTTTGAACAATAAATATTGATAATCATACACAATGATAGTCATATGTGCAATAGAAAAAGATATAAAGAAAACGTAAAAAAACAATACCATGCGGTATTGTTTCAAAAAATAAATGGTGCCCAGACTCGGAATTGAACCAAGGACACGGGGATTTTCAGTCCCCTGCTCTACCTACTGAGCTATCTGGGCAAACGATTACGATGTTGAGTTGAATTTGGTGGGCCATCAGGGACTTGAACCCGGGACCTGCCGGTTATGAGCCGGACGCTCTGACCAACTGAGCTAATGGCCCTTAAAATAATGGTCGGGGTGGCAGGATTTGAACCCGCGGCCCACTGGTCCCAAACCAGTTGCGCTACCAAACTGCGCTACACCCCGATACTAATTAAAACCGATTGGCAGGGGCAGTAGGATTCGAACCCACGGCACGTGGTTTTGGAGACCACTGCTCTACCAACTGAGCTATACCCCTATATGGCGGAGAAGATGGGATTCGAACCCATGCGGCCCTTACGAACCCTAACGGTTTAGCAAACCGTCCTCTTCAGCCTACTTGAGTACTTCTCCAGGCTTTCTAATATAAGTCTGAACTGTTTTTATATATGGCGGAGAGGGTGGGATTCGAACCCACGGCCCCTTTCGGAGTCACCGGTTTTCAAGACCGGCTCCTTAAACCGCTCGGACACCTCTCCATATCTGAGAGTTCTGCTACACCCCAAAATTGCTCAAAAAGCTAAATAATCATGGTGACCCATCGGAGATTCGAACTCCGGACACCTTGATTAAAAGTCAAGTGCTCTGCCGACTGAGCTAATGGGTCGTATGGCTGGGGTAGCAGGACT